>WTGA01000057.1 GCA_011523765.1 Gammaproteobacteria bacterium
GTCGATGGTGTGGACAAACAGGATTACTGGAAGGTGGTGGACCAGTGTTATCTGTGCGACCTGTGTTATCAGACCAAGTGCCCCTATATCCCGCCGCATGAATGGAATATCGACTTCCCCCATCTGATGCTACGTGCCAAGGCGACCAAATTCAAACAGGGCAGGATCAAACCGAGCGAAAAAATCCTTTCATCCACCGATGCAGTGGGCGGCCTTGCGGGCATTCCGGTAGTGGTGAACGCGGTGAACACGGCCAACAAAACCCGGCCCGTTCGAAAAGTGCTGGACAAGGTGCTCGGAGTGCATCCGGATGCCAGCCTCCCGGAATATCACAGCCGGACCCTGCGCAAGCGGATCCGGCGGACCGGCGGAAAAAATCCCGGGGCAACCATTCGGCCGGCGGGGAAAACCACCGGGCGGGTCGCCATATTCGCCACCTGCTATGGAAACTACAATGCTCCCGACCTTGGTGAGGACTTGATCTCCGTTTTGCGGCACAATGACCTGGAAGTCGCCTTGGTGAACCGGGAACAATGCTGTGGCATGCCCAAGCTGGAACTCGGAGACCTGGCATCCGTGGCCAGGGCAAAAGAGGCCAATGTCCCCGTGCTGGCAGCGATGGTGGACCAGGGCTGGGACATCATGGCGCCGGTACCGTCCTGTGTACTGATGTTTCGCCAGGAGTTGCCGCTCATGTTTCCGGACGACGGGGAGGTCGTGAAGGTATCCAGGGCGATTTATGACCCCTTCGAGTACCTGATGCTCCGGCACCGGGGAGGGCAGCTGAAAACCGAATTCCAGCATTCTCTGGGGAAGGTGGCCTATCACGTCGCCTGTCACCAGCGGGTCCAGAAAATAGGGTTGAAGACCCGGGACTGTCTGCAGCTTATCCCGGGTACCGAAGTGACCGCGATTGAGCGCTGTTCCGGTCATGACGGGACCTACGGTGTCAAAAGCCGGTTCTATGAAACGGCACGGAAAATCGCCCGCCCGGTCGTCAACCGGATCAACCAGCTTGATGCCGACCATTACGGTAGCGACTGTCCGATGGCGGGCCGGTTCATTGAACATGCCCGCGGGGACGGTTCCACGACAGAGCACCCCATTTCCCTGATGAGACAGGCTTACGGGATTTAGTGTACTGTTTGTTTCCAACGGAAAAACTGCAATGAACCAACTGAAGAAATCCGATTTGATGTCCCTGGAACAATATGCCGAACGTCGACCGGGCTATCGTGAGCAGGTGATGGCGCACAAGCGAAACCGCCAGGTTGCAATCGGGCCGAATGCCCGGTTGTATTTCGAGGACCGGATGACGATGCAATACCAGATCCAGGAAATACTGCGGATTGAGAAAATTTTCGAAGCCGACGGGATTGAAGAAGAACTGGAAGCCTACAATCCGCTGATCCCGGACGGTACGAACTGGAAAGCGACCTTTATGATTGAGTATGAGGATGAACAGGTGCGCCGGCATGCCCTGTCCCGGCTGATCGGCATTGAAAGAGCAGTCTGGGTACGGCTGGGCAAACTGGAAAAGGTATACCCGATTGCCAATGAAGACCTGGTCCGCGAGACCGATGAAAAAACGTCAGCGGTTCATTTCCTTCGATTCGAGCTCTCTGCGGAGATGGTCCATGCAGCCAGAACCGGGGTTGAAATTTCAATGGGTGTGGAGCACGAAAACTATCATCACGAGACGGGACCGTTACCGGCCAACATCGCACAGTCCCTGGCCTGCGATCTGGACTCGTTCCACTGATGTTGTGGTGTTCCGGTCCGGGTGGTCCGTGGCGCGCAGCGTGGCGGCTGCCGGACCTGCCAGCCGACGAATGCACAGCAGTGCACGCCTGCACATGACGCTGACTGAATTGAAGTATATCGTGGCCGTCGCCAGGGAACGACATTTCGGGCGCGCATCCCAGTCCTGTTTCGTCAGTCAACCGACCTTGAGCGTGGCCGTAAAAAAACTGGAGGAGGAGCTGGACGTGACGCTGTTTGAACGCAGCACCAGCGAGGTGCTCTTGACCTCCATAGGCAAGCGGATCGTGGCACAGGCCCAGCAGGTGCTGGAGTCCGCGGACCGGGTCAGGCAAATCGCCCAGGCCGGTGATGAACAGTTTGTGGAGCCGCTGCGTATCGGAGTCATTTTTACGATTGGACCTTATCTGCTGCCCCATCTTATTCCCATACTGAGGGACCAGGCTCCCGAAATGCCGATCATTGTGGAAGAAGGGTTCACGGCCACCCTGAGAGCCAAGTTAAAGCAGGGGAGCCTGGATGCCATTATTGTGTCCAATCCGTTTGAAGAACCGGGCCTGTACACCCGGGTCCTGTACCGGGAGCCGTTCGTGGTGGTGGTCTCCCTGTCCCATCCCTGGGCACAGAAGGATTCGATCAGGTCCACCGAACTGGAAACGGAAACGGTCCTGCTGCTGGGTCCCGGGAACTGCTTCCGGGACCAGGTGCTGCAGGCCTGCCCGAGTTGCCGGGCAAGCGGGGGACAGGATGACCTGCAGCGTTCCCTTGAAAGCGGCTCAATTGAAACCATTCGTCACATGGTAGCAAGCGGGGTGGGCATCACGGTTCTGCCATGCAGCGCAGCCGGAGCCGAAGAGTATTCACGACGCCTGCTGTCCATCAGGAGGTTTCGCGACATATCACCCAGTCGGGACGTCATACTGGCCTGGCGCAAGGGCTACCCCAGGGAGCAGGCCATCGAAGTGATTTCATCGGCAGTGCACAGTTGCCCGATGAGTTGCGTGGAAAAAACCGGTCATTGGTTTTCAGCGGTGCCGCGGCAGGAGCGGGTGCTCACTGCATGATGCATTCGGATTCGGACGGTTCCACCCGGCACACCGGGCATCTTGCAGGCAGACCGCTGCCTTCCCTGCCGGGCAGTTTGCCCTGTGCTCTTCATGCATTACCGACTACACTACCCATTTTCCCAATCGCCGAAATGACAGATGTTTAAGCCCGTACGTGTCGCAGTGATCGGAGTCGGGTATCTCGGCAAAATACACGCGAAAATCTATCATGAAATGGAAGGGGTGGAACTGGTTGCCGTGGTGGATATCGACGAGACGGCAGCGGCGGAAACCGCCGGCCGGTATGGGTGTGAAGGACTGACCAGCGCCGGTGGTCTCCTGAACCGTGTGGATGCGGTCAGCATTGTCGTGCCGACCAGTGCACACCTTGAGGTGTCGCGCCCGTTTCTTGAGGCGGGAATACACACCATGCTGGAAAAGCCCATCGCACCGAGTGTGAAGGAAAGTGCCCGGGTGGTCGCCTTTGCAAAACAAAGTCGTGCCATTCTTCAAATCGGTCATCTCGAGAGATTCAATGCCGGTGTGATGAAGCTTGCCGAATTGGCCGAGAATCCCCGGTTTATTGAATGCCACCGCCTGGGAGAGTTTGTCGAACGGGCGACGGATGTCGATGTGGTCACGGATTTGATGATCCATGACATCGATATCGTGCTTACCCTGGTGGATTCAGAACTCCGGAACGTTTCCGCATCGGGAACCCGGGTCGTCACGGATGTTGTGGATATTGCCAATGCAAGGCTGGAATTTGAGAATGGCGCGGTGGCCAACGTCACCGCCAGCCGGGTTTCGCGGGAACCATTCCGGAGAATCCGGGTATTTTCGGAAAATCGATACCTTGGCCTCAATTTTGCCAACCAGCAACTTGAGGAAATCCGGGCAAAGGAAGTCACACACGGGGACAGCTACCCGGAGTTGGAGCATTCCAGGATTGATGTGGTCCCGCAATTGCCGCTCAATGCGGAACTTGCACATTTTATTGAATGTATCCATGAAGGGAAAGAACCTTTGGTCCGGGGCGAAGAGGGGCTGGTCGCGGTGGAAGTGGCCGAACTGGTCCGACAGAAAATCTATGAATCCATCGTCGCAGGCGATCACTGAAAAACCGGAATGACTATGACTACAGAACTGTTTAGAGAAGACGGCTACCTGAAATCCTGCGAGGCGATTGTCACCGCAGTCAACCACCGGGGGGTCTGTGTCGACCAGACGGTGTTTTACCCCATGGGAGGCGGACAGCCCGGGGACCAGGGAGTGCTCATTCGCCCCGACCGGGAGGAAATCGACATTGTGGACTGCTACCAGGACCGGGATGAGGGGGCCCTGATTCACGTCCCGGGCGAAGGCGTGGAGTGGCCCGCTGTCGGGGAACCGGTCACCCTGACCATCGACTGGGGCCGCAGATACCGGTTGATGCGCATGCACAGCTGCATGCATATGTTGTGCGTGGCAGTGCCGGCACCGGTCACCGGGGGCTCGATACGTGATGGCAGCGGCCGACTTGATTTCAATTTACCGGACCCGCCCCGAAAAGAGGACCTGGAGCGGCAATTGAACGATATCATACAGCAGAACCATCCCATGACGCTCAGTTGGATTACCGATGCAGAAATGGCGCAGCAGCCGGAATTGATCCGGACCATGTCGGTGAAGCCGCCCATGGGCAGTGGACGGGTACGGCTGGTCCGGTTCGGTGAGGCCGACCTGCAGCCATGTGGCGGCACTCATGTCGCCAACAGTGGGGAAATCGGGGCAGTCAGGGTGGAAAGCATTAAAAACAAGGGGAAGCAAAACCGCCGGATTACCGTCGTATTTGCCTAGCGAATCCGTTCTTTCCCTCCAGTTGCCGGAGCTGCTCAGGGGTATTCACATTCTCGAACATGTCGGGCTCTTCGGAAAAATCCACCACGGAATGGTCGAGGAGTGCATACCAGCCGTCGATTTTCCGGCGGCCGGTTCCGAGGTGGTCCCGAAGATGGGGTTCCAGGTCTCGATGGATCAGGGCATATACGGGTTGCAGCCGCTCGTTGCAGAAAGCCACGGCCAGGCTGTGGCGATTCTCCATCACGGCACGGTACATTCGCGATACGTAGTCGACCGCCACACAGGGACCGTCACAGGGCGCTGTAACCATCCAGGATGTTTCGGTTCTGCTGAGGCCCGCCAGCATGCCGGCCAGCGGCCCCTGATATCCCGTCAACGCATCGGCAATCACCGGGTAGCCGAATTGCGCGTACGCATCGTGATTCCGGTTTGCACTGATCATCAGTTCCCGGCATTGTGGGTCCAGCTGCTCGCAGACATGTTGTACCATGGCCGTGCCATGGAACTGGACCAGTCCCTTGTCCAGACCCTGCATTCGCCGGGCTCTCCCCCCGGCCAAGACCAGCCCCGTAATCTTTTCAGCATGCCGGGACCCCATGTCAGCTGGCGAGACCGCCAAGGGGTTTCATTTGGTGGATACGGGCCACCTTGTCGGAAAGGCGGTCCTGGCGGGTCTCCACCAGTTTCCGGTCAACCAGCTCCATGGTCCGCTCCGAAATCTGCTCAAAGTAATGGCTGTGATGACTGCAGATGACGATCGATACATTGGAGTGCTTCAGCTGGCCCAGCAATTCCAGCGTCCGGCTGCTTGAATGCGTATCCAGATTGGCAGTGGGCTCATCCAGAAACAAGTAGGAGGACTGCCGTAACCAGGCCCTTGCCAGGGATACGCGTTGCTGCTGGCCTCCCGACAGGGTTTTCGCATTATGGAATGCGTAGCGTGTCAGCATTCCCCATTCCAGGGCCTGGTTGACCTTTTCATACACCTCCTGTTTCCTGAACAGCCTGGGCAGGCACAATTCAAGGTTCCTGAAAACCGTCCCCCGGAACATATAGGGGTGTTGATGCAGGTACATGGTGCTGGCAAGCAATTCCTTCCGTGACTGTTTCCAGTTGCGGAAGCCGCCTCCGAAATCCACCTGGCCTGAATCCGGTTTTTCCAGTCCCGCGAGGATTCGCAGCAGGGTTGTCTTGCCGGTGCCGTTGTCGCCCGTCAGCGTCATGACAGACCCGGGCCGCAGGGCAATACTGATGTCTTCCAGCAGGTGGGATCCCGGAAAGGACTTGTTGATCCCGTTGAACCGGAGTACGGCCCGCTTTGCCATCATGCCAATCTGCCCTTTCCCTGAAAGTATTGGAGCAACACATTCAGGATAAATGCAAGAAGAATCAACACGATCCCCAGTGCGATCCCCTGGGCAAACTCGCCCTTGCTGGTTTGGAGTGCAATGGCGGTGGGGATGTTTCGGGTGTAATGCAAAATGTTTCCGCCCACCATCATCGAGGCTCCCACTTCCGCGATGATTCGTCCAAAGCCCGCAAGAACCGCTGCAAAGAGACCGAATTTTACTTCATTTACGATCAACAGGAAGGTTTTCAACACGGAATTTCCCAGGGTCCTGGAGGTCTCCCAGGCGCGCTGGTCTGCGGCCTGGAAAGCTGAATGGCTCATGGCAATCAAAATCGGAAAGCTGAGCAAAAACTGGGCAATGACCATCGCAGACTGGGTAAACAGCAGTTTCCAGTCGCCTAACGGGCCCTGGTTGGAAAGGAGAAGATAGACCAGCAGCCCGATTACGACAGCCGGAAACGCCAACAGGGTGTTGAATACAGACAGCAACAGGCGTCTGCCCGGAAAACTGAAATAGGCAAGGATAAAGGCCAGCACCAGGGCAATGGGACAGGCAAGCAGGATAGCTGTACTGGACACTTTAAACGATATTCCAACGATTTCCCACAGGGCGGCGTCCCCGGAAACCAGTAGTGACAGCGCTTCGGATGTCGCTGTGAAGAGTGCGTCCAAAAACCCAGTTCAGTTGACAGTTCAGGAGGCGGATTATACATGACAAGGGGAGGAACAGGCGGAATTGGACCCGTGGCGGCAAAAGGATGGCGGGTTCCCGGCGTGGTGGAGAGGCTGAAACTCCTGAACGGTACGGTGGTCCCGTATCCAGACCGCCGGACCCTGGTGAAGACGCCGAGGGGACCCGGGTGATTGACGGCCATGACCGGTCAGGCCATGAACTCCTAACAGAACTGCCCGGTATGGCTTGCACCAGGTGGTTGCGAACCGGTCCCATCTGATGACGTGATGCCCGCCAACCTGGTCCGGAATTCCCGGCCTGGCTCCGGCACGCCCACCCAACCAGCCAAAAGGCCGGATGATGGAACAAAGCACGATGACCGGGGTCAGTTGATGGTAGACTATGCAAAGGTCGCCGCGTAACGTCCGCCGTGGCATCAAGACTAAAGCGGACAATCCATGTGCTACAGAACCGGACAAGTCTATTTGTTCCTAACAGACCGCAAACTCTGGTATTGCCATGTTCCGGTAGTATTCTGTACAATAGCCGACAAGGTACTTGATCATTAAATTAACGGGGGTGATAACATGCAGACAGCAGCAGAGATTGAAACACAGCTTCGGGCGAGAGTGGATGAGGACGAGGAATTCCGTGTCCGGCTTCTCAAAGACCCGAGAGGCGCAATCAAGGATGAGACTGGATTGACGGTCCCGGAGTCCTTTACGGTTCATGTCCACGAGGAGAGCTCTACCGATTTTCATCTGGTCTTGCCACCGGCAGGCGGTAGTCTCTCCGATCAGGAACTGCGCGATGTAGCCGGAGGTTTCGCGCCAGGCGGAGATTCCTGGTAATCGGATCGGCAAAAACGGCTGATCGCATTGTGGTGTGCTGGGGCCGTTTATGGCTACCCGGAACAGGACCATCTTTCGCAGGGAAGCGCTGATCCGTAATGCGCAACCGGAGACGCTTGACGATTTGTTGCGGGTAACGGCGCCGCGCGAACGAATATTTCGGACCGCGCTGCTGGCCCTGTTGCTCGTTCTGGTTGTCTGGGGGGTGTTTGTGGCCTGATTTCGGCACCGGTGGCAGCACTGACAGCGTCGCGATATTTCCTTGTTCTCCCATTCTTGGCGGCGCCGCCGCCTGACTCCCTTGTACATGCAGTTGGAGGACACCGACTGCGGTGCTGCCTGCTTGGGGATCGTCCTTTCCCATTACGGATGCTGGCAATCGCTGGAACAACTGCGTGAGGATTGCCGTGTGGGGCGGGATGGCTCCAATCTCGAAGACATCGCGCTGGCCGCCCGCAAATATGGAATGACGGCCACTGGCCGCAGCAGCCAGGTCCGGCAATTGTCAAAGCTGCCCTTGCCGATGATCCTGTTCTGGGGATTCAATCATTTTGTCGTCCTGGAACGGATCGATCGCGGCCGGTTCTATCTGAACGATCCCGCCCAGGGTCATCGCGTGGTTGGTGCGGATGTCTTCAATCGCGATTACACCGGGGTAGGGCTCGTACTGAAACCGGGTCCCGACTTCAGTACCACCGGGGAACCCCCGGGCATCATCCGTCGCTTGTGGCCATGGCTGCGGGGCCACCGTTCCCTGATGGCGCGGGCGGTGTCCTATGGTCTGTTGCTGGCGCTGGTTTCGCTGGCCCTGCCGGTTCTGCTCGCCCTGTTCGTGGACCGCGTGCTGGTGGCCGGCCATTCGGACCCGGGTTTGCTGCTGTCTGCAGCGATGCTGGCCGTCGGCGTCCTGACCTGGCTGCTGACCTGGCTCCAATTGCGCGCGCTGCGGGAACTCGTCCTGCGACTGTCGATAAACCAGTCTGACCGTTATCTGGATCGGCTGTTGCAGCTTCCCATGAGGTTTTTTGCCCACCGCTTTGCCGGTGATCTCGCCATGCGCATGCGCCTGATCGATCAGGTTGCCGAAATCGGTGCCGGACAACTCGGACGGTTGGCCGTCGACCTGGTCATGAGTGCTGCTTTTCTGGGGGTCATGCTTTACTTTCATGCGTTGCTGGCACTGGCCGTTTTGAGCCTGGGAATCCTTTGCATGCTCATGATCCAGGTATTGACCGGCTTGCGCCGGAACCACAATCACCGGCTGAGGCGGGAACAGGGCATGCTAGCCGGGACGAGTGTTGTAGGGATCAAGATGATTGAATCTCTGCAGGCGACAGCCCGGGACAACGATTTCTTTTCCCGCTGGAGCGGCAGACAGGCCCGTGAACTCAATGCACGGCAGGAATTTGTGGAACTTGGCCACGTGGCCGCATCACTGCCCGGATTGTTCCAGATACTGGTCGCGGCCCTGGTGTTCGGGATTGGCGGCTGGCAGCTCATGGCAGGCGAGATGACGATTGGTGCCTTGATGGGCTTTTATGTTCTGGCCGGCAATTTCATCCACCCGGTCGCCCGGATCGCCCAGTTTTCCGACCTGCTTGAAACCCTGGAGGCGGATATTGCGAGGATGGACGACATTTTCAATTCGCCGCGGGATGCTCTCTCGAATCCGGATGATGGTACCCACCCCCTCCAGCAACGCGGAGTGGTGGCCCTGGACGGTCGCTTGCGTCTGGTTGGACGCCTGGAAATTCGTGGCGCCACCTTCGGTTTCCAGCAAAATCGAACGCCACTGATCCAGGACTTCAATCTGCTTGTCGAGCCCGGCCAGCGCGTGGCCATCGTCGGGCCGAGCGGGTCGGGGAAGTCCACTGTCGCGCGGCTGGCCGCTGGACTGCACCAGCCGTGGTCTGGAGAGGTTCTGTACGATGGCCGGCCTTTGGCGGAAATACCCCGGGAAGTGTTCTCCCGGTCCGTGGCCATCGTTGACCAGCACCCGGTCCTGTTCGTGGCCACCATACGGGACAATCTGACGATGTGGGATGCCACCACCCCGGATCAGTTCCTGACGGCCGCCGCCCAGGATGCGGCCATTCACGATGAAATCATGGGCCGTGCTACGGGCTATGAGTCGAATATCGAGGAAGGAGGACGCAACTTCAGTGGTGGGCAGCGGCAGCGGCTGGAGATCGCCAGGGCCCTGGTCAACAATCCTTCGGTGCTGATTCTCGATGAGGCGACGAGTGCACTCGATGGGACCACCGAATTGCTGATCGATGACCGGGTCCGCCGTCGCGGCTGTTCCTGCCTGATCATCGCTCATCGTTTGAGCACGATTCGTGATGCCGACCGGATTATCGTGATTGATCGTGGGCGCATCATGGAAGAGGGGACTCACGAGGAACTCTATGTCGAAGGCAGCATCTACCACGGATTGTTTCATGGCGAGTGAGCAGACAGGCGCAGAGGCACTCGCGGACTTCGCCACGGCGAATGGAGAAGTCCGCAACGCGTCGGCAAACCGTCCGATCCGCATGAACGATGCCAGCGTCGTCTGGCTGGTCGAGCGTGGCGCGGTTGATGTGCTGGCTGCCGAGTTCGATGGCGATGGCATGCAGTCACCCTTCCGGCACGTCATGCGCCTCGAACCGGGCCATCTGGCATTCGGTGTCGCCGAGGATGGCCATTCCCTGAGACTGTTTGCCAAGGGTCTGGAAGGAACCCGGTTGCGGGTCCTCTCCCGGGACAGCTTGCTCACGGCGCTGGCGCAGCCGAACTGTGCCGACTCACTCTTGCGCGAGCTGATGGCACAAACAGACTGCTGGATCGAGAGTCTCGCATCTTCCGTGGCACGTGGAATGGAGGGACATCCACGCATCGGGTTCCGGCTGTCCTCCGGGAACCCAGTGGAAACCGGGATTGTGTCGGCGGACCAGGGCGTAAAGTGGGTCGTCGCCGATGCGCTGGACGCCACTTTTCTCGATGTGGTGGATGCCGGGACAGGGGTGGGAATGATGCCGGTTACCGGTGACTCCTGGATCAGGATTCACGCAACGGAAGGGCTTGCCTGCATGTCCACCAGCGATCTTGGTATCGACAGACTGCTCACCCGGGCACTGCCGGAATTCCATCGTCTGGCCCTCAGTGCCGAGTCGCTGAACCGCCGCCTGTTGCTGGTTGACGAAGCGAACCTGCAAGTTGCGCAAACCTCCCAGCGCCGCCGCGCAAAGATTCGCGCCAGGGCAAGTCTGGCGACGCTGACGGATCGGGACCCGGAGCATGCGGGCAGGGAGACCTTGCTTGGGAAAGCACTGGGGATCATTGGCAAACGCGAGGGACTGGAAATCCGAATCCCGGATGCAACCGGCAGGACTGAGCCGGACCTGCATGATTTTTGCGAGGCTTCCGGAGTACGCGTACGACGGGTACGGCTTGCCGCGGAAGACCGCTGGTGGCTTGGAGACAGCGGTGCCATGCTGGCTTTTCGCCGTGCCGACAAGCAGCCCGTGGTGCTGATGCCCGGTCTTGCCGGCCATTACCGGATCGTGGATCCGGCGACGGGCGGGTCCACCCGGGCGGATGCCAATTCCGCCCATCAGCTGCAGGATGTCTGCATGCTGTATCCGCGGTTGCCTGGAGAAGGCGTCGCGGGCCTGGGCGACCTGTTCCGGGTGGCCGGCACCATGCTGGCGCCCGACGTCAGCTGGTTGCTGATCATGGGTCTGGGTGCCGGAGCGTTGGCCCTGGCGCCGGTCGTTGCCATCAACCTGCTGATCGGAACGGTGATTCCCGGCGGCGATGCGGCAGGCCTGTTCCAGTTATCCGCCTTGCTGACAGGACTCGCCTTTGTCTCGGCCCTGTTCCATGTGCTGCGCGGTACCGCCCTGATGCGGTTGGAGGGACGCCTGGCCGCACGACTCGGTACCGTGGTGTGGGACCGTTTACTGCGGCTGCGGCCCGATTTCTTTCGTCGCTACAGCGCCGGTGAGCTGGCGGCCAGATCCATGGTATTTCAGGATATCCGTGATCATGTTTCAGGGGTCACCGCCGACGGAGTGCTGTCCAGCCTGTTTCTGCTGCCCGCCTTGGGACTGTTGTTCTTTTATGATGTCAGCCTGGGTCTGGCGGTTGCCTGTTTCTGCACACTTGCCCTTGCCGGGACAGTCATATCCTGTATTCTCCATATCGAACCCCAGCGCCATCATCTGGCAGTTTCACGGCAACTTGCCGGAAACATCCACCAGTTTCTCAGCGGCATTTCGAAATTGCGTACAGCAGGCGCGGAAGACTCGGCCTTCACCGTTTGGGCGGAACAGTACCGTGAACAGAAACAGGCGGAGGTCAGGTTGTCCGCCCTCAGCGAATATCTTGCCGCCTTCAGCGCCGCCGCGCCCGCCCTGGCCAGTGCAATCCTGTTCGCGGTAGTCGTTTGGCGTGGCGGCGGGCTGGAAACTGCCAGCTTCATTGCGGTGCATACTGCAGCCATGGTTTTCAGCATGTCGATGATTACCCTGGGAAACTCGGTACGGGCGATGGCGTTAATTGCACCGGCGTGCAGGCAGGTTGAGCCCATACTCGCAAGTCCGGCGGATGCCGGTTCCCGGCACGGTGGACGTCGCAAGCTGGCGGGACAAATCCTCCTCGACCAGGTGAGTTTCGGCTACTTCCAGGGAGGGGGAGATGTGCTGCAGGATGTCACGATCCATGCGAAACCCGGCGAGTTCGTCGCGATCGTGGGTGAATCCGGTGCCGGGAAAAGCACCGTGTTCCGGTTGGCGCTGGGACTGGAAACGCCATCGTCAGGCGCGGTGTATTACGATGGACAGGACCTGGTCCAGCTCGATCTTGGCGCGGTGCGTGCGCAGATTGGCGTGGTCATGCAGGATGGTTTACTCCAGCAGGGCAATATCCTGCAGAACATCACCGGCGTTGACGACCGCCTTACTGTAGATGATGCCTGGGAGGCCGCCCGCATGGCTGCCGTGGAAGAGGATATCCGTGCCATGCCGATGGGCATGTACACCACTGTGGGCGAGAATTCAGCGACTTTTTCCGGTGGGCAAAGCCAGCGCATCCGCATAGCCGCCGCGCTGGTGCACGCGCCCCGCATCCTCTTTCTGGATGAGCCGACCAGCTCGCTGGATACCGGGAGTCAGGCCAAGACCATGCAGTGTATCGAGAATGCCACCTGTACGCGTTTTGTCATTGCGCATCGCCTGTCCACCATCCGCAGGGCGAACCGGATCTACGTACTCAAGCACGGCAGGGTCGCACAAACCGGCAATTTCGATGAACTGCTTGCAGTGGACGGACCGTTTCGTGACCTGGCCCTGCGGCAAATGACGTGATGACGATGGGACTGTTCGACAGCCTGCTGATCAACACGCCCTTTGTCGTAGCGGAGGCTCTATTCGTCAATCCGAAACACCGGGGCTTCCGCCTGCCGCCCTTGGCCCGTACGGATCTGGCCCGGCGGCGGGAGATGTTCGTTCGCCAGCGGATTCGCATTCATGACGCCAGAATGAAGGCGCATCCTCCCGCACTCGAATGCGAGGGATTCGAACTGTTTGAGTTGCCCGTTCAACCGGATTTCAGCGATCGGGAACTCGTGACTCACCGCTTTTACGAATATTGTGCCACACTGGTCCAGGCCGCGACCGGATGTGCGGACGCCCGGACCGTGCAGCACGAGTTCCGTACCGGTTTTGCCGGCGCCGAATCCTATGCACGTTCGGTCCATGCCGATGTATGCCCCTATGTGGAAGACGTGGTGCAGGCGCCGTCGGGCAGGCATCATTTCGCGATTTTCAATGTCTGGTGCGGAACGGACCCCGGACAGGTGATCACGGGGATGCCGCTGGCGCTGTGCGACACCGGGACGGTTGCGGCGAGGGATATCGTATACGCCGATGCCTGGCGCAGGACCGAGCCGCGAACGCGCCTGGTGGACTGCCGTTTGATTCACAATGCAACCCAGGCCTGGTATTACTTTCCGCGTATGAGACCGGGTGAAGTACTGGTCTTCAAGCAGTACGACACCCGCCAGGAAAATGCTGCTTTGCGCGCGAGCTTTCACACTGCTTTCGAGGACCCGGAAACGCCGGCGGAGGCGCCGCTGCGGCAGACCATTGAGGCCCGGGTGCTGGCAGTTTTCCCGGAGCGGGACACACAGCGGGCCAGCAGGAAGGCGCGATTCAAGGCCAGTGTGCCGACGCTTCGCCGTGACGGTTCGGTCTCGGACTGGTGTCACGAAGAGATGCTTGACTGGTGCGGGTCCGCGGGAGACGGTCAACCCGGAGCCGGGACCCCCTTCCGCCACATGGCGGCAACAGAAACATAAAGGCATGACCGACCATGAACCATGATACCGAAAAAAAGCCAGTGGATGTATTGCGGCAGCGGGACGATGTGATCCGCTACTGGGAAGAATTGACGGATTATTACCTGGAGTTCGGAACGACCATCCAGGCTGGAGTATTTCGTACGCCCGATTTCGACGGTTATTCGTTGGAGGCCAGTAACCATGCTTTTCTGAGTCGGGCCGGATTGCAAAGCGGTGAGGTGGTGCTGGACGCCGGATGCGGTGTCGGCGGACCGTGCCTGTACGCCGCCACACATATCCCCGATCTTGAGATTCACGGTATCACGATCTCTCCGTACCAGGCGAAGATTGCCCAGCGCCTGATTGACAACTCGCCAGTCAGCGACCGGGTGCATGTCCACATCGGCGACTATCATGAACTGCCATTCCCTGATGGCATGTTCGACCGGGTTCTCTTTCTTGAGTCTGCCGGATATTCTCTTCAGTTCAAGTTGCTTTTTTCAGAAATAGCCAGAGTGTTGAGGGTGGGCGGTAGCATATACATCAAGGATGTGTTTTGCCGGGAAGGTGAATTGAGCGCAGTGGAGGCCGAGGAAATGGCGGAATTTCGTCGAATCACTGTTTGCGGGATTCCGACCATGACACAGGTGGTCTCGGCACTCAAGGCAAGCGGTTTTTCAAGCCTGTGGGCCCTGAACATCACGCCATTGGTGATCACCAAGCCCAGAGAGGCCGAGTTCGGTCTTCCACGTTTTCGTACTTTTTCGAACCTGCCGGTCGTATGGGGAGAAATCATCGCCAGGCGGCCCCCGGTCTAGTGCAGTTGCCGGGAAGAACACGATGACCCAACTTCAGGGCCTGATGCAGTCATTGCGGCCGCGTATACCCGGCTCCCTGCTCGCCGGACGGGGGTGGGACCGGCTGCTTGGACGGATCGGAGACCTTCCAGCTGCCGCCGCCGCCGGCCTGTGCGGATTCGAACTGAAACTGGACGATCCGCTGCCTGCTGCGGATTTTTCCGTCGCAGTGACTCCGGGGCCGGTTGTCCGGCACTTCCTGGTCAACCGTGAAGCGGCGGCAACCTCCACCGAAGCCTGGCTGGGCACCTATCTGGCCGACTGGTCCAGGGCCGACGACTGGCTGATGCTGGCATACGATATTATTGGCATCCCCGAAGGACGGCAGGCTGCGCCCGCGGTGTATGTACGACCCGGAACCCGGTTTTTATCCGGCGGTGAAACGTTCCATCCGGACCGGCTTGCCAAAACACTCGGGAGTATTCTCGGGGGGGAGAATGGCCATGAGCATCGCGCATTGACCCGCGCATTCGCCGCATTGCCTCCCAATGCGGTGGCCGTTTTCGCCGCCGCGGCTCCGGAACGCGTGCCAAGGTTCGTCCGGTTGGTTGTCGCGGAAGTTGCAGCGCACCAAGTGGAGGCATTTCTCGACCGGATCGAGTGGCCGGGGTCGATGCCGGCGGTATCCCGCCTGCTGTCTGGAATGCGGGATGTGTCCGAACGCTTCATGATCGCGTTCGATGTCACCGAGGACGGGGCCTTGCCGCGACTGGGTTTTGAAATGTACCCGACGACCGTTTTGGGTGCCGGTTATCCGGCACTGCTTTCGACCTGGCTCACAACGACCGGGGCGGACTGGCGTGGACTGACCGGGCACCTGGTTGATCGGTCATTGTGCCTGCCGGAGAAAGCCGAGGGGCTTTTGTCCTGGCCCAAGTGCAACAATATCTACGGGCCGGACGGGGCGTACCGGCTGTACATGGGAATCAATCACATCAAGATGGTCATTGACGGAGAGCGCTTGCAGGCCAAAGCGTACGCAGGCCTGCAGTGCTGTCCGCTAAGCGGCATCCGTTCGACGTAGTCGGCAACCCGAAAGCGGTGGCGCTGGCAGCAGGGCGGGTGAACCCCCGGTACCCCGGTCTTTCCGGGCATTGCCTGTCCCATTCCCAGATCGGGCAGCCCGGTTTCAGGCCAATGAACGGCCTGCTGCCCAACCGGACAGGCATTGGCTTGCGACCCTGCAGACAAAAATGATTTGAGTACTCCTCGCCGTTCACATAGAATTTAATGGATTGCCATGCCGGAGAATGCCCGATGCCACTTTCCCCAGAACAAATTGGATTCTACCGGATCAATGTGGCTCTCCTCGTTGGGAATCTGCTTCACCGGGAAGTGCTGGACCCCGTTCGCCGGAAAATGGATGAATATGCGGACCGGTCCCGCACTGTCGGCCAGTAGCCGGGTGCCTGGAAAGCCGACTCTGCCGGGAAAAATGGCGGCGGTCCCCGTCCGCATTGCCCGGCCCCAGGGGGTGACGGCCGTTCAATCCATGACAACCAGGGTCTCTTGAAGGCTGCGGAGCGGACCTGACCTTCGAAATGCCAGCACCAACTCCCGCAGCATCGTATCCCCGGGACGGCCATGATTGAGCTTTGGATTCCAGTGACCATTGCGGCCGGATTTTTTCAGAATCTCCGTTCAGTGGTGCAAAAACAGCTGAAGGGACGCCTGTCCAATCAGGGGGCTGCCTATTCGAGATTCTTCTATGCTCTTCCGGTGGCCCTGGCTTACCTGCTGGTGTTGCACCTCGCCTGGGATATGCCGCTGCCCCAATCCAACTCCGTGTTTTTACTCTTCTGTCTGGTGGGAGGGGTTTTTCAGATCCTGTTTACGGTTTTTCTGTTGTGGATGTTTTCATTTCAGAGTTTTGCAGTCGGAACCACCTTTTCCAAGCTTGAGGTGGTCTGGGTGGCCATTCTGGCTGCCATGGTTCTGGGAGAAAGCCTGCGTCCCATTGCCGTGTTCGCGATCGGGCTGTCTGCGGTTGGAGTGGTTGCGCTGTCATTGGGACAAAACAATCTTGCGCTCAAAGCCCTGTTTGACGGAGTGTTCAGCAAGGCGACCCTGACGGGAATTGCATGCGCCGGCTGCCTGGGTGCTTCGTCGATGTGCTACCGCGGTGCGGCACTTGCGCTGGATCACCAGCCATTTTATATTGCCGCAGCGTTTTCACTGGTGGTCGCCCTGTCCATTCAGACCCTGATCATGGGGGGCTACCTGATTATCCGGGAACCCGGAGAAATGACCCGGCTGATAAAGAACTGGAAATTCGCCGCCCTGGCGGGATTGGCGGGGGCGGTGGCAACCGCCTGCTGGTTTACTGCATTCGCCCTGCAAAAAGCCAGTTATGTACGTGCCGTTGGGCAAACAGAGCTGATCTTCACGTTTATCGCAACGACCCTGTACTTCAGGGAAAAGGTCAACCTGCCCGAGTGCCTCGGTATTTTTCTCGTTTTGTCGGGAATCATCCTGCTGCTGCTGTACGGGTGATGGTTTTCCGCTCTCCCGCCCCGATGGAAACGGAGTATTCGACTCCACTCATGTTCGAAAGCGGATGACAACCACCAAGATCACGGGGGTCATCACACCCATCCTGACTCCTTTTGATGACCATCTCAGGTTTCTGCCGGACCTGTATGTGGAGCATGCCCGCTGGTTGCTGGAACAGGGGATTCACTATATCTCCCCGTTTGGAACGACGGGAGAGGCCTTGAGCATGTCGGTGCAGGAACGCCTCCATGCGGTGGATGTCCTCATCGATCATGGAATTGATCCTGCCTGCCTGATGCCGGGGGCGGGGTTGTGCAATCTGCCCGAAACCGGATTACTTTGCAAACAGGTGGCCGAACGGGGATGCGCGGCGGCCATGACGCTGCCTCCGTTTTTTTACAGGGATGCCGGGGATGACGGGTTGTACCAGTATTTTGTCCGGCTGATTGATACCGTGAACCATCCGGGGCTGAAGATCTGCCTGTATCACATCCCGCCGATGGCCGTGACGGGTTTCTCGCCCGCGCTTGCCGGCCGGCTTGCGGCGGAATTCCCGGAAATCGTGGTGGCCTACAAAGACAGTTCCGGAAATTTTGAAAATACCCGGGCAGTGCTGAAGGCCGCCCCGGAGATTGCAGTCTTTCCCGGGTCCGAAAGATTTCTCAGGGAGGGGCTTGCCTGCGGTGCCATGGGTTGTATTTCGGCAACCTGCAACACCAATCCGGCAGGCATCAGACGGGTTTATGACCTCGCGACCGGTTCCCGAAGCGGCAATCTAGGGCGGGCAGAAGAAAGAATGATTCGCTACCGAAACGCGGTGGAAAGGTATGCGCCCATCCCCGCAATGAAAGGCCTGCTGGCAACAGAGCGTCAAGACCGGCACTGGCGAAACGTACGGCCTCCCCTGAAGCCGTCAACCCGGGAAGAGACCGCCGCCTTGATTCAGGCGGTTCAGGGTTGAACCCGGAAACCATCCCGGATGGCTGGTTTTCCATGACCGCCAGTCCGGCGGAACTCCAATGGGAGAGTGCTGCCGGTGTGAAAATGGCAGTTTACACCGGGGGCGGGGAGAAATAGTATTGGCCAATATCCAGTCATGGCAAATTTTACTATCACGACCAAACTGCGGGACGGGTTGACGGAAAACCTGCGTCGCTTCAAGCCGGTTTCGATCGAGAACGCGGACCTTCGCCATGCGGCAGTCGCGGTTGTCGTTGCGGGTTCGCCGGACGATTTTACGATCCCCGGGATCCTGCTGACGCGAAGACCGGTCAGGCTGAACCGGCATTCGGGGCAATACGCGTTGCCGGGTGGGAAAATTGATCCGGGTGAGACGCCGCAGGTCGCTGCACTCCGGGAACTGCATGAGGAACTGGGCCTGAAACTGGAGGAATCGAGCATCATCGGGAGACTGGATGACTACCCGACGAGATCGAGATTCCGCATTACGCCCATTGTGTTCTGGCTGGGTTCGACGTACGGGTTGACCCCCTGTGCGGATGAAGTCGACCGGGTGTTCCATCTTCCGTTCAATGAACTGGACAGCGATGCCATTCCTGTCTTTGAGCCGGGAGTGGAGGCAGGCCGCCCGGTCCTTTGCTCCAATTTTCCGACGCTTGGGCATCGCATGTACTCGCCGACCGCGTCCATTGTCTATCAGTTCCGGGAGGTGGCCATCCGGGCACAGCCGACGCGGGTCTCACACTTTGACCAACCCCGGTTCGCCTGGAAATAGGAAGTGGCTAGGAGTTCTCACAGCGGGGCCCCGCTGCGCTGACGCGCAGGGAACATGATAAATCTTTGCGCTTTTTCCATACCAGAATTGTGTTAAATCCGACTTAGTAAAAATCATTCTATATCAACACGTTAGATTTTTGTTCCATGCAAGCGCCTGGTCTATGCGCTTGTGATAAGTGAGCTGTTCGTTTTCCCCGGTTCTCAGTTGCTGGTGAGAGAGAGGGGGATGAGGAGATCGGCGGCGACACGCTTTCTTATATTTTCGGTTGACCACGTCTTGCCATTATCCAGAATTCTCAGGCACGACGCTCTCAGAGGCTCATAATCGTAACGGGTCATGAGTTCATGGGGTCGGTTGGGCCGCTTTCGGGTTGGGAGAATATTTCACGAATCGGCTATTCGGTCGTTTGTTGCGGCCAGTGCCATACGCTCGGCCAGAAACATGGATTACCGTCCCGATAATCCCCCATCGCCATCCGGCTCCGCTGCCAAGTACCCGAACAGGTGGTTCGTGATGCCCCAATCGATTGACCACCCTGGAAGGAGGTTTACGCACCATCACAGGGTTGCATTACGACACCCTCTGGCCTATCCAACCAGAAGAAACACGCCGCCGGTGTGTCTCGAGCCGTATTTCAACTGGAACGTCGACCGGCTCAATGCCGGGCTAACTCCTCCCTGATACGGAAGGGTTACGAGGTGGCGGGAGATAGCATGGTCGACGAGCTTGCCGCGGCCCTGGATGCCATCGACGAAGTCTGTGCCAGCGAGGAGATCTGGTACGAGGCGCCGCTTGAACGGGGACAGATCCTGTATCTCAACAACCACGAGGTGGGGCATTACCGCTCGGAATTCCGGGATCACGTGGACCCGGAAAAAAGACGCCATCTGTTCCGGCTGTGGCACTGGGAACGGGGGTCTGTTTGCTATGACGGCGAATACCTGTAGCGGGGGCATCGCACTGCGACCTGCACCGTGCCGCACGTTGCCTGTCCCGGCCAATCCGGTCCGGTTCTGCTTGTTCCTGCTTGGCGGATCGGTGGAAATGTCTGCCTTCCGGTGGAACTGTCGGGCGCATCCGCACCGCCGAATATTTCACAAGCGCTGCCGGAGCAAGTCGTAATCCGGTTCAAGCTCAAGACGGCCACGGCGAAGACCGCGTCCCAGGACGCCGAAATCTCCGATCTTCAACTCATGTTGCGCAGATCTCACGAGCGCAAGGAGCGGATCAAGACGGACCACCGGTCTTTAGCCCGACTTCCGCAACTCAACCCGGTTTTCAATTAATTCAGGGGGGTTTTCCA
>WTGA01000024.1 GCA_011523765.1 Gammaproteobacteria bacterium
GGGTACTCCGAACAGCCTCAGGGCTGGTGTCATCTTGAACCCGACGGGGACATTTTTCCCGTTGGGGAGGCATGTCTCCATTTTTTTTATGTTGTATTCTTATTGGAGGTTATCATGTCAATTCCAAACCAAGGCCAATCTACTTTTATCAATCTTCACATCAGCGGAATCGGTTTTTTGAACCGTGTTCGAATGGTCAGCCCCAAGCACGGGGAAGCTTTCATGGCGGTGACCATCGGACTCCAGGAAGGTGAAGTGGTGGAAGGAGACTACTCCCGAGTGACAACGACTTATGTTGATTGTCGCGTATCCGGTGCACAGGCGTTTGATATCCTGAACGACTTTGTCCTCAAGGGCGAGGTTGACCAGGCAAACACAACGGTTCGTGCCGTGGTCAAGACGGGGGGGCTCAACGTGGATACGTTTACGTACGCCAAAGGCCCCAAAGCGGGGCAGACCGGTGTGTCGTTGAAAGGGCGCCTGCTGTACATCCGGCGCCTGTACATTGACGGCAACGAGTGTGATTTATCCAGCTATCAGGAGACTGATGCGGTGGATGTCGCACCGAACGGCCCCGCGATGCCGGCTGCCGATACCCAGGTATCGGCCGGGCCGGTGCAGGAAGCCTGATCCGTTCAGGTTGGCTGGAAAGTGAAAAGGGGGGTCTCCCCCCTTTTCGCCTCACTATGTCAGGAGCCGATCGGCTTCAGAACGATCATTCCGTGCCAAAGACGATGATCAGTTCGAGCAAATTGCCGGGCAGCCTTTACCAGTAGGCTGTCCGGCAGTACTTTATCCTGCAGATGCTTGACGGGGTTTCCCGGATGGTTGCTGTTGCTGCGCTTATCCTCCTGTGTGCGCTTGATTGGCACCGGAAAAACCATAGCAACCGGGAACTCCCGTCAAGCATCTGCCCTGCCTGAACACGCCGGACGCTGGCTTCGGAAAATGCCAGTCCCTTAGTGCGGTTTATGCCCGTGCCCACAGATTTGTTTGATCGATGACTGAATGTTGTTGCAGATTCTTGTATGACGACGATGAAAATCAAATCCCGCTTCGGCGGGATTTTTTTGTTTTTGGGAAAGAATTCACTACTGAGACAGATTACGAGTCTACCGTACTACGATTTGTACAAAATTTAATATTTAAATCTACAATAAATTCTATATTTCGAATTTAGAATTTCCGGTAGATTTTTACGGATAAAGGCATAGTATGGGTAACCCTCTGAATCAATAAGACAGATGGTTGATGCAGTCTCTGGTTGCCAGGTTGACCTTTTCACTTGCCCTGATGCCGACCCCGGCCTTCGCTCTGGACGAATACCGGGTGGGTCGATATGTCACGCAACCCACGACGGCCGGGCAAATCCAGCTTAAACCCCTGACCGAGGTCGTGTCCTTCGACCCGGAAAGCCAAACGGTCGGAATGGCCATGCGGGAGTTACTGAACGGAACCGGGTATTCCCTGTATCCCCAAACCGCGTTGCCGGGGTTTGACTATCTGCCGCTGCCCCGGGTTCATCAGCAGTTCCGATTGATGCAGGTCATTGAAATCCTGCGTGCCCTGGCGGGACCCGCCTACCACATCATCATCATTGAACCCCTGCGACAGATTGCCTTTTGCTTCGGCGAGACCTGCCAGGCCCATGCGGAGGGCAGTCTGTGAACCAGCCCGGCTTCCGGAAAACCGGCCGCGGTATCGGGTTGTGGTGCCTGGGGCTGCTCCTTTCCGGTTGCTTGCCGCTGGGTTTCGGACCGAAGGACCGGACCCCGCAACCGGCTGTCCCGGACGGAATCCGGGACAGGGCGGGATATCCCGAGTATGTACAGGTCGTTGGCATGGACTATTTCCCAGCCGATTTTTCAGCCTTCACGGCCAATGAACGATCGCGGAGGGGGACCGCCTCGAGTGGAGCCTCAAACCAACCGTCCCTGGACCAGGTGCCGTTACAGGAACTGGTCGATGAACTGCACCACCGGTTGTCCGTCCAGGATCTGTCGGGCCGGTCGAATGTCGGGATTCTCGCGAATCTGAAAACCATCGAAAGGAAACTCGAACAGATTGAGGGCCAGCTGGCCCGGAACCGTTTCGGCGCAGCGTCCCTGCCGTCTTCCTCGGTCACACCGGTACCCCTGTATGACGACCCGGTGCCCGCCGTCCCGGCTGCACCGGGTTCCGAGGCGGTTTCCACGGATGTCCAATGGTTGTTCCGGAAAGATCCCGGTTATACCGTCCAGCTGGTTTCCATGCACCGGCATGCCTCGGTGGTCCGCTTTCTGGAGGACCACCATTTGAGCGGAAAAGATACCCGCATCTTTCTGTGGGTGAACGAGGACGGGGTGGACTGGCACTTCGGCCTGTTCGGACGGTTTGATTCCGACCGGCTGGCCAGGCAGGCTGTTCACGAACATCTGAACGGGCTGGCTGGCCAGGCCCGGGTCCGGAGACTGGACGATATCCGGCAGATGGTGTGCCGGTCCCGCGGTCACCTGGAGCCCCCGTCACCGGAACTGGAGTCGGCCTGTGCCGGCAGGCCCGGGTCCGCATGATCCCGGCACTGTTCGTCCTGGCCGGGCTGCTGGCCCCGGCCGGGTCGCTCGGACAGGAGGCTCCGGAGGTATCGGAAAACGGCCCGGCCTTTTTCCGGCCCCTGTCCAGGGTCGGGACCGACCCCGCGAAGTGGGGGCTGGATGGAGACGACTGGCGCCAATACCAGTCGCTGATGCAGGGCGAAGCCGGGCTGTACTACGCCCACCTGGAACCGTCCTGGGTCCTGGCCATGTACGAGCAGGAGACCTCCCGGCGCGAGCGTTACCTGACCCTGGCGGTACAGCGCGACCGGCACCGCAACCGGCGGCTGCTGGATTTCAACCGGGCATTCATCCGCGTCCGCGACCGACTTTTTCCGGGCGACGCGGTGATTGACGAGAACCTGTTCCAGTCCCGCATGGCCGTCCTGGGAAAACCGCCCGCGTCGGCCGTTCATCCCGGCCGGGTCCGGGCCTGGGTCAACGTGTTTGACTGCGTGCAATGCGTCGACCGCATCCGGCACCTGGTCCGGGCCGGCAGACCGGTCGACATTTTTTTCCTGGATGCCCGCTCGGAAAGCGATATCCAGCAGTGGGCCCGGCGCATGGCCCTGCCCGTCGACCAGGTGAACAGCGGCCGGATCACGCTGAACTTTGACGACGGGGCCTACCGCCGTTTCAACACCCGCACCGTACCCTGGATCGTGGAAGAATGATGAAAGCTCTGTGCCGGTCCATCCTGGCCGTCGTGCTCCTGGCCGGGTCCGTGGCCCACGGCGAGGTGCCCGCGGCGTACCGCCGCATCGCACCGCAGTACGACCTCCCGGTCGTCGTGCTGTACGCCGTCGCCCTGTGTGAATCGGGCCGCCGGATCGAATCCGGATTCCGGCCCTGGCCCTGGACCCTGAACATCAACGGCGAAGGCCGGGTTTTTCAAGACAAGCAGCACGCCGTCCAGGCGGCTGCGGAAGCCATTGACCGTGGCTCCACGGTGGACCTCGGCATCATGCAGGTCAACTGGCACTATCACGGACATCGGTTTCACGGTGTTTCGGAGGCCCTGGACCCCTATGCCAACCTGAAGGTGGGGGCGGCCATTCTCCGGGAATATGCCCGGGAACACGGCAGCCTGTGGCAGGGAATCGGCCACTACCATTCGGGAACCCCGGAACGGGCGGATGCCTACCAGGCCCGATGCGCCCGGATCCTGGTCGATACCCTGGACCGGCAGCAGTCCCGGGACCAGCGGGCCGGAGGGGTTCGAAATGGGTAGCCGGATGCCGGTCACCAGCATGGACCTCTTTGACCGAACCCGGTTGCCGGATGATGGACCCACCCGGTTGTCGAATCCCTGCCGGGACTGGTGCGAGCGGGCCATTCATCTCGCCCGGGAAAACCTGGTCGGCCGGATCACGCTGTTTTACCGGTCCTTCCGCTCCCGGTATGCCGGATCGGGGGCGGAGTATGGCGAGTTCGAGCACCTTGAACTCGAGATGGCCGGGGACAACGATCCGGTGGTTTTCAGCGTGACGTTTGTGGCCGTCGGCGCGGCCCGGTACCAGCCCTTCCAGAAGTCGGGGCACGGGTATGCGGCCGTCTGCCTGCTTCCGGACCTGGCCGAAGCCATGCACATCATGGGCCTGCTGCAGACCCACCTGGATGCCGGAATGCAGGCACAGGGAGGCACGCAGGACGGCAACCCGGTGAGAATGAACGGGAAATCGGCATCATGACCGCCCGCTGCCTGCGTTGTTGGTTCATCTGGTTCGGTCTGGGTTCCTCGGCCGGTGCATTGGGGGCCCCGGTGGTGCTCGGCGGGGACGAGACGGCCCGGGACATTTCCGCCTATATCGGGCGCATCCAGGTTCGCCTGGACGAGGCCGCCCGGAACCACCCGCCCCGTCCATCCGCTCCGGCCGGCGATGCGTCGTCGGCCCTGGCGACCCTGGAAAATGCCTCGTTTCCGGTGGAACCGGGGGCGATGGTGTTCCGCGGGGACCGCCGGACCTGGCCCATTGAGACGCATCGGGTCCAACCGTCCGCTTTGCAGGACCTCTGCGTGATCGGGACCGATGACTACTCGGTGGTCTGGTTGTCGAAAGTGCTGCGCAGCCACCGGGATCTCCGGCTCTGCCTGGTGGTGGAAGTCGAGGACCCCGGGACGCTGGCCCGGTGGCGCGAAACCCTGAACCGGAACCGGGTCCAGCTCTTTCCGGTCAGCGGTGATGTGCTGCATGCCCAGCATGGCGTATCGTTTTACCCGGTGCTGTTGAGGTCCGACGATGGCCGTTAAACGGTACATTCTCGAAGCCGCACTGCGTCCCATCGTCGAATTTCAGTCGGCGCTGCTGGCCCTCTTGATGGCGGCGCTGGTCTGGCTGTTCCAGGTGTACCTGTTTATGCCGCCCGTCCTGTCCGCAGCCACCGCCCTGGGTTTCAGCGGGTATGCCGCCTGGCGCCTGCGGGATGCCTTTCGGCTGCGCTACTACCAGAAACACCTGTCGGTCCTGCCCCGCTATTTTCTCAGGCGATCAAAAATTCCGGTCTCCCGGCACGCCCTGTTCATTGGCCGGGGCTTTGCCTGGCGGCAGCGGCATACGCAGCGCCTGCGGGATTCCATGCTGCCCCACAATGACCGTTTCCTCGAGGATTCCCGGCTGTACCGGATGGCCAGACAGGTTGAGCGCAGGATTGAAAACGTCCCGGGCTGCGGGGGGCTGTTCCGCCTGCTCGGTTCCCAGAGCCGTCTCAATCCGGTCCGCAAAAAGCCGGAGGTCGGCGGGAATCCCGCCCTGCATGCCGTGGGTCTGCTGGAGAAGGAACGCGATATCTATCTGCCGATTGCGGAACGGGTCGGACATACCCTGGTGCTGGGCACCACGCGGGTGGGCAAGACCCGGCTGGCGGAAATCCTGATTACCCAGGATATCCGGCGCGGGGACACGGTGATCGTCATTGACCCCAAGGGGGATGCCGACCTGCTGGAATGCTGTTATGCCGCCGCCCGCCAGGCCGGTCGGCTCGAGGATTTCCATATCTTCCATCTGGCCCATCCGGACGTGTCCGCCCGCTACAACCCCATCGGCAGCTACAGCCGCATTACGGAAGTGGCCACGCGCATTGCCAATTCACTGCCCTCGGAGGGCAACTCGTCCGCCTTCAAGGAATTCGGCTGGCGGTTTACCAATATCATCGCCCGGGCCCTGCATGTGCTCGGTGAAAAACCGACCTACGCGAATATCCTGAAGCATGTCTCCAACATCGACAGCCTGTTCAGAAGATATGGGGAACATTTCCTGAGCCTTCACCGGATCCCCGACTGGAAGAAGCGGGTGGATCACATTGCCTGGGCCCTGTCCCAGGGGAATGACCGGCCGGCAGACGTCCCGGTCCGGATGAAGGAGGAACAGGGCAAGGATCTCCATACGGTGGCTTTTGCCCGGGTCATCCGGCAGGTGATGGCCGAAGACCAGATTGATGACCCGGTTTCAGAGGGGCTGCTGACCGCGTTCTATTATGACAAGACCTATTTCGACAAGATCGTCTCCAGTCTCGGCCCGTTCCTGGAAAAACTGACCACCGGGCAGGTCGCTGCGCTGTTTTCCCCGGATTACGACAATGTGGCCGATGACCATCGCCCCATTTTCAGCTGGAAGCAGGTGATCCGGCAGAAGGGGATCGTCTATGTCGGCCTGTCGGCCCTGCAGGATGTCACCGTCTCGTCAGCCGTGGGCGCGGCCATGTTCTCCGACCTGACCTCGGTGGCGGGGGACCTGTATGCCCATGACGATACCACGCCGGGAGCGGACCAGACCGGGAAAGTCTCGATTCATGCCGATGAGTTCAACGAACTGATCGGCCCGGATTTCATTCCCATGCTGAACAAGGCGGGCGGGGCCGGGTTCCAGGTCACGGCCTATACGCAGACGATGTCGGATATCGAAAGCCGTCTCGGCGACCGGTCCAAGGCGGAAGTGGTCCTGGGCAACCTGAATACCCTGATTATGCTGCGCGTGCTCAAGGAAGATACCGCCCGGGTGCTGACCGACCGGCTGAACGATGTCCAGGTCCAGCAGATCATGACCGAATCCGGTGCAACGTCCTCGTCGGACCCGGATTCGGAGCAGCACTTCACGTCGAATGTGCGCGACCGGGTGAGCACCGTGGACGCCCGGATCATCCTGCCGTCGGATGTCAACCACCTGCCCAAGGGCCAGTGTTTTGCGCTGGTGGAAGGGTCGCAGCTGTACAAGGTGCGGATGCCCCTGCCGGCCAGGGACCGGGTCCCGGTTCCGGACCGCATTGCCGAACTGACCCGGCACATGCGCCGGGACTACCACGGCGGGACGGCGCAATGGACGCAGGATACCTGGTTCCGGAACCAGGTCATGGTTCCCTATGCGGGGGACCTGCCGGCCGATATGCAGAAAATGATGGCAGGCGGAGCAGCCGATGGGTCGACCGAACAGGCCGCCTGACCGGCGGCGGGCCGATTCCGCCACGCTGCGCATCCTGGCCAGCCCCGTTGCGGCGCTGGGGTTCCTGCTGGCCTCCCTGGTGGTTTCCATCGTGCTGGAGCTGGTGGGCATGCTGTTCTGGGGGGAGGGGCATTACTGGTGGTGGCCCGGGGCCGGGGCGCGCCACAGCGAACTCATCCTGCAGGATGAACTGGGATACCTTTCGATGGACTTGCGAAGAGGGCTCCCCGGGCTCCCCACGTTTTCGGAATTCGGGGTGTTCCTGTCCAACCGGATCTATTACTTCGTCTTTCAGTGGACGGGAATCGAAACCCTCCTGCAGGAAATGGCGGCCCTGCAGTGGTTCGCCCAATATGTGCTGGCGGCGCTGAATGCGGCCCAGATCTTCGTGATCCGTCTGACCATCACGATTCTGGCCGTTCCGCTGTTCGGGCTGTTCCTGGTGTGGGGCTTCACCGAAGGACTGATCCGGCGCGATTTGCGGCGGTATGGCGGGGATATCGAGCGGGCCTACGTGTTTCATCATGTCAAACGGCATGCCGGGACCCTCATTTCGCTGATGTTCCTGCTGTATCTCACCCTGCCTTTTTCCATTCATCCGACGATGATCTTCTTGCCGACAGCCATCGCGTTTGCCCTCCTGATCATGGCGACCAGCGCCACCTTCATCAAGCAGATATGAACCGGCCCATTCGAAAAGTCTCCGTGGCCGGCCTGGCGGTATGGATGCTCGCCCTGTGCCTGGGCGGCCCGGCCCGGGCGGAAGACGACAAGGCCATCCTGTCCCGTCTGAACCAGGAACTGGCCGCCATGGAGCTCCTGATTGCGTCGGCAGAACGCGCCCCCCGGGCACCCGGTTCGAGACTGACGTTCAACTATGGATCGCTGCGCAATGACCTGGCAAAGATCCAGAACGGCATCCGCGAATATATCCAGCTGGAAACCGGGCTGCCGCGCACCACACCCATCGTTCCGTTGGACGGGGACTATGCACACTGACGGGCTGCCTTCCGTGAACACCGCCTTCGAGCCGGGAAATTTCGGCCGGGCCGCCGGGTTCGAGGCGAACGACCTGCTCGGGATGATTTCCGTGGCCCTGATCACCATTGTGCTGGTCTGGGCCGCGTGGGCGCTGTTCTCCGTCACCCTGAACAGCATTGCCCGGGCCCGCTACGGCACCTGGATCGCCATGCTGGGGGCCATCGTTTTGATTGTCACCCTGATGTTTGTTTTTATTTTCTGAAAAAGAGGACGCCGTCATGATCCATCCGCTCCCCACCCCACCCCTGGACCCGCGGTTTCATTCCAGGCCTTCGCGACCCGGTTTCCCGCTGCTGGTGGTCGGGTGCATCGCGGTGGCCGCGGGCCTGCTGGTCGGACCGATGGAGGCGGCGGCACAAATCAACATCCCCACGCTCGGAGGGAATACCGGCAACGAGGACGATATTATCGAGACCGCAAAATCCTATTTCAGCGCGATTCTGGAACTGGTGATCTATGTCCTGTATGCCGTCGTCTTCATCGGCGGCGGCTATATTGTCATCACGGCCTTTCTCGAAGCGAAAAACAGCAAGGCCGGGTGGGGCGGTTTCATGCTGACCTTCGTCATGACCATCGCCGGGGTCGCCCTGTCGGTGTACTTCCTGTCGCTGGCGCTGGAAGCCCTGACCAACATTTCCTGAACCCATGCCCTCTCCGGCTCTCCCTGACACGGTTCGCATCAATCACAAGCCCATCGTGCTGTATGGACTGAACGGGACCGAACTGTCCACGACCGCAGGGGTGGCCGGACTGATCGGGATGGTCCTGGGACTGCTGACCGCGGCCCTCACCGGTTCCCTGTCGCTCTTTCCCATCTTCGCCCTGCTGTGGACCATCGTGCTGTCGTGGGGGATCGGAGACTGGGTCCGCAATGAAAAACGGCAGAAGCCGGAAGGCTATTACGCCCAGCAGCTCTGCCGGGTCCGCAATCATCCGGCGCACGGATTGATCCGGGAAAGCATGAAATTCGATTACCTGCGCCATGCGCATGGAAGCCGGGCGGCTTCTGAAAAGGGATCCGCACGATGAAAATGATTTCACGGGCCAACAACATCCGGGTGATCAACCGGGGCCTGATGGGCATCATCGCGATCCTCGCCGTCGGATATGCCGGCCTGGGCCTGGCGATCTATTCCCTGACCGGGAATATCACGGTGTATATTCCCCCGGATATTTCTGCAGCGGGGGCCACCGTACAGGCGAACCAGCCGCCGAAGACCACGGTGTACAGCTTTGCCAACTACATCTATCAGTACCTGAACACCTGGCAGGATGGCGCCCGGGACTACCCGGAGCGCATCAACAACAGTCGGTTTTACATGACCGCCCGGTTCCAGGACGAGTTGCAGGCGGACCATGACCGCCTGCAGAACCGCAACGGCATCAACGAGCTCGTGGGCCGGCGACGTGAACTCGATCTGGAGGACCATTTCCATTTTGACCGCGACTCGGTCGAAATCCTCGGGGCCGGGCGGTGGCGGGTTCTGCTCAAATACCGCATTCTGGAGCATGTGGGCCAGACCCGGGTCAAGAATGCCCTGATCGCCGTTCCGCTGACCGTCTCCAAAACAGCCTCCGATCCCGTGTCCAACCAGTGGGGACTCCGGATCTCCGGAATGGCGGGCCGCATCGAACGGATCGGGGAGGGCAGCCCATGAACCGGAGACCGGGGGTTGGGCTGCTTTGGGCCATGGGGGTCTTTCTGGGAACCGGCGGTGTGCAGGCGCAATCGGAGATTGCGACCGACTTCGGCCTGGTCCCCTCCGACCGGACTTCCCGGGCGGAGCAGGTGGTGGTCTGGCGCGGAGACCCCATTGAGATTGTCCTGTCACCCGGACAGGAACGGCGCATTGAATTCGACCATGCAGTGGAAATCGGCCTGGAACCCCGGCAGGCCCGACAGTTCGCCATCGAAATTTATGGCTCCACGGTGCTGATCACCCCGAAACGCTCGGCGACCGATACCCGGGTGGTGGTGGGCCAGCTGTCCGGGTTGCTCCGGTTTCCGCTGGACCTGAAACTGACCGACACCCCCATTCCCCTCGGTCCCGTGCGGGTTCTTTCGCAGGGGACCGAGGGGAAGGAGGATCCCCCGGCAACCGGCCCCGTCGTTTCCAAAGCGACTGCCGCATGGTGGCCCGCCCGGACCCGGACCGGCTATATCGATCTCGTCCGGTTTGCGGCCCAGCAGTTCTATTCACCCGAACGGCTGGTCAAAGTGCCGGCCGGGGCGCAGCCGGTGGACGTGGCCGACCGGCCGGTCCGGCTGGTTCGATACCGCAGCGTTGAGACCACCCCGCTGGCCTCCTGGCAGGTGGACCGGCAGTTTGTGACCGCCGTGCTGGTCCGGAACACCCGGGAGTCCCGGGTGACTCTGGATCCCCGGCACCTGGTGGGACGATGGCTCGCCTCGACGTTCTATCACCATCGCCTGGCAACCGGCCGGAAGGCCCGGGGACCAGTCCATGGTCTTCCTGGTTTCCGGGATGCCGTTTGAAAATGCGCTCGGCCTGAGGGTGCCCCAAACCGGTCGGGTACCACCCGGTCCGGACTCTTCCGGAGGCCGGCAGTGAAACGCAACCGCCTGGTGGTCTTCATCCTGGTCGCCCTGTCGGGGGGGCTCATCCTGTTTGGCGTGAAACAGTGCGGCCGTCTCCCGGAATCCGAGCCGCCGGCGGAGACGCCCATTGGTACGGAAGACACCGCCATCGAAACGCTGTCGTCGCTTTCAGCCCAGTTCGATGCCGCCTCGAAATCACTGACCCGGACCCTGGACGACGCCATGGAACGGCTCGCCGTGGTGGAGGAAAAGCAGGCGGAGGACCCCGGGGCAGCCGCCCTCCTGGAAAGGGTGGAAGAACAGGTCGGGGAACAGATGAGTGCGATGACCGCCGGTTCCGCCAGCCGGCTGAATGCCATCGAGTCGCGGCTGGGGAAGCTGGGCAACGCGCTGGGGGACCCGGATCAGGAGTATGCGGTCGGCGGCCGGACACCGTGTGTTCCCCGCAACGATGGCCGTTGCTGGTTCACTCCGGCCGGCGCGGGAATCCCGGTCGGGGGCGACCGGAACCGCGACGGAACGGGCCGGGCCGGGCCGTTGCTCGCGGGTGCGCACAACCTGCTCGACCCGAACCTGAACAATGACCGCCTGCACCAGCGGCCGCCCTCCCCGGCGGGCAGCGATGAAAGCGGGTGGCCGGTCCCCGTGATGACGGTACCGGTCAATGCCACGTTGCTGGATGCCACCGCGATGACGGCCCTGATTGGCCGGATTCCGATCCGGGGTGCCGTACGCAATCCCATGCCGTTCAAGGTGATCACCGGCGCGGACAACCTGGCCGCGAACGGGATCTATATCGAAGGACTGGAACAGGCCGTCTGGAGCGGGGTGGCCGTCGGCGATGGCGCGCTCAAATGCGTCCGGGGCGTGCTGGATTCCGTGACCTTCGTCTTCCGGGATGGCACCATCCGGACCGTTCAGTCCCCCTCCAGCCAGAACCCGGGCGATCTCGATGACGGCCTGGGCTGGATTGCCGACGGGAAGGGGTTTGGCTGCATTCCCGGAAAAGTCGTTTCCAATGCCAACGAGGTGCTGACCCGGCTCTTTCTGGCGAGCACGGCCAGCGGTTATGCTGACGCACTCGCGCAAGGAGAGGTCACCCGCACGGCCGAGGGGGGTGCGGTCTCGAGTGTGCTGACGGGCGATCCGGAGGATTTCGCCCTTGGCCGGGGCGTGGCCAGCGGGTTCAGGGAGTGGGCCGACTATGTGGCGGAACGCGCGCAGGACGTCTTTGATGCGGTGGTGGTCGACCCGGGACAGGAGATTGTCCTCAACATTTCCCGGCAGATCGAAATCGACTACGACCCGGCCGGCCGGCAGGTGAACCACTTCGTGGCAGGAGGGGTCGATGACCTGGATTAGTGCCCGGCAACGAATCCGGCAAGGAATGGTTGGGCTGGTTTGCCTGGCCCTGGCCGGCTGTGCGGGCCCCTCGGCCCAACAGATTTTCGATGCCGAGGGACCGTCACTGAAAAGCCGGTACGGTCGGGCCCTGCACGGGAACCGGCCAGTGTCGGGCATGTCATCGGGCCAGGACGACGGCTATACAAGGTCGGCCGAAAAGGAGCTGGATCAGCTCTTTCCCGAACTGCCGAATCCGCGGCTGGCCCTGTATGTGTTCCCCCACCTCACGGCCGGCGGGGCACCGATTCCGGGCTATACCACGGCCTTCTATCTGTACGATCACCAGCGCATTTTTGCGTTGCCGGGCGAGGTCGCACCGTGAAGACTCCCCCTCCCACTGGCCGGTCCGGTCCAAATGGTCCCGGGCGCCTTTTCGCACGGTCTGGCCAGGAGGCCGATGCGGGGGCCGTGGATCCGGAGGATCCGCATCAGGTCCATTCCACGGAAGCCCTGTCCTTCTGGCAAAAACTGATGCAGGGGATGGGTTGGGTCACCCTGGAGGGAAGCCGGGTGACGGAGTCGGAGGCCCGGAAGCAGTATGCCCGACCGCGGTCGTTTGCGGATTTCATGACGATCAAGCACTACAACCGGGAGAGCGGCTGCTACATCCACCCGGATGAAAGAACGCTGGGCAAAATACTGATGGCCCAGCCGATCAATTCGGAAGCCCGGCCGGAAGAACAGCTGGAACAGATGCTGGATGATCTGGAAAATGGCTTTCGCCATATTCCGGAATACGACGACCATCCCTTTGTCGTCCAGATTTATGCACAGGATGAGCCCCTGGCGATTCTCGCGCAGTCCCTGCGCAACTATATCGTCCGGAACAACGAGACCATGGATGCATATGCCGAGCACTATCTGGAATTGCAGAACAGCCACTATGAATCCATTGGAAAGCGGGGCGGCATTTTTACCGATTCCACCGCCGGGGTCCGCTGGGGCGGCAAGAATCGGCGGACCCGCCTGTGCATCTATCGCCGCTATGATTCCCTGACGACCCGGGACCCGGCAGGGCAGGTGGCCCAGGACGACTTCAACCGGGTCATTGCCGGCATCGTTTCCGGACTGGAAGCGGCCAGTGTCAAGGTCGATGAAGTCGGGCCGGCAGAGGCCTACCAGTGGCTGTTTTCCTGGATCAATCCCAAGCCGTTTGATTTTGAGGGGCCCCTGGAATTTTTCAGGCGCTTTCCGGTCAGCGATGAGGAAGTATCCGAGGATTACGATATCGGACAGGGGTGTGTCCGGCACTGCCCCGAGGCCGATGCCCAACACGGGGTCTGGTGGTTCAACGGGCTCCCGCACCGGTATCTCCCCATTGTCGGAGTGCGATCCGAGCCGCGGACCGGGGTCTTGACCACGGAAAACGAACGGGCGAGAAAAAAGTCGGCAGCCCTGATTGACCAGTTGCCCGGCGGGGCCATCTTTCAGATTACCATCATTTTCAAACCGCAGGATACCATCGGAACGGAACTGGATATCATTCTGAAACAATCCCGTTCCGGGGCGCACTCGGCCATGGTGGCGCGCGAAGACATCGAGAATGTCAAACACCACATGGCCCTGGAGCGCCGGCTGTACCCGACCACCATGGGAGTCTACCTGCGTTCCGACACGAACGAGATGCTGTCGCAGCAGACCACTGCGGTCCTCTACCTGCTGCAGTCCCACGGCATGGATGCCGTGCTGGCAGAACATGACCTGATGCCGCTGGAGGCCTATGTACGGAACCTGCCCATGGCCTACCGGCCCGAGTACGACGACTACCTGATGCGCCAGCGGAAACACTGGATCCGATGGGTATTGGCCCTGTCTCCCCTGTGGGGGCAGGGCACCGGGACCGGCAATCCCTGCTTTGGCTTTTTCAACCGGGCCGGGGTCCCGGTGCTGGTCGACCCGTTCAATATGGCCGACCGGGAGCAATCCGGTCATATGCTGCTGTTCGGGCCGACCGGGTCCGGCAAGTCGGCAACGCTGAATTACCTGATCATGCAGGTGATGGCCACCCACAACCCGTATATCTACGTGATTGATGTGGGGGATTCCTATCGCCTGATCGGCGAATACCTGAAACGGCACGGCAAGACCGTCCACTATGTCAATCTCGATGCCGTCAGCAATCCGCTGCCGCCCTTTGCGAACGCCGACCGGCTGCTCGATGCCGACCGCGGAGCGGATACGCGGGATTACCTGTCCGAAATGGTGGCCGCCGCCAAGCTCATCATTACCGGGGGAGAACCGCGTGAGATGGAGGAGTTTCGCCGCCATGACCTGACGATTATCCAATCCGCCATCCTGTTTTCGGCCCGGGAGTGCCGCCGGCAGGGACGGCAGATGATGATCCGTGATTTTGTCCACGCACTCGGCAGGATGATGGACGGGCAGCTGACCGAGGGGCTGCCGCATTATGACGACCCGGCCCGCCGGGGACGGATTTCCCAGATGCACGATTCCGCGAAGTACTTTACCACCGGGTTTCGCAAGGCCCTGTTCGACCAGCCCGGCGAACTCTGGCCGACGGCGGACCTGACCATCGTTGAAATGGGAAAGATCGCCACCAGCGATGAATACCGGGATGTCATGGCGCTGGCCTATATCGGCCTGATGAACAAAATCCAGTCCGACGCCGAAAGCCGGCGGTCCGGTCCCCGTTTTTCCTGGATACTGAACGATGAGGCGCACGTGACGACCACCAACCCGCTGCTCTCGGAATATCTCGTCAAGGGCTCGAAAATGTGGCGCAAATGGGGATTGTGGATGTGCCTGGCGACGCAGAACCTGAAAGACTTTCCCGATGCCTCGGAAAAGATCCTCAACATGTGCGAGTGGTGGATGTGCCTGCAGATGCCCATCGCGGAAATTGACGACATTGCCCGGTTCAAGCGCGTGTCCGATGAAGAACGGCGGCTCATGGAAAGCACGCGCAAGGAGCCGGGCAAGTATGTCGAAGGCGTGCTGATGTCCGGCAAACTGGATCCCACCCTGTTCCGGGTGGTTTCGCCGCCCATCGCCATGGCCCTGGCGCAAACCGAACAGGAAGAACGGTCCCGGCGGTTCCGGATGATGGAAGAGCAGGGCGTGACCGATGAAATCGAGGGCGTCCGGATGATCGCCGAGCAGATGATGCAACGCAGGGCCGGCGCATGAGGCGGTTCCGGTCCATGAATATCCTGCCCGCCCTGCTGTGGATGACGGTCGCACCGGGTGTGCTGGCGGCGGAGGGCATCCGCCAACTCGACATCTACACCCTGGAATCGATTTATCCGGCCCGGAAATTCGATGCCTACCGGAATCATCCGGCGTTTCCGCCGTTCCGGGTCCTGGACATCGGCCAGATCGAATGGCTGGAGGCGCAACTGAGCGAAGGCCTTCCCGCTTCGGAACCGGAGGCCGAGCGGCTGGCCAGGCAGCGGCTGGACGCCCACCGGCAGTCCCTGGTGTCGGCCTGGAAGCATCACATGGTGATTCGGCACCTGGGCATCACTCAATTGCCCGCCATCGTGTTCAATGGCAACGAGGCCCTGTGGTATGGAGGCAGGCTGGATCGTGCCGTGCAGGCGTTTACCCGGCACCAGGAGAGGACCGGCGAATGAGTGGGGAGAGACGCCGGGAACTTCGAACGGCAATCTGGGTCGGGATCACCCTGGCCGGTGTGCTGGGCGCCGCGGCCACCCGGGCCCAGGACGAGGAAACCTTTACCAGCGCGGAGATCCTGCAGGCCGCCATCGAGGGCTCGACGGAAAACTGCCTGGAGTATTGCATCACCGGGATCTGTTTCTGGCTGAAGTGCAAGTGGTCCGGCTGCAAAATCCGGACCACTCCGCAGATTGAACACTTTCTGCCGGATCTCGTGGTGACGGCCCACAAGACACCGGGAGACCTTCCCTGGACGGAGGCCGCTGTGCTGTACGGGGCGGCGGCGGCCGAGGCGGCCCGCCTGTTCTCCGGAGCCGGTTCTTCCGATGGCGGTTCCCGGCATGTCAATGTGACCAACAAACCCCAGGACGGGGAGACCACCCAACCCGAACACGAAAACCTGCTGTTCCGGGATGTGTCGGTCATCGGCAGCCCGGTGGTGGCGGCGTTTTCCAGGCAAAACCGGATCGGGCCCCGTTCCGGATACCTGTGCCGGACTCCGGTCCGGCCCATGCGGCCCTATTTTCTGAGTGAACTCGACTCCCTCGTCTGGCGGGGCGGCGCATTGAGCGGTCCGGAAGTGGTGTACCCGGCCAGTTTCGTTCCCGGCCTGCGCGAGGTGGGCCGCGGCGTTTTCAGGAGCTGGGGACCGGTGCATCCCCGGACCGGTTTCATCCATGCCAATGAGGAACCGAAGGGGGCGGCGGTGACGGCGCAGCGGGGAATGGATATCGCGACCCGGCACGGCCAGCCGCATGTCTATCAGCCCGCGCCGGTCGATCCGTCGAACGAAAAAACCGACAAATGGCAAATGCTGTTCCCCGTCGCAGAGAGCCGGTGCAACGCGTTTGGCCGGGACCGGGACTATGGGCTCAACCGCTCTTCGACGGGCAACTATGGCTGGTTGTACTGGGGACAGCACGAGTGCTGCATCCGCCGGTCGGGCAAGTTCCTCGGGTCTGTCGATACCGATCCGGTCTGCCTGAACTAGGAGGAAGAGGAAAATGCAGAAAAACCGTTTGTTCCCCGCCAACCTGGCCGCCGGGATCATCCTGGCCGCGGGCCTGTCCGGTACCGCACCGGTCGGTGCGCAGGAATCCGGCGCACTTGCGCGTGACACGTTCTACTACCAGATCGGCGGGCACCGGGCTTCTCGGGCCCCGACCTCGTATTCCCGGAGCGTGGTGATCGGCGGGTCGGCGAGCATCTCGTCCAACCTGTCGTGCGGCAGTTTCGACCTGGACAACAACCTGAAGCGGTTGTTTGAAAACATCAGCAGCGGGGCCGACCGGGCGGTGGATGCGCTGGTGTATGCGGCCCAGGGAGCGGTGGCATCCCTGCCGTTCTATGTGCTGCGCCGGGCCGATCCGAACCTGGCCAACATGCTGGAAAATGCGATGGCCCGGTATGAGGACTATATCAAGCTCTCGGTCCGCTCCTGCAGGGAAGCCCAGCGAATGATCCAGGAAGGCAAGAATCCGTATGCCGACTGGATCAAGGTCGGGACCTCGGGTGCCTGGAAAGCCGGGGCGGAGGCCGCCTCGGCGGATGGCAGTCTCACCGTGACCGAACAGCACGAGGAGATCCTGGATGGGGAAGGGCTGTGCATTCGCTGGATCGACGATGAAAAGAGAGCCTGTGAAGAAGGGCCGCCCATCCAGGTCATCCGCGAAGTGACCGAACGGGGCCATGTGTTGACGACGGAGGGCACGGGGACGCCGAATGGCGACATTGGCCGGTCGGATGCCCGCCTGGCCTCGGTGTTTCCGGAACCGTCGGATGCGTCCGCCTGGCTGGTCCAGGTGCTCGGGGATCTCACCATTGACAACCGTCCGGGCGGGGTCCCGTCGGGGACACCGGGATACGGGGTCGGGGCCTCCCTGAGCGAGACGGCCGAGCAGTACATTCTGGACCTGACCCGGGTGGTGGATGCCAATGCCCTGGAGGAAGCCGGGAGCGATGAACTGTCCATCCCCGGCGTTGAGATCAATCCCACCCTGATCCGGGCCCTGCAGCGGCAGCCCGAGGCCGTGCGCCGGCGGATGATCAGCAAGATCGGGACCGAGATGGCCCTGCTCAAAACCATGGAACGCATCAACATCGCGCGCGACCTGCTGTTGACCGGATCCCGGGATCCCCATGTGATCAATACCCCGGCCTTTGCCAGTATCAATGAAATCTATCTTCCCCTGCTCAAGGCCGAATATGAACTGCTGAAAGACCAGTATGAAGCGAAGGATTATATGGCCCGGTCGACGATGGCCAGAATCCTCGAAGAGTACGCCCGGGAACAGCGCCGGATTCCCGGCCGGTCCGGCACGGAGGTCGGGACAGGACGCATTGAAAACGGAGCCTTTATCGAATGAATCCTTTCCGTTTTCCATTCAGGCGAAAACCGGCCCCGGACCGGCCGCTCCGTCCCCGGCCCCAACGCAGGTTCCGGCGGAACCTCGGGATCGGTGCGGCGATAGCCGGGGTCACCGTGGCACTGATGCTGGTCAGTCCCTGGTTGCTGTTTCTGGCCGACGGGCCGGTGGCAGCCTATTTCCGGGATCCCGGGCAGGGCGGGTTATGGGCCCTGCGCCTGCTGGTCTATGCTGCCGGCATCGCGTTCGTTCCCGTTGTGATCTATCCGGACCCGTCCAGCCGGTCGCGCGGACGGGTCCGGTCCGTCCAGCTCACGGTGCTCGCGATGGCCCTGGTGCTGGAAGGGCTGTTTGTCCAGGGCGGACTGGCCGCCCTGTTGAACGGGGGGGCCTGACGCCATGGTTGTGGATTCCTATCTGGAACTGTTTACGACGCTGTACGGATGGATGCTGTACAACCTGCTCTACGATGTGCTCGTCAACACCGGGCTGGTGTTCATTCCGCTGATGTTCCTGGTCATTGGTTATTGGAAGGATGCCAGCACCAACTCGAAGGGCACTCCGGCGGCCGAGCTCTCGGTCAAGAATATCCTCTGGGACACCGTGATTATCATGATGGTGGCGGCCATCTTTTTTGTGCCGTCGATCCCGGTTGCACCGAGCCAGGTCCAGTATTCCCCTCTCTCACCCGAGGACGGCAGCCCGGGGACCACGGTGTCGGCGGCGAATTCGGGGACCTCCTACGACCAGACGATCGGTTCGATTGCCACGGCAGAACCCCGCCTCCCCATGTGGTGGCTGCTGCTGCACAAGATCGTATCCGGAATCAACCACAGCATTATCGGTTCGCTGCCGTCCCGAACCGATATTGATGTCGCCCGGCAGCGGCTCGCGGCCGCGAACATCCAGGATCCGAAACTGGCCCATCAGCTGCCCGCGTTTATCAGCAGTTGCTTCAATCCGGCACGGAACAAGTTCTCGAAATACTCCCGGAACAATGCTGTGCCACCGCCGGGGGAGGCCCTGCTGGCCGAACACGGGGGGAGTGAAGTCGACTGGATCGGGTCCAGGGTGCTGCTGGGAACCCCGGGGATGTATGCCCCGTGCCACGACGTGAATCTCTGCGGCGACACGCTGACGGCCGACTATCCCATCCGCGGACTGCCGGACGGCGAGGATACGCACTGCAATGTCTGGTGGGGTTCGTTGCGTACGGACCTGCTGGCGCAAAGCGAACCGACCCTGTGGGATGCCCTGAAGGACAATGCAAAAAGCCTGGCGGGGGTGAGCGAGGAGGAACTGGAAGATGCCCGTATCCAGGCGGTATTGAACGGCTACACGCGATCCACCCTCCAGTTGGATGGCGGGAATATCGAGTATCACGGGGAACAGGGCGTGGTGGATACCGCCGCCGGGGGCATTTCGCATTTGATGAAGAGTTTCTTCGGCGAGTGGGGCGCCACGGTCGAGTCCGCCAAGGCTTCCACCAAGATGCATGTGGTGAAACTCGCGCTGCCGATGGTGCAGGCGCTGTTGCTGATGACGGTGTACATGTTCCTGCCCGTCTTCATCGTCTTCGGGCGGTTTGAAATCGGCAGCATGGTGACGTTGTCCTTTGTGCTGTTTACCATCAAGTTCCTGACCGCCATCTGGGCCATTGCCGGCTGGGTGGAATTCAGCCTGTACGATGCCCTGTACCCCAATGGCACGCTCCTGGGGGCCCTGGTGTCCTTTGGCAATGAGGAGGAATTCATCCGCAACCGGGTGCTGTCCGTCTGCACCGCATCCCTGTGGCTGCTGATGCCGGCAGTGTTTTTCTATGGATTGGTTTGGGTAGGGGTGAAAGGAGGAGGGGGGATTAGCGGCGCTCTGGGTGAAGGACGGGGGCCCGCGGATCAGGCGGGGGGCGGT
>WTGA01000002.1 GCA_011523765.1 Gammaproteobacteria bacterium
GGAGAAATCATCTGGCCGCCTCCCCGGCCGGAACCCGTCCCCCCGGCCAAGCCGGTTTCGCCTCCTCCGGTCGCGGCCCCCTCCGCCGGGAAAAAAAGCAGGGCCCTGTCCACGTTGATTGCCATGGGCCTGGGCGCATTGGTCCTTCTCGGTGTGGGCACGGTGGCTCCCGCGGATTTCATGAACCATTTCATCGTGTTTGTGCTCGCCTGCTTCGTAGGCTGGCAGGTCATCTGGAATGTGACCCCGGCGCTGCATACGCCATTGATGAGTGTCACCAATGCCATCAGCGGCATCATCGTGATCGGGTCCCTGCTGCAGATCAATGCCACCTCCTCCCTGGGGGTTGCCCTGGCGTTTGTGGCCGTGGTGATCTCCTCCATCAACATCGCGGGCGGGTTCCTGGTGACCCAGCGCATGCTGAACATGTTCCAAAAATAACCGGGAATCCGACATGCCATCCGGCCTGACCGTTGCGGCCTACATCGTCGCCAGTATCTGTTTCATCCTGAGCCTTGGAGGGCTGAGCAACCAGGAAAAGGCACAGCGCGGAAATGTCTACGGCATTGCGGGGATGGGGATTGCCATTGCCGCCACCCTGTGGAGCGATTCCGTCACTGGATACGGGACCATCGCGGTCGCCATGGGCATGGGTGCCGTAATCGGTGCGGTGCTGGCCATGCGGGTGGAAATGACCTCCATGCCGGAACTGGTGGCCATCCTGCACAGTTTTGTCGGCCTTGCGGCGGTTCTTGTCGGATTTTCCTCGTACCTGGACCTCCACATCGTGCTCGAGGGAGCCGCCAAGACCATCCGCGATATCGAAGTGTTTCTGGGGGTATTCATCGGTGCCGTGACCTTTACCGGGTCGGTGATTGCCTTTGGAAAGCTCAAGGGCATTCTCAACAGCAAGCCCCTCACGCTGCCGGCGAGACACTGGCTGAACCTGGTCCTGTTCATCGTCTGCATCTACCTTGGCAAGGCATTCGTGGAGGCCGGTTCCATTGATGCCGGAATCATCCCGCTGCTGGTCATGACGATCCTGGCCTTCCTGTTCGGCATCCATATGGTGATGGCCATCGGCGGGGCGGACATGCCGGTGGTCATTTCCATCCTGAACAGCTATTCGGGCTGGGCCGCCGCCGCGACCGGCTTCATGCTTTCCAACGATTTGCTGATCATCACCGGGGCCCTGGTGGGGTCCAGCGGGGCGATTTTGAGCTATATCATGTGCCGGGCCATGAACCGTTCCTTTCTCAGTGTCGTGATGGGGGGGTTCGGGTCCACCGGGTCCTTCGCATCCGATGTTGAGGGCGAAGCGGTCGCGATCAGCAGCAGTGAAACCGCGAACCAGCTGGGCATGATTTCCTCTCTGGTCATCGTTCCGGGCTACGGCATGGCCGTTGCCCATGCGCAGCACCTGGTCTCCGAATTGACGAAGAAACTGCAGGACCGGAATGTACAGGTGCATTTTGCCATCCATCCGGTTGCCGGCCGGATGCCCGGGCACATGAATGTATTGCTCGCGGAAGCCAAGGTGCCGTACGACATTGTTTTCGAGATGGATGAAATCAACCCCGACCTGCCGGATACGGACATGGTCATGGTCATCGGCGCCAACGATATTGTCAACCCGTCCGCCATCGAATCGCCGGACAGCCCCATTGCCGGCATGCCGGTGATCGAGGTCTGGAAGGCAAAACAGGTGATCGTATTGAAACGAAGCATGGCCAGCGGTTACGCCGGTGTGGAAAACCCGCTGTTTTACCGGGAGAATACGAAAATGCTGTTCGGAGACGCCAAGGAAAGCATGGACCAGGTCGTCTCCGGCCTGTAGACGGAACGCCATGGGGTCGTTCCGGTGAATCGATTTTTTCCGGCTTGTGCGCGTGTAATTTCGGCTATACTTTGCAGCCCAACATTTTTCTCCTTGCTCCATGTCAAACCTACTGAAACTGGGCATTCCCAAAGGGAGCCTCGAAGCAGCCACCCGGGACCTGTTCTCACAGGCCGGGTGGACGATCAGCACCCGGTCGAGGAACTATTTTCCTTCCATTGACGACAGTGAGATTACCTGTTCGCTGGTGAGGTCCCAGGAAATGGGCACCTATGTCACCAATGGAGTCCTGGATGCGGGACTCACCGGCCAGGACTGGCTGGCCGAAACCAATGCGGACGTGGAAACCATTTCCCACCTGGTGTACTCCAAGGCCTCGGACCAGCCCTGCCGATGGGTACTGGTTGTCCCCCATGATTCCAGTATCCGGACGGTGCAGGACCTGGAGGGGAAACGGATTTCCACTGAACTGGTGAACTTCACGAAAGCATACCTGTCCGCCCGGAACATCCACGCCTGTGTCGAGTTCTCCTGGGGCGCCACCGAAGCGAAAGTGGTGGAAGGCCTCGCGGACGCTGCGGTGGAAATAACGGAAACCGAAAGCACGATCAAGGCACACGGGCTGCGCATCGTGTGCGACCTGCTTCAGACCCATACCGTATTCGTGGCCAACAAGGCTTCCGTCCGGGATCCCTGGAAGAGGAAAAAAATCGACCAGATCGCATTGTTGCTGGAAAGCGCACTCATGGCACGGAAGAAGGTTCTGCTGAAAATGAACGTGCCCGGTGACCGCCTGGACGAACTGGTCCGGCAATTGCCCAGCCTGCATGCGCCCACCATCAACCGGCTGTACGGCGATGACTGGCTGGCGGTGGAAACCGTAGTGAGCAAGAAAGAGGTCAGGAAAATCATTCCACTGCTGAAGTCCGCGGGTGCCGAGGGCATTCTGGAGTTCGAACTGAGAAAGATGGTGACCTGAAGGAACGGCCTTCCCCGGGTCAAATCCGGAACCGGAAGGTCCTGACCGGAAAAACCCGCGGTTTCTTTATTCGGGTCCGGTTTGCCCGTTCCCGGTGGACAGCAACGGAAAAGACGGACACCGGGGCCCCCTTCGGTCCCGCCCCACTGCCGGTTCCAAACCGGTCCGTACCGTGTCAGTGGGTAATGATCTCCGGGCCCATCAGCAGGGTCGGCAGATAGGTGGAAATCCAGGGAACGTACGTGACCGTGACCAGGAAAACAAACATGATGCCCATCCAGGGCAAAGCCGCCCTGATCACACGCGCCACGGACATCCCGGCGACCCCCGCCGTCACAAACAGATTCAGGCCGACCGGAGGGGTGATCAGGCCGATTTCCATATTCACCACCATGATGATTCCCAGGTGAATCGGGTCGATCCCCAGTGCAATGGCAATGGGAAATACCAGCGGTGCGACGATCACCAGCAATCCGGAAGGTTCCATGAACTGTCCTCCGACCAGCAGGATGACATTGACCATGACCAGAAACAAAACCGGGCCGATCCCCGCGCCCAGCATCGCCTCGGTCACCATCTGGGGGATCCGCTCTTCGGTCAGCACATGCTTCAATATCAGCGCATTGGCAATGATGAACATCAGCATGATCGTGAGCTTGCCGGCTTCCAGGAGAGAACGGCGGTTGTCTGCATGCCAGAACGCGGAAATTCCCCGCCACACCAGCATGATGCCGCCTTTTCCCGGAGCGCTGAACGGCCCAATATCCCGGTAGACAAAATTGGAGATCAAGAAGGCATACACCGCCGCGACAGCCGCCGCTTCGGTCGGGGTGAACAGGCCACCGTAGATCCCGCCCAGGATAATCACAATCAGCATGAGTCCCCACATGGACTCTCTGGCGGCCGACAGGACCTCACCCATTCCGACCCAGGCCTGGGACGGCAATCCCCGGAGATGGGCATACACATAGATCCCGGCCATCAGCATCGAACCGGCCAGCAGACCTGGGACAATCCCCGCCAGAAACATGCGTCCCACGGATACATCGGTTGCGGCGGCATAGACGACCATGACGATGGAAGGCGGGATCAGGATGCCCAGTGTACCGGCATTGCAAATGATGCCGGCCGCAAAGTCGTTGCGGTACCCCAATTGACGCATTCCCGCAATGACGATGCTGCCGATGCCGACCACGGTTGCCGAGGAGGACCCGGAAAGGGCGGCAAACAACATGCAGGCCAGTACGGAAGCAATCGCCATGCCACCCTTGATGTGGCCGACCATCGCGATGGTAAAACGGATAATCCTCTGCGCAACGCCGCCGGTGGACATGAATGTCGAGGCGAGAATGAAAAACGGGATGGCCAGCAGGGTATAGTGGCCATCAAACGCTGAAAACAGGGTTTGGGCAATGGAGCTTAACGACCCTCCTGAGTGGAAAACCAGGAAAAGGATGCTGGAAAGCCCGAGACACACCGCGACCGGCACCCCGATCGCCAGCAAGACGATGACCAGCAGGAATAGCAGGAGAGCACTCACATCCGGGCGGTCAGGATTCGGAACCGTGGTGGGCGATCAGCACCGGGGGTTCCCCCTTCACAAACCGCCAGGCAAGCTGACAGTAGCGCAGGGTCAGCAACAGGCTGCCCAGGGGCAGTGCAAAATAGGGAATGAATCTCGGGATTTTTTCATACTCTTCGCCGTCATTCAGAAAATGCGAGAGAAATTGAAGCCCGCTGGGCATCGGAATGTCCTCGGTTTCCAGAAAGGCGCGTTTCGTCACGAATGGATACCAATAGTCCCAACTCCCCTTGAGCAACAGGAGGCTGAAGGCCAAGCAGGCGAGCAGTGCCATGATGAGCATGCATTTCCGGGTCCCGGGGGACATCCGGCCGGTGAGGGAATCGATTCCGATATGCAGTGATTTCTTGACCCCGTACGAAATCCCGATCAGCACAAGCCAGGCGAAGAGAAAAACCGTGACTTCCAGCGCCCACAGCAAATTGGAATTGAATGCTTTTCTGGCCACCACATTGGCAAAGGTGATCAGGGTCATCGCCCCCAGCAACAAGGCAATGAGATTTTCCTCAATGCGGTCGGTTCCCTTTTGCATGGGCGGCGGCGGTTTTGCCTGAACCGGGAAGCGGATTGAAATCAGGGGGGTGGTACGCTAATTGGCGGCTTCCGCTGCCTCGATCATCTCGGCACCGATATCCTCGGCAAACCGGTCCCAGACCGGTTTCATGGCGGTCACCCATTCGTTGCGTTGCACCTCATCCAGGGTCCGGATTTCACTGCCGGCATCCAGGATCTTCTGCCGGTTTTCCCGGTTGACCAAATCGACTTCCCGGTTTCGTTGTGCCGACACTTCCTGGAGGATGGTCGCGAGCGGGTCGCGAATTTCCGCCGGCAGCTGCTCCCACCATTCATCTGAAGTCACCACCAGATAACCGATAATGCCGTGATTGGTTTCTGTCACACCGTCCTGAACCTCGAAAAATTTCTTGGTGTAGATATTCGACCAGGTGTTTTCCTGGCCGTCAATCACCTTGGTCTGCAGCGCCCCGTAGACTTCCTTGAACGCCATTTTCTGCGGGTTCGCACCCAGTTCCTGAAACTGGGCAACCAGGACATCCGAGATCTGTACCCGGAATTTCAGCCCCCTGGCATCCTCCGGATGAACCAGGGGCTGGTTTGCAGACATCTGCTTCATGCCGCCGTGCCAGAACGCCAGTCCCTTCAGCCCCCGCCGGACCATGGAATCCTTCAGTATCTGACCGGATTCGGAATTCTGGAACCGGTCCACGGCATCAATATCCCTGAACAGGAAGGGCAAATCAAAAATCCGGAATCTCTTGGTGAATTTTTCGAACTTTGACAAGGAGGGAACCGCCAGTTGAACATCCTGGTTCAGGACCGCTTCCAGCACCTTGTTGTCATCATACAAGGTGGAGTTCGGGAATACCTGCATGCAGGCAATCCCGTTCATCTCCTGGTTCACGCGTTCCTCCAGAAGCGATGCCGCAATTCCTTTCGGATGCTTGTCGGCATTGGAGACATGGCTGAACTTGATCACCAGTTCACCCTGTTCACAACCGGCATGGGCAGAAGACAGGAATGCCAAAGCTGCCAGGAGGGTCATAACTAAGAAATAATTTTTTTTCATGGTGGATGGCTGCAGACAGTACGGAGGTTCACTGTTGGCATTTGGAGAAACTGATCGGACCAGCTCATAGTTGTATAACCCAATCGAAACAGGATAATAGGAGAACAGCCCTTCTTATGCAAGAATCTGGTTCAACAATTCCCGTCAGGTTTTTGGATAATGGGATAGTGCGCACGGCGCGCAGAACCGACTCTGGGACCGCGATTTGGCCAAAATCATTTTCTGGCGGAAATGGCTGAAATCCTCGCGACGTGCCCGAGGAAACTCGATACTTCGGCACCCTTTCCATACCCACCGTTCTGCCGGTCTGACGAAAAATTTCCCGGTTGCGGGTGTCATCGCAATGTGGGGAGAGTTGGGAGTGGCCGATGGTGGGCGGGACTCAGAAGCTCGAAACCATCGGCAATGTTTCAGCAAGCCAAGCACGGGGGGAAGCGACTGAATAAATCCGGTATCAGGATGCTGACCGCTGACGACGCACGCAGGACAAGCGCTGAAATCAGTTTCGCAGGGTCCGTGCAAATCTTCGAATATCAGCCATCAAGAGTTCCGGTTCCTCCATGGCGGCAAAATGCCCGCCCCTTGGCATCTCAGTCCACTGCTGTATATTGTACACCCGCTCCACATAGGACCTCGGTGGCCACGACAACAACTCTTTGGGGAACAGGGCGGCCGCGACCGGCACTTCAACGCGTTTTCCTTCCGGTGACAGTATTCGCCCTCCCTCCTCACGACGTCCGTAGTAAATCCAGGAGGCGGAATTGAACGTTTCAGTGACCAGATAAACCATGATATTGGTCAGCAATTCGTCTTTGGAATGGGCGCTTTCAACATCATCTCCTTTCGTATCCGACCAGGAATTGAACTTTTCAATCAGCCATGCCGCAACACCAACCGGATTGTCCGTCATGGCATAGCTCAAAGTCTGTGGTTTGGTCGCCTGTTGCGTCCGGTAACCGTTCTCCATGATTTGTTCCCGCTCAAACCCGGCCGCCCAAGCTTCTTCTTCGGTACCCTGGGGCCCATCTAATGGGATGGCCGCCCCATGCAGAACGATTACAAGGGCATGGGATGAAGGATACCCGTCAAAGATTGCTTTGACGGGCGTATCCCTGACAAGACCGGGCATACGCCGTCAAGATTCCGTACCCATCCAACCATTTCATATTCCCGGGGAACCCTGTTCCCTGGGTACTCGCGAGAATCAATTCTCTCTTTTTCCAAAGTACAGCGCCACCACAAACCCGAACAGGGCCACCACCCCCACTCCAAAGACGACATCCCCCGGCACTCTCATCCAGACCAGGAGCTCCATCGCCTCACTGTGAATGAACTCGGCCGACCGCGCGTACCAGTATCCATGCTTGTACGCGTTGTATACCTGCCAGATCCCCTGCGGCAGGAGGGACAGGAACACCATCATGGCCAGTCCGATGTTGAAACACCAGAATGAAACCCGCAGCCATCCCCCGTTCCAGGCCGCACTATCCGTCATTCCACGCAGGCAAAAGAGCATCAACCCGATTCCCAGCATGCCGTACACTCCGAACAATGCGGCATGGCCATGTGTCGCGGTGGTATTCAGGCCCTGCATGTAATACAGGGCCAGGGGCGGATTGATCAGGAATCCGAGCAACCCGGCCCCTACAAAATTCCAGAACAGCACGGCGGAGAAAAACATCAAGGGCCATTTGTAGTACTGCGTCCAGGGGGTTTCCTTTTCTATTTTCGAATGGCTGTAGGCCTCGAACCCGATCACGACCAGCGGGACGACTTCCAGCGCGGAAAACACCCCGCCCAGGGCAAGCACCGCGATGGGCGTCCCGGACCAGTACAAATGATGGAATGTGCCAAGCACCCCGCCACTGAGAAAAATAAGCGTTGCAAACAAGACCGATATGGTCGCCGTCGACTGGCGCAACAAACCCATTTTCACAAAAAGCAAGGCAATAATGGTGGTTGCGAATACTTCAAAAACCCCTTCGACCCAAAGATGGACCACCCACCATCGCCAGTACTCCATCACGCTGATATGGGTATTTTCCCCCCACATCAACCCGGCTCCATACAGAAGAGCGATGGACATGGAGGCCACCACCAGCAACAGGACAAGAGACTTCTGCTGGGTTCCCCTGAGTGCCGGCAACAGCGCCCGTAGCATCAGTCCAAGCCAAACGATCAGGCCGATAAACAGGAAAATCTGCCAGAAACGGCCCAGATCCACATATTCGTATCCCTGGTGCCCAAACCAGAAATTCATGGTCAGGTTGTCAAAATACTGGTGAATTCCAAGCCATTCTCCGAACAAAGACCCCACGACGATGATGAGCAGGCAGCAAAACAGAAAATTCACACCCAGGCGCTGGAAGCGGGGTTCATGGCCGGAAACCAGGGGAGCCATATACAGTCCTGTAGCCAGCCATGCCGTCGCAATCCAAAATACCGCCAGCTGGGTGTGCCACGTTCTGGTCACCGAGTAAGGCAGATACTCCGCAATGGGAATCCCGTAGAATTCATGGCCTTCCACGGCATAATGGGCCGTAATCGCTCCCAGCAGAATCTGTACTCCAATCAACGCCACGACCGTCCAGAAGTATTTCCCCGTGGCGCGCATGGAAGGGGTCACCTTCGCACCCTTCAATAGATTGTCAGAGGACACTCCACCCTCCGGTTTCATGTCATCCCGCCACAGGTCGTATTGTTTCGCGTAAAACCAAACCAGGGCACCGATACCGGCCAGCAACAAAAAGACACTGATAAACGTCCACAAAAAGACGCTTGCACTGGGTGTATTGCCGACAAGGGGTTCATAGGGCCAGTTGCTGGTGTATGAAATGCTCGCTTCCGGCCGCGTGGTGGTGGCACTCCAGGAGGTCCAGAACACAAAGGCGGTCAGTGCATGCAGGTCGGAATCATCAATCGTGGTGGTTGGTGAAAACGCATATTGTTCCCGGAGCCGTTCCGAATTTTCTGACCCGGTATTCTGGAAAACATCGGCATAATGCCTGACCACCATTTCGATGGCACGCTTTCGATCATTCGTAACGAATATCGTCCCGGTGTCCGGATGATAGGTGTTTTCCTTCATCTCCACTCTCAGGTAGGCCTTGAGCGTTTCCTGCTGTCCGGTGGTCAATGCTGAAAGGGGTGAGTCATAATTCTTGCGGGCCGCAATCTCCAGCATGGCTTCCGCTTCCCGATGCAGCCAGTCCGCGCTCCAATCCGGCGCAAGATAGCTGCCATGGCCCCAGATGGAGCCCTTTTGCATTCCTCCCAGCGATTGCCAGACATTCTGGCCTCTTTCTATGTCCTGCCGGGTAAAGATCACTTCGCCGTTGGTGGATTCCACAGTTTCCGGTATCGGCGGCGCTTTTTGATAAATTTCACTGCCGAAGTAAATCAGGACAGAAAACATAACAATCATGGACGCAATCAGGATCAGCCACAATCGGCCGATCGTAAACGTTGTTTTGTAGGGTGTCATACGGTTATGTCCGGGTGAATAATTTCAGTTTTGGGATCACGGCATGGCCATTCGTCCGAAAATCAGGGCAACTCCTGTCAAGACTGCGACTTCCCTTTCCCCGACGGGAAATCAGATTGGGGGATGCAGGGCAACGCAACCTGGTCCGGCGGACACTGCGTGGAGACCGCCTGCGCCAATGGTCAGCAACGAAATCCTCGGGGCACAGCGTATCGGTTATGGAACCAAACCCCCTTGACTTAAATCAATTCAAAACCGCAATGGCATCATTCGGCCTGCCCGAAACCTTTCAATCGTGACCGGTCGTGAATCGTAATGGATTTCCCGGAAATGGAGATGATTTCCTCTTCCACCAGCTCCTTGAAAATTCGGGACAATGTTTCAGGAGTCAGGGAAAGCCTGGAGGCAATGATCTTTTTCTTGATATGTAGCTTGATGGAGTCCTGGTTGCTGCGGTCCGCGACCTCATCGAGGTACTGTATGACACGAAATCGTCCATTTTCAAGAGAGAGCCGTTCGATTTCATTGAGCATCCGGCGCAACCGGATACTCAGGTCACCCAACAAGGCAAAACACAATTCCCGGGACTGGGAAAGGAGTTCAAGATAGGTCCGGATATTGAACCGGTACAACACACTGTCATTGATGGCTTCTGCGCTGACCGGGTAGTGCGGTTGTTCCAGAAACATGACTGCTTCGGCAAACGTGTGGTATTTGCTGGCGATTTCGATGATTTTTTCATTCCCCCCTGCTGAGATTCGAAACAATTTGATATCCCCTTCAAGCACCAGATAAAAATAATTCGCCTTGTCACCCTGGCGGAACAGGGTATTCCCTTCGCCCAGATGGATTTCCCTGGTCGAAGACAGAACCCGGTCCACCTGTTCTTCCTTCAGCGGGTTAAACAGGTGTGAATTTAACAATACGGATTTGTTGATATTCGGCATGCCGGGCTATCAGAAGTCAGGGATGCCCGGAAGGATAAGACAACCGGCTGTTCGTGGCAAACCATGGTTCGGCCCCAAATCCTGCGTCCGTAAAGGGCTGATCCTGCGAGTCTTGAAATATCATCCCTGCCAGGGCCGCTCTTCCAGCCGGAAGCCAGGCATCGCTTGACTGGTTCCGCCCAGTTGTGGTTGGTGGGACGGTCGGGCGCAGGGGGTCCGAAATCCGGATTAAAATTGATGCGAAAAATAACAATTATTTTGCTTTTCAGGCTTGACCAGACAGAAAAATTCAAGCACATTGCATTGGTATAATTCTGGTCTGGAATTATTTCATTTTCAATCTATTTCATTTCTTTTGGAGACACAATGAAAGGCAAGTATTTTTTTGCGATAGCCGTTACCACATTGGTCTGGATGGCCGGGCTAACCACCCATGCAGCCGACCGTCAGGTCATTCAGAACAAGGGGTCTGATACACTGGTGAATGTGGCACAGGCATGGGCCGAAGCTTATGTGACTGTCGATGATAAAGTGGCCGTTGCCGTATCCGGTGGTGGTTCGGGAACCGGCATCGCCGCTATGATCAATGGCACGGTGGATATTGCGAATTCCAGCCGAAAGATGAAAAAGAAAGAAATCAACAGCGCAGAGGAAAAGGGAGTAACGCCGATGGAACACATCGTAGGATACGATGCGCTGGCGGTTTTCCTGCATCAGGACAACCCTGCCGATACCCTGTCAATCTCCCAGTTAAAGGAAATTTTCGGGCGCGGAGGGGATTACGAAAACTGGTCGGACCTGGGTCTTGAGGTTCCCGGTTGCCAACAGGATACGATTGTCGTGGTCAGCCGGCAGAACAATTCAGGGACCTATGCCTACTTCAAAAAAGCCGTGCTGGGCAAGAAAGGGAAGTACCGCCAGGGTACGCTGGATATGCATGGTTCCAAGGATGTTGTGGACCTGGTGGAAAAGACACCTTGTGCCATCGGCTACAGCGGCCTGGCCTATGCAACCGACCATATCAAGATGGCGTGTATCATGCTGGAAGAAGGAGAATCGTGCACCCGCCCCAGCGTACAGACGGCAAGCGATCGAAGCTATCCCATTGCCAGGCCATTGTTCATGTACACCAATGGGGAACCTGAAGGCATAATCAAAACCTACCTGGACTGGGTTTTGAGTGACGAAGGTCAATGCATATTGGGGGAAAAAGGCTACGCCCCCATGAAAGAGGTGAGTTGCTAACCCGAAGCGTTTTGGTCAACTCTCCGCCCTGAACGCTGCAATCATCAATTCCGGTACGGCCGATTTGAATTTCCGGCATTCGTTGTGCCTGACAGGCCTTAACCCATTGAGATCATTCATACAAAGACAAGAGGCTGTGAAATGCCACTATTAGAGAAACGCCTGGAAAATGACCTGTCACGGATACGCAATCGGATTGAAGATCAGGCTGTCAACGTAACGGCGGCGGTGAAGAATGCCGTGCACGCCTTGCAAACCGGCGACAGCAATCTGGCCTATTCAACCATCCTCAATGATTACCCCATCAATCGGTCCATGCGCGAGATTGATCGGCTGTGTCATCGCTTTATTGCCATTCACCTGCCCAGTGGCACCCATCTGCGGCTTCTTTCTGCCGTGATACGGGTCAATATTGAACTGGAACGTATCGGAGATTATGCGGTCACGATCGCAAGGGAGGGGGTACAGCTTTCCGCCCCGCCCGCCGACGATGCCCTGGCACGGGAGCTTGACAGGATGGCGAACGAGACGCTGTTGATGCTGGACCAGGCGATCCGGGCATTCAACGAATTGAATGCAGAACTGGCCCACAGTACAAAAATGATGTCAAAGGCCATGGAATACAATCTGGATATCGTCTACCAGGAGATCGCCAGTGCCAGTCAAACCAAGAATTTCAAGGATACCCTGGCTCTCTTTGCGGTCTTCAGCCAGTTAAAGCGGGTTGCGGACCAAGCCAAAAACCTGTGTGAGGAGACGGTATTTGCCGCCACCGGAGAACAGAAAGAACCCAAGATTTTCGATATCCTGTTTGTCGACGACAACAACAGCTTCTTCAGTCCGCTGGCCGAGGCCATTGCCCGCAAACATTATCCCAATACCGGACGCTACAGAAGTGCAGGACGGACGGCCGCGGAGAACCTGAACCCCGGACTCCTTGATTTTTCCGCAAGCAGGGAAATGGATCTGGATGGGATGCACCCGGTGGCCTTGAACGACCTGACTCCCCATGAAATTGCGGACCAGCATGTCATCGTCTGCCTCCAGGGCGATGTGAGTACCCATCTGACCGAGATTCCTTTCCATACTTCCGTTTTACACTGGGAGACTGGACACATGACCATACCCGGGAAACACGATTCCGTTGACGTGGCCGAGGTATACCGGACACTGGCGCTGCAGGTCAAAGACCTGATGGACCTGTTGAGCGGCGAAGAGACCTGAAACGTGGAACGAACCTCTCCGGCACAACCGACCGCCGCCGAATTTGATCGGCGAAATCTGGACTGGTACATTGACAAACTCGTCCAGATACTGGTTTTCATCGGCGGCATCTCCGCAATCGTATTCATCATCGGTATCTTCGCATTCGTGACCATTGAGGGGGCGGGGTTCCTGTTGGATGATTTCAGTTTCAAGGAATTTTTCCTGTCTCCTTTTTGGGAACCCAGCGATGAAGACGCACCGGAATATGGAATACTGGCTTTGGTGGCAGGAACCGCGAGTGTAACGGGGCTGGCAATGATTGTGGCCATTCCCTTCTCCCTGGGGGCTGCAATCTTTATCGGCGAATTTGCGACCGGGCGCACCCGGGAATCTCTCAAGGTGCTCGTAGAATTGCTCGCCGCGATTCCATCGGTCGTATGGGGCTTCATCGGGCTGACCATCATGAATCCCCTGATCATTGACCTGTTTGATGTCCCGGTTGGCCTGAATGTGCTGAATGCAGGCGTGATTCTGGGACTCATGGCGGCCCCCATCATGACCTCCATCGCAGAAGATGCGCTCAAAGCGGTGCCGGACCGCTACCGGGAAGCGGCTGAAGCGCTGGGGGCGACGCAATGGGAAGTTATTTTCAAAACGGTCCTCCCGGCGGCCAAAAACGGCCTGCTCGGTGCGGTCCTGCTCGGAGTCGGACGCGGTTTTGGGGAAACCATGGCCGTGCTGATGGCTACGGGGCATTCCGTGAATATCCCCGACAGCTTATTCGACCCGGTCCGGGCACTGACCGCAACCATCGCTGCAGAACTCGGGGAAACGGCCGTCGGTTCGGACCATTACCAGGTTTTGTTCACCATTGGTATCTTTCTGTTTCTGGTTACCTTTGTGATCAACCTGACGGCCGACCTGATCGTCCGCGGAATCCGGGACCAGTGATGTGACCTGGTGCCTGCGACCCCGGACCCACATGGGGAAATAGTCATGTTTGAAGAAACCGAGTTAATTGCCCGAAACAAACGGATTCAGGGGCTTTACCGCACCTTGTTGATGATGGTCACCATCCTGCTGGTTCTTCCGGTTCTGGTTATTCTTGCCACCCTGGTATACAAAGGCGGCAGTATCATTTCCATGGAATTCCTGTTTACCGACCCGGTGGACGGCATGACGGCCGGCGGCATTTTCCCGGCACTGTTCGGGACCGTCTGGCTGGTCACCCTGGCTTTGCTCATTTCGGTCCCCCTGGGAGTGGCTGCTGCCATCTACCTGAGTGAATATGCCGCGAACAACTGGTTTACCCGGCTGATCAACCTTGCGATCATCAATCTTGCCGGAGTGCCGTCGATCGTTCATGCCCTGTTTGGCGTCGGTGCGTTTGTGATATTTTTCAAGTTTGGAACGAGTATTCTGGCCGCTAGCATGACCTTGGCAATCATGACATTACCCGTGGTCATTGTGGCAACCAAGGAATCTCTCCAGTCTGTCCCCTATGCTTTCCGGGAGGCCTGCTGGAACATGGGAGCAACCCGCTGGCAGACCGTAAGACGAATTGTCCTGCCCAATGCAGTGAGCGGCATCCTGACCGGCGTTATTCTGGAAGTTTCACGCACGACGGGAGAGACCGCACCCATCATGTTTACCGGGGCTGCTTTTTTTCTTCCGTTCCTGCCCGAAAGCATTTTTGACCAGACGATGGCCCTGTCCTTGCACCTTTTTGTGGTCGCCACCCAGGTCCCCGGCGTACCGGATGCGCTTCCGTACGGGGTCGCTTTGGTGCTGATCAGCATGGTCTTGCTGATGAACAGCCTGTCCATCGCTTTCAGAATTTACCTGCGGAACCAGAAAAAGTGGTAAATCCAGATACGGCAACGAAACCAAACGCCGGGAATTCCAACCCCGCGGCCCCGGATTCCATGGAAGACAGGAGGGGGATGAACACCCGAAAACTCGAGGTGCGCGACCTGTCTGTCCACTACAGCGGAAATACCGTGCTGAGCGAGGTAACGCTGGACGTTTGGGAAAACGAAATATTCGGCATTATCGGACCTGCAAACGCCGGAAAAACCAGTTTCCTGAAATGTATTAACCGGATGAATACCTTCACCGACAACATGGAGGTGGGTGGCCAGATACTGTTCAGCGGAATGGATATTCACCAGTTGAAAAATGTGTATGCGTTGCGTAGCCGGATAGGGGTGGTCTTCCCCCTTCCCGTCGGCCTGCCGCTTACCATCTACGAAAATGTGGCATTGGCTCCCCGCCTCAAGGGAATCAGCGACAAAACGGAACTGAATATTATCGTCGAACGCTGCCTGACGCGGGCAGCGCTGTGGGACGAGGTCAAAGACCGGCTCAACTCTCTTGGCAGCCTGCTCTCCGGGGGACAGCAGCAAAGACTGACCATCGCCCGCGCGCTGTCGCAGGATCCTGACCTGTTGATGCTGGATGAATTCTCCATTGCTGTGGACCCGGTAACCACCATGCGGATTGAGGAAGTGCTGAAGGAACTGCGCTCGGAAATGACCATTATTCTGGTGACCAACCTGGTCCAGCAGGCCCGTCGGCTCGCAGACCGTACCGCTTTTTTCCTGGACGGAAAGTGCGTCGAAGTGGGGGAGACGGAGGCCCTGTTTGAGGGAAATGTGGAGGATCCCAGGACCCGTGACTACATTGAGGGGAAATTTGGCTGATGATTGATCTTGGCCCAGTATCCCAACACGGGAGAAACCGGGTGAGCCCGTCCAATGACCATTTCCCTATCCAGCAACCCGGACCCTGATGATCATGGAACAGAATAATTATGCGATCTGCACGCAGAACCTGAACCTCTGGTATGGTTCATTCCAGGCCCTTTTCGATGTGAACCTCAATATCAAGGAAGGCCTGATCACGTCGATGATTGGTCCTTCCGGTTGCGGGAAATCCACTTACCTGAGGAGCGTCAACCGGATAAACGAACGCTTGGGATATGTACGAATCGACGGAAGTGTGCATGTATTCGGCCACAATATCTACGATCCCGCTGTGGAACTGGTCCAGGTCCGGAAAAAAATCGGCATGGTGTTTCAACGGCCCAATCCCCTGCCGATCTCCATTCGGGACAATGTCCTGTTCGGACACCGGATTCACAACAAGGGACAGAAGTTCAGCAAACCGGAAATGGAAGAAATCCTTGAAGATGCCCTGCGCCAGGTATTGTTATGGGACAAGGTCAAGGACCACCTGGACAAAAAAGCCACTGAACTATCCCTGGAAGAACAACAAAAGCTTTGTATCGCACGCCTGTTGCCGGTCCGACCAAAGATACTCCTGATGGACGAACCCTGCTCGGCACTGGACCCGAAGGGCACGGCTGCCGTGGAGGAACTTCTCTGGGACCTGCACGGAGAATATACGGTCCTCATTGTCACCCACAACATGTCCCAGGCAAGACGCGCCAGCGAAGAGTGTATTTTCATGTTGCACGGGAAAGTCATGGAACATAATGCGACGGAGGATTTGTTTGTCACCCCCAAAATGAAGGAGACCGCGGACTATATTGAAGGCCGCTACGGGTAAACCGTGTTGTCAGGAAGAATGCTGAACTCGTCGTCCCGTGAGTTGAATACGAAACAGAAAACACTGTGTGAAAAACTCTTGAGTTCCGGTATTTTCACCAACAAACTATTTATTTCACTACTCCCAATAGGAAAGGGGGCTACAGTTGGGAGAGGTATAGGGAAAACTGCGACCACTGATTGATATGAATAGCACTAGACTTAGTTTCTCCCCATGAAAATATCTGAATTCAACAATCCATTCAGAAAAGTCGTGTTCGTGCCAGCCTTGGTAGCGTGGTGCAAACAAGCATTGAACAAATTTGTGACAGCTCCCAGTCTTTTCCAATCCAGAAGTGAGCCTGAAGCGGGGTGCTTTTCCTCGTCTTTATTTAAACGCTTTTTCAGGCTTGGTTCCGGATGACTGATCTGCGGTGAAGCCCTTCGGAGCCCCTCCCGTCAAATGCCCCGCATTGGGGGCGTGCGAGTCGCGAACGACTGTTTCGTAGCCGGATACCATGACCTGGTGAATGAGCCTTCAGGCGGCGTGATTTTGGGTTTGGTTGAACAGTTGGAACCGTTTACCCCGGGCCTTCTGGACCCGTCGGGTGGCCTCATTATCGCTCACCTCCCGCGAGATTGCATCCAGCCCCTCCAGAGTGATGCCTGGCTTGATGTGCCGGGCCGCGTCCGGGAGGGACCGTAGCTTGTCCCAGGGGGTCATGACGAGGCCGTAGGGGTAGCGCCGGGTGCGCCTGCCCTTCTCGTCGATCCGCTCCTCGGCGAACAGGCAGGGGCGGTGGTAGTTCAGGTAGGGCGTGAGCACCCCGAGCAGGAACTCGTTGACCGGCCCCGCGAAGCGCTGGGAGAGGTGCTCGTAACCGAGCTGCTTGCGGATGATAGAGCCGTTCTTGCCCTCCACCAGGGCGTTGTCGTTGCTCTTCCCGGGCCGGCTCCGGGTCTGCTCGATGCGGAGCTTCTCCAGCAGGTGCGCCACGCACTTGTTGACGTACTGCGAACCGTTGTCGGTATGGAACCCCCGAATGACGAAGGGGAACTCCTCCAGGAGCTTCTCCAGCGCGGGCATCAGGTAGGCCTCGGAGATTTTCTCCACGCTGACCACCCCTTGCCACTGGGTGACCTCGTCGACCGCATGGATGGGGTACACCCCCTTCACGCCGTCCAGATCCCCTTGGTGCACCGTGTCGGTCCGCAGGAAGCCGGGCTGGCCGTCGGGCCTTGGCTTTCGCCGCTCGCCGATCCCCACCCGGTTCGGCCGGGTCTTCTCGAAGTGCCTCCTGCGGGGCTTGTAGCAGCGCGTCTTTCGCAGGTTGTACAGGTGCCCGTTGGAGATGGTCGCCAGGCGCTCGTAGCGGGCATCCCCGTCCAGCTTCCAGGCCCGCTCGCAGAGCTTGCGGGTGGCCGGCCCCGAAAGGGTCCCGTGCAGGACCGTCCAGCTTCGCCAGGGTGATCGCGTCCTCCTCTTTGTAGCGCCGGGGGAAGGCGTTCGCGGGCCGGCCGCGGCGGTCCCGGACCCCGCCGGTTTGTCGGTACTGGCGGATCAGGCGGGCCACCTGGGCCCGTGACAGGCCGGTGACCTTCTCGAGGGACTCCTTGACCGCTCCCCGGTCAGCCTTGCGCAGGGAGGAGTAGAGGAGCTGCCGGAGGCTGTCCCGTACCCATTTGTAGGCCTCTTCCCGGGACTGGGGTTCGAAGTCGAAGGTGGTGGCTCCCCTCAGGAAGGGGCGGATATCCTCCACCGTCTGCAGTCGTTTGATATGCAATTTCACGATCATTCTCCGATGATCCCAAAATCGCCGCCTTGAGGCTCATTTCCCGTTGGAAATATGGCTCCCGGTCAGGCTCATCTTCCTTTGGAAAACTCTCGAGGTTTTGCCCAATCCAAACTTGTGATATGCTCATGTCATGGCGACACAAGCCCCCCTTTTTGACACTCACCGAACCATTGAACACCTGATGACTTCAGGTGGCTTTGAGAAAAAGCAGGCCGAGGCCATCGCGGAAGCACTGGACACAGCCTTGACGGGTGGGATAGTGACGAAGGCAGACCTAAAGGCGGAAATATCATCACTGGAAAATCGGTTGACCATCAGGATGGGGGTTGTGGTGGCTTTCGGAGTGGGTCTGATTGGCGGTTTCATCGCCTACGCCACCAGCCTGATCTTGTCCGCGACTGCTGGCTAGTCAGGGCGGATGTTTGCATGCTGGCACAATTGATCCACCATCCCGTTGTCAGGGGTATATGGCAGGGAGTCGGGTGTGAGTAGAATACGCTTGTTGTCGGGAAATTGCCTGATGTAATCAGTGCTGTAATTTCCTTCGAAAGCTCGGCTGGGGTAGACGAAACCAGTGGATAGGTTCTGGCGTTTGGAGCCCGAGATAGAGAAAGAACTTCAGTGCCGCCTCCATTGCAATCATCAAACCGCCGAGCTTGATGGTTTGTGCCTGAACGGCCTGTTTCGTCTCGAAGTCAAGTGTTCCCCGCCCATAGGGCCGCAGTGTGTTTCTGCGTGTACGCAAAAATATGGGTCGATCCCAAAAGGCGCGTCACTTGCCACAGGACTCAAGCCTGATCTCTCACGCTCAGGATGGTCTGCTGGCCGCAGAAAACATTATTTATGCAGAAGTGGTCGCTGGACAACGGGTCAAGGCCTTTTTCTAGTCTTATTCTGTTCACTGCTGTCAAGCACTTTATGCCGATATCGGCATAAGTTGAATATGCCGACAACCGTTTTATGCCGACATAGTGTTCCAGGTGCTTGATTCCATGGGCCGTTCTGTCGGATTTGTCGGCATAAAACGGGGTCACAGGGCTTCGAGAAACGCCAGCAGTTCGTCCTTCGGCTGGTAAACCCCGGCCGGTATGTCCGCAGGCCGGGTCCGGTCCATGGCCTGTTTCTTGATTTCCAGGTCGGCATGCAGGTAGACCTGCGTGGTTTCCACCGACTCATGGCCGAGCCACAGGGCAATCACTGTACAGCCGACCCCGCTGCGCAGCAGTTCCATGGCCGCGGTATGCCGCTTATCTCGTTTCAGACATAATATGCATACGAGTGCCTGCCATCTGCTTCAGGCCGGAGTCGATCTCAATACAATTCGGGCCTGGCTCGGTCATGTCAGCCTCGAAACCACCAATATCTACGTCGAAATCGATCTGGAAAGGAAAGCGGAGGCGGTCGCGCTGTGTGATACCGCACAATCGGAACCGGATCGTCCGTGGAAACAAAACAAGGGACTCATGGCTTTCCTGAATACCCTGTGAATGAAGGATATTATGTTGCGGAAAAATACAGAATCTCCATGCCTGACCTGTCGATCCGGACTCTCCGCAACATAATCCTGGCCGCAACATTTGCCCAACAATAGGCCAGGATCAGGGTCTTGCCCTGCTGTGCCATCTCCCGCACCA
>WTGA01000173.1 GCA_011523765.1 Gammaproteobacteria bacterium
GTTGTGCCGGCCCAATTCCCGGTTGATCTCCTGGATCGGGGTGCCCGCTTTCACCGTCATGACCAGTTCCGTCGGCTGGTATTCAACCACCCCGCGGTGACCTGAAAGATCAAGCGGGGTTCCAATGATTTCCCGGCCATAGAACGACTTCGTGTTCCCTCCCGTGATCGCCAGGGGAGAACCGGCTTGTGCGGCCTCCATCACCTGTTCCACCAGCTGCCCCTCGGTCTGTTCAGCCATCAGAACCTCTCCAGCTCCGGAAACGGCAGTTCTCCACGATGAACATGCATGGCATTGTGCTCGGCACAACGCGCCAGGGTTGGAATGGCCTTGCCCGGGTTGAGCAATTGTCCGGGATCAAAACATTTCCGTACGGCGTGAAACTGGTTTCTCTCCGCATCATTGAACTGGATGCACATTTCCCCGATCTTTTCAACGCCCACTCCATGTTCGCCGGTAATGGTGCCCCCGACGCGGATACACAATTCCAGGATCCGGCTTCCCAATTCTTCCGTTTTTTCGAATTCGCCGGGCAGGTTGGCATCATACAGGATCAGCGGATGCAGGTTGCCGTCCCCGGCGTGGAATACATTGGCGACACGCAGTTGGTACTGTTCGGACAACCGGTAAATTTCCGTCAGCACCTCCCCGATCGATTTCCGTGGTATGGTGCCGTCGATACAATAGTAGTCCGGGGATATTCTGCCCACCGCCGGGAAGGCGGCCTTGCGACCCGACCAGAACAGGGCCTTTTCCTCTTCATTGCGGGCAAGCCGACTTTCGACTGCACCGTTTGCACTGAGAATCTCCCTGACAAGCCGAATCTGGTCATCCACTTCCTCGTGTGTCCCGTCGAGTTCACACAGCAGCATTGCCTGGGCATCGACCGGGTACCCGGCCTTGACGAAATCCTCGGCAGCACGAATGGCCGGGTTGTCCATCATTTCAATGCCCGCCGGAATAATGCCCTGGCCGATAATCGCGGCAACGCTGTCCCCGGCACATTGCACCGAATCAAACACCCCCATGATGACTTTTGCCGACTTCGGGATGGGAAGCAACTTGACGGTCACCTCGACCACGATTCCGAGCATGCCTTCGGATCCAATCATCAGTGAAAGCAGGTTGAACCCCGGTGAATCCAGGCTCTCGCCGCCCAGATCAACCAGGTCTCCTTCCATGGTGGCCACCTTCAAGCCGAGAATATTGTGCAGGGTAAGGCCATACTTCAGGCAGTGTACCCCCCCCGCATTTTCTGCAACGTTTCCGCCGATGGTACAGGCAATCTGGGAGGACGGGTCGGGTGCAAAATACAGGCCCAGGGATTTCACCGCCTCGGAGATGGCCAGGTTCCGCACGCCCGGCTGCACCCTGGCGGTCCTGCCCAGCCGGTTGATTTCGAGCACCCGGTTCATTTTTGCCAGGCTCAGGACAATGCCATCCTGGTGGGGCAGTGCTCCCCCTGACAAACCGGTGCCCCCGCCCCGCCCGACAATCGGAATGGCATGCTCCTGGCAGACCGCCATGATCCCCTGCACCTGGGCAATGGAATCGGGCAGAACCACGAGCCGGGGGACCTGGCGATAGGCGCTCAACCCATCACATTCATAGACCCTGAGAGCGGCCCGGTCAGAAATGACGGATTTGGCGGGCAGTACACTGCGGAACAATTTGATCAAAGACTGGGTGTTCACGGTCACTCAACATCCGAATATGGATTGATGTACCCGGGGATCGCCACTTCGAAGATCTGCCCGGCGTGCAGGCGGCTGCATCGCTAAAGTCTACCATCTTTGCCCGGGAAATGACGATTCCGGCGGGGCTGGATGGAGAAATCGGGTTCCCCAATGCACGGCCTGCCCCGTATTCATGGGGAAAATGGCTTCATTTGTGGTGTAATAGGAAACCCCCGTGAAACGGCCCATACGAGTATCGCAATGAACGAAAGGTCATACAGCCCAACCGACAACGTCCTGATTTGCCTCAATGATGCACTGGAAACATTGTTCGCCAGCAAAACGGCCGAACGCCGCTACCCCGGAAAAAATGTTCCCGAAGGAGAACTGTCGAACAGCCAGCAACGCCATTCCGCCAGGTTGATGCGGGTCAACCATGTCGGCGAGGTCTGTGCCCAGGCACTGTACCAGAGCCAGGCAATCACGGCCCGCGATCCGGCCACCCGTGAGCAGATGCGGCAGTCAGCCGATGAAGAAAAGGAGCATCTTGCCTGGTGCGAGAAGCGAATCCATGAACTGGGAGGGCGGAAAAGCCTGCTCAACCCCCTGTGGTATGCCGGCTCGTTCGCGGTCGGAACGGCGGCGGGCATTGCCGGCGACAAGTGGAATCTTGGTTTCGTCGCAGAAACCGAAAACCAGGTCGTCAATCACCTGGAAGACCACCTGGGGAAGCTGCCTGAAAATGATTTCCGCAGCAGGAAAGTCCTGGACCAGATGAAACAGGACGAAAGTCAACACGCCGAACAGGCCCGGGAAGCGGGTGCCGCCGAGCTGCCGAACCCTGTGAAGCAATGGATGAAGCGGGCTTCCCGGATCATGACCCGGACCGCATACTGGGTCTAGGAACATCCAGGTTGCCAACCGGCCGGCCGGTCCGTGTACCCGCGGACCGCCATTTCGCGGACTCCTCCAGGCGCGCGAATCCCGTCATCGACGCCTTCACGACCTTTTTCAGCTTGTGAGCTGCCCGGGCCAGCGGGAACTCCCGCTTCGACGGGGCGGAACCCCGGGGACCGATTTTCGCCCTCTCGCCCGGAAACCGGGGAGTGTTCTCCCGGACACCGCCTGTTCAAGTATCTGTCAGGTATCCGTCAGGCAGGCGGACCCTCGTGCCGGGGGACTCAAGGGACTGAACCGGGATTTCGACCGCCTGCAGGAACCGGCCGATCGGCGTAGTGGCTGCGAAAGGGCCCCTTCAGCCTGCCTGAACACCGGAACGTGTCCAGTGGGACCGGGTTCGCAATATCGGGTCAAAGACACCATTGCCGTAAGGAGCGATGATTCAACCCTCTCCCATGAATACTCTCCATTATTGTCGTATTGACAACATGGATACTCGTAACACTCCTAACAAGCGTCGTGACACGTTGTGTCGTGACACGTTGTGTCGCGAGCAAATCAAGTTGTCCGCATAATTAGCACATGATGTGTCCGGATT
>WTGA01000115.1 GCA_011523765.1 Gammaproteobacteria bacterium
GTGAAACCATCAAGCAACATCATGGGGAAAGGCTGTTTAATCTAGTCGAAGAAGTCCGGGGGATTGCAAAGCTGGCCCGCAAGGGCGACACCGGACAGACACAAAAACTGATTCGAATCCTCTCGGGCCTGCAGCCGGTTCACATGCTCAATCTGGCCCGGGCATTTACACATTTCCTGAATCTCGCAAACATTGCCGAACAACATCACCAGGTCCGCCAGCGCCGGGCGCACGCAACACAGGGATTCAGGCTTCTGGAAGACGGCAATGCCCATCCCAATGAACCCAACCCGGGAGCATTCCTTGAGTCAGAGCTGAAAAAACTTGTGCGGGCGCAAGTCAGCAGGAAAAGGATTTTCGAACAAGCCTGCCAGCTCAATATCGAACTCATACTGACCGCACATCCCACGGAAATACTGAGACGGAGCCTGTCCTCCAAATTCCTCCGAATCAACCGCTTGCTTGCCGAACGGGACCGGTACGACCTGTCCGACAACGAACGTCATGAAATCAAGCTGGGCCTGCATCGGGCCATTGGCGAAGTATGGAAAACCGATGAAATCAGGCGGCTTCGTCCCACTCCCATTGATGAAGCCAAAACCGGACTGGTCTATATCGAACATTCTCTTTGGGGAGTCCTCCCGAAGATCCTGCGGGAACTGGACAGTGCCCTGCTCACCGTTACCGGAAACCGGCTTCCGCTCGATGTCATACCGATTCAATTCGGTTCGTGGATGGGGGGAGACCGGGATGGCAACCCGAACACGACACCGATGGTGACTTCCCAGGTCTGCACATTGTGCCGCATCAGTGCCGCAGAAATGTTCTGGGCGGAAATTGACGAGCTTCGTCGGGACCTGTCGATGACGAAATGCAACGGGACACTGCGGAAGGCAGTTGGCGATCAGTCTGCGGAACCATACCGGGCTTTTCTGGAAAAGGTGCAGAAAAAACTGAGGTCCACCCTGAAGTACCACAGCAAGGTCTACGACGGGTACTCCTCCGGCAAACCCGCTGCCGGGGAATCCGCCCCGAAGAACGGGGTTTACCTGTACAAGCGCGAACTCAAGTCCGCGCTGATGATGTGTTACCAATCCCTGCTTGATTGTGGAGATGCCATGATTGCAGAGGGAAGATTGACCGACATTTTGCGGCGGCTGGATGTTTTCGGGCTCACCATGGTCAAGCTTGATATCCGCCAGGAAGCCGTCCGCCACGCGGAGACACTGGATGCGATCACCAATTACCTGGGGCTTGGAAGCTATCTCCAGTGGGACGAAAATCAGCGACAACACTTTCTTATCCACGAACTGAACAGCAAGCGTCCCCTGATCACCTCGAAGTTTCCCGATGCTGATGAAGCCAGCGAAGAAGTGAGGGATGTCCTGGCGACTTTCCGGATGATCGCATCGGAGAATGCGGAATCGTTTGGCGCGTATGTCATTTCAATGGCTTCCACGCCGTCCGACATTCTTGCGGTCGCACTGTTGCAGAAAGAATGCCGCATCCGTTCCCCATTGAGAATCGTCCCCTTGTTTGAACGATTGGCGGACCTGGAAAATGCCGGCAAGTGCATGGACAGCCTGTTCCAGATTGAATGGTACAGGAACCGGATCAATGGGAAGCAGGAAGTGATGATCGGATATTCGGACTCTGCCAAGGATGCCGGAATACTGTCGGCGTCCTGGGGCCTCTACCAGGCCCAGGAAAAACTGGTCGACGTGTTTCAAAAGCATGGAATCCAATTGACGTTGTTCCATGGCCGGGGCGGGACGGTTGCCCGGGGTGGAGGGCCCGCTTACGATGCGATCCGGTCCCAGCCACCGGGATCGGTCAACGGCTCGATTCGAATCACCGAACAGGGTGAAGTCATCCAGGCAAAATACGGGATTCCCGATATCGCAACCGAAACGCTGCAGGTTTATCTCGGTGCCGTGCTCGAGGCCAGCCTGACCCCGCCACCCATGCCCAGACCCGAATGGAGAAAACAGATTACCCAGTTGTCAGACAGCGCGGTGGAAGAATTTCACAGCATCATCCGGCACCACAGGGATTTTGCCGAATACTTCAGGCATGCCACCCCGGAACCGGAGATCGGCCGCCTCAAGATCGGCAGCCGTCCAGCCCGGCGACGAAAAGGGGGCGGGATGGTGCATCTTCGCGCGATACCCTGGGTATTCGCATGGACCCAAACCCGATTGTTGCTGCCGGCATGGCTGGGCGTGGGCAAAGCGCTCCAGGACGCCGTTGAACGCAATGACCGGGAATTGCTGATGACCATGGAACAAAACTGGCCATTCTTCAAAGCGACGCTCAATGCCATCGAAATGGTGTTTTCAAAGTCGAACGAAAATATTTCCGCCATTTACGATGAGCGTTTGGTGCCGGATGACCTCCAGTACTTTGGAGAAATGCTGAGAACCAAATACCAGCATACGGTCGGCCTGCTGCTGGAGATGACCGGCCATGAAATACCGCTGGAAAATGAACCGGTTGTCCGGCAATCCGTGGATGTCAGGAATACCTATGTCGTGCCCCTGAACCTGCTGCAGGTCGAGTTGCTGGGACGGGTCAGGGATGGGGGCGACGACACCGTTCTGGATGCGCTCCTGGTAACCATCAACGGCATCGCCGCGGGAATGCGCAATACCGGATAAATCCGACTTTCCGGTCATGGCCCGTTGGCCGGTTCACCGGGCCCGGGGTGTATCGGCCCTGCAGAAACCGGGCCATACGGGGGACGCCGGCCAGAACGCGGACGGCACGATACCGGGAACACGTCCCCGCCGCCGCCTGCTTCCGGACTATTGCCGGTACCCCAGAGCCCGTTGGTAAACCCGGGCGTCGGTCACGACTGCAGACAGCGGGATGTCCCAGGGTTCCACCTCCACCTGGTCCACTCTCTGTGCATCATGGGCAACGCCAATCAACCGGGGGCGGTCGCAAACTGCCTCCTTGACAAACCCGAATGTCGCATCATAGAAGCCGCCGCCCATGCCGACCCGGTTCCCGTTCAGGTCGAAAGCCACCAAAGGCAGGAGAACCAGGTCCAGCTGTTGTATGTCAATGAGGTCGCGACGACCGGTGACCGGCTCCTTGATTCCGAATTTATTCTCACTGAATGTGGTGTGCTCGGTGACCTCGGCAAAGACCAGGGTGTTCCGGTCATCCTGCATGACGACCGGCACATAACACCGGATGCCCCGGGGCCAGCACCATGCCATGACCCGGACCGGGTCAATTTCCCCGTCACTGGCCAGGTACATGGCCACCCTTTTTGCATTCCTGAAAACCGGCAGGGACTTGAGTTGTTCCAGCAGGTCCTTTGCGGCCCTGGACTGGTCCGCTGCGGAAAGTGACCGGCGATGGGCGCGTAACCGTTTCCTGAGTTCTGGCTTGGTGTTCAACGCGTACCGTGTCAGTGTGCGGGTCCTGTCTGGTCCGGCCGTGCACGCCTGCCGGCCCGGGCAACGAAACACCCGATACCCGGAAAGCATTGAGGCAGGGTTAAACAGGCATTGTCCGCCAGTGCCGTATGCTCACATTACCTTGAACCGCAAGGTCCAAGTGGGTGCCAAGAGCAACTTCGGGAATCGCGCCAGTCAGACCGGGGTCATACACGCCCGCCACTCGTCACAGCACCCGAGATATAAGATTAGGTTCGAAGGGATTCGGAGAACTACTCGAACACCGCAGGCAATACCAGAGCCAAGTGTAACAAGAAAACAAAAAATAGGAAAATCAAATCACGCTACGTGCTCCATATCCTGCTGGATATTGGTAATCACCTTTTCCACCTGGTCATGGAGTTTTTCCAGCCTCGCGCCGACATGCTGGTTGTTATCCGCCAATTTCTGTAATTTCAGGAATGAATAGCTGATATTCAACCCCGCCATCACTGCACATCTGTCCATACCCAAAACCCGGCTGTTTGCGGAGATCAACCGCATATGCTTGTCCAGGTAGGCCGCCGCTTCAATCAACCCGGCAGATTCGTCCTCCTGGCATGCAACCGTATATTCCCGTTGCATGATACTCAGTTTAATATTGATCTTCGGTTGTGATTTTTGCTCCGTCATGATTGATGTGGACACCGGTTGGGTAGATTCGGCCAAAACTAAAGGGACTTCAATCGGGCAACAATCTGTTCAATACGCCCTCTGGCTATTTTATTCTTTTCCTGTAAAACCTTGAATTCCTGTCGAAGCAGCTGCTGGTCGGCCCGGAGGAGTTCATTTTCCCGGCCCATCTCTTCACACAACTGTATCATATCGGCAACACGCTGCTCCAATTTCCGAATCGTATCTTCCATAAAATCTTCCATAAAAATTACCGGTTGGTATAAGCTCTCGTACGGGTCACCCTGTTTCAGGACAAAGCGGGACACAGAAATATAAATGGCCGAATCTTCATCGTCAAATACTTGAAATGTCAATATAACAAATATAACAAAATTCTCTTGAGAAAATCATGGGAAACGCGGATATTGTTTCCCCGGAAGGCCGTTATGCCCGGCAGCGGCCAGCATACTCCCGGAAAAACCGGATCAATGACAGTTGAATCATGAACATTCTGATTATAGGCGGCAACCGCGGCATTGGCCTTGAATTGTGCCGGCAATATGCCACCCGGGGCGCCCGGGTCCTGGCGACCTGCAGAAATGCCCCCGGCCTGCTCCGTGAATCCGGGGCAGAAATACTCGACGGAGTCGATGTGTCCAGTGCCCGCGGCATCAGAAAGCTGCAATCCGGGCTGGGGAAAACCCCGTTGCATCTTCTCATTCACAATGCGGGGAAACTGACCAGGGAAAATCTGGATGACATGGATTTTGACAGGATAGAGAATCAGTTCATCGTAAATACCCTGGGCCCGCTCCGGGTGATTCATGCGTTGTACGACCATCTGCTCCCGAAATCCAGGATCGGCATTGTGTCGAGCCGGATGGGGTCGCTTGGGGACAACACCTCGGGCGGCATGTATGGCTATCGGATCTCCAAGGCGGCTGTCAACGCTGCCGGAGTGAGTCTGGCCAGGGACCTTGAGCCCATGAAAATTGCCGTGGCCCTGCTGCACCCCGGCCTGGTGGCCACGGACATGACTGGCGGCCGAGGCATCCCGCCCTCGAAAGCGGCCAGCGGCCTCATTGAGGTGATGGACCAACTGACACTGGCCAACACCGGCCGGTTTTGGCATGCCGAAGGGTATGAACTGCCCTGGTAGGTTCACCGCTCCAGCTTTTCACCGCCCATTGTCGAGTCCGCTCCATGCCAGATACTGAGCCGCTTGAAGCACGCCGGTTTCAACAGAAAATATACCGGGACCTGGACGAGAAACTGAAATCGACCCCGTGGAACAGCGGCGCCTCTGAGGCGCATGGCCTGTTGACAGGATTGGCGTGCCGTGGAATTCGAGCAGAGAATCTGGCCGGCAGGCTCTACCTGTTCAGAGTCGACGACCCGGACGGGATCACGTTGTTCGAAGGAATGTTTGAACTGGTCCTTCGCGACCTCCAGTCTGAAGAACCCACCTTCAATCCGCTCCTTCCTCCCGAAGAGGCCGATAACAAGGAGTTCGCTTTTGCAATCTCGGACTGGTGCGAAGGTTTCCTGCAGGGCTTCTGTTTCGATGCAGAGACCGAAATTAACGAACACGGGGAAGCTGTTCAGGAATTGATTGATGATATGATTGAAATCGGCAGTCTCGATGTCACGTCGATTGAAGAGTACAATGAGGACGACGAGAGGTCGCTCGTCGAACTTGAGGAATACCTTAGAGTGGGGGTTCAGGCCATTTACGACACCTTGAATCCGAACCCTTCCATTGGAAGCCGCGAAATTCACTAAATTCAAGAACATGCCCAGTGAAATCCACCAGAAAAGACGCCAGGACCTGATGCGTTGTATAGACGACGGAATCGCCATTCTGGCCACCGCCCATCACCAGCCGCGCAACGGTGATACCTTTTATCCGTACCGTCCGGACAGCGATTTCTATTACCTCACCCATTTTCCCGAACCCGAGGCCGTCGCGGTGCTGGCTCCCGGAAGACCCGGAGGGGAGTTTTTGCTGTTTTGCCGTGAAAGGAACCCCGAAAAGGAGTTGTGGGACGGTCGAAGAGCGGGACTTGAGGGTGCCATGGAAACCTACGGCGCAGACCAGGCATTGCCAATCGGACAGCTCGACGACTGCCTGCCTGAATTGCTGGACAATCGCGACAAGGTCTATACCATGATGGGCCGGTACCCGGAATTTGACACGGAACTGCTCAGCAGCATCAACGCCGTACGCGGCCGGATTCGTTCCGGAGCGCACGCTCCGGGAGAGTATATCGACCTCCGGCATATTCTCCATGAAATGCGCCTGATCAAGAAAAAGGATGAGGTGAAACTGATCCATGCTGCGGGAAAACTGGCGGCCGCCGGACACGCCAGAGCAATGAGGTTTACGGCACCGGGGAAATTTGAATACCAGGTCCAGGCCGAACTGGAATGCGAATTTCGCCTGGGGGGCAGTGCGTGCACTGCCTATCCATCCATCGTCGCAGGGGGTGAAAATGCCTGCATACTCCACTACACCGACAACAACTGCCCATTGAAGGATGGGGATTTACTGCTGATTGACGCCGGTGCTGAACTGGATTGCTATGCATCGGACATCACCCGGACCTTTCCGGTCAACGGCAGATTCACCGGCGAACAGAAAGCCGTGTATGAAATTGTGCTGGAAGCCCAAAAAGCAGCCATTGATGCGGTGGCCCCGAATCTCAGCGTCATCCAGTACCACGATACCGCGGTACGGGTCATCACCGAGGGGCTGGTTGACCTGGGCCTGTTGCAGGGTGACGTCGACGAACTGGTCGAAACCCGGGGTTACAGTCCATTTTACATGCACCGGACCGGGCACTGGCTGGGCATGGATGTACACGATGTCGGTGACTACAAAATAGAGGATGAATGGCGAATCCTGGAGCCTGGCATGATCCTGACCGTGGAACCGGGGATTTACATCTCCCCGGCTACCGGCGTGGATGAAAAATGGCACAACATCGGCATTCGGATCGAAGATGATGTCCATGTCACCAAAAGGGGAAATGCGGTGCTGACCGGCAATGTTCCCAAGGAAGTCGAGGAAATCGAGGCTTTGATGGCCGCATGATGGAGGAGGCATCGCTGACCGGAGAAACCCAGCATGGTGACTATGATGTGGTCATTGCCGGAGGGGGTCTGGTCGGGGCCAGCCTGGCCGCCGCACTGGCCCCGTCCGGGAAAAAAATCCTGGTCATCGAATCCCATCCCCCGGATTCTGCCCGGCAGCCAAGCTATGATGAACGTACCGTCGCCCTGACGCATACCGCCCGGGTGATCTTTCAGGCCATGGGCGTGTGGGAGGACATACGGTCCATGGGAGCAGAACCGATCCTGGATATTCACATTTCCGACCGGGGCCGGTCCGGGCAAACCCACTTGTCCTGTAAGCATGTCGGCACCCGTGCCCTGGGGTATGTGGTCCCCACACGCGTCCTGGGCAGCATTTTGTGGGACCGGCTGAAACCTGCCGGCAACATTGATATTGCCTGCCCGGGAAGGGTGGTGGAAAGTGAACCGTACCGGGACCATTGCCAGGTCAAATATGAGTCGGGCGAACACCTTCAGACCGTGGACTGCAGGCTGATGATCATTGCCGACGGCGGCCGGTCATCCCTGCTGAAACAGCATCATCTCGAGCCCCGGACCTTTGAGTATCCCCAATCGGCGGTGCTGTGCATCGTGTCGGTGGACCGCCCTCACCATGGGCGTGCCTATGAACGCTTCACAGACGAAGGGCCCCTGGCCCTGCTTCCCCACTGCCCGCTCAACGGAAACCACCGCTATGCGGTGGTCTGGACCACCCGGAATGAAAACCTGGAGGCCCGATTGGCCCTGGAGGACCGGCCATTCATCCGGCTGCTGCAATCCTCATTTGGTGACCGTGCAGGAAATTTCACTCATCCGTCCCCCCGGAAAAGCTATTCCCTGAAACGCTCAACCCTGTGCCGGCCCGACCTGGACCGGACGATTGTCATTGGCAACGCGGCGCACACGGTGCATCCCGTAGCCGGGCAGGGATTCAACCTCGGTCTGCGTGATGCCGCCGAACTGTCGGAAATCATCTTCAACACGCCGGCAGGGCAGGTGGGAACTCCATCCATGATTGACCTTTACTATGACTCACGGGCCCGGGACACCAAAATGGTCAGCGGCTTCACCCATTCGCTGGTGTCGATTTTCACGAGCAAACGCCTCTTCCTGCCAACCGCCCGGAACCTCGCCCTGCAGGCCATTGAGCACTTTCCTCCCGCCAAACGGTTCCTGTTGCGCCGGACTCTGGGAATGCACGGCCGGCAATCGGGACTTGCATTGGGAATCCCCCTGGGAGAGTGACCCCATGGCAGGCACCGGCAATCCGAATTTTGATGTGCTGATAGCCGGGGCTGGCATGACCGGGTGCACGGCGGCGTGTTTGTTTGCCGACCAGGGTTTGCGGGTTGGCCTGGTGGACAGCAAGTCCATCGCCGACTGGGACGAAACCACGACCTGCCCCCGGGTCAGTGCCATCAACATTGCATCCTCCAATCTGTTCAGGTATCTCAAAGTCTGGCCCGGCATTGAGAGAAGGCGGTTCAGCCGCTATGCGGGCATGCATGTATGGGAGGAAAATTCAGAAGCATCCATTTCATTTGATGCCCGGGAAATGGGGTGCCGGGAACTCGGGTACATCATTGAAAACAATGCCGTGACCGGCGCACTCGCAGACAAGCTTCGGCAACACCACAACGTTTCCATTCTGGAAGGGACAACCATCACGGACCGGCAGTTGGGCCGGGACCGGGTGATCCTGGAGATGGACAGCCACCGGACACTTGCCTGCAAACTGCTGGTGGGTGCCGATGGCGCCAAATCAAGAGTACGTGAATTGTCCGCCATCGACTGCCGGCACTTTGATTACCAGCAGGATGCCATTGTAACCACCGTGGTTCCGGGGGAAAGCCACCGGCGAACTGCCTGGCAGTGTTTTCTGCCGACCGGCCCGGTGGCGATGCTGCCTCTTTGGGATGGACGCTGTTCGGTTGTCTGGTCCTGTGACCGGGGGCTTTCCGAAGAGTTGATGGCCCTGTCCGACCTGGAATTTGAATCCACATTGTCCGGGCATTTCAGGCAGCACCTCGGAGAGATTTCGGTTTGTGACCGACGATTCCTGTTTCCACTGGGACAGCATCATGCGGCCCAGTACATTTCCAGGCGGACCGCCCTGGTGGGGGATGCCGCCCACATCACTCATCCATTGGCAGGACTCGGTGCCAATATCGGGATCCTGGATACGGCCGCGCTGGCCCAGGTCGTGGGAAACGCGCATCGCACGGGCAAACGGATTGCGGGACAACCGGTCCTGCGTCGGTACGAGAGATGGAGAAAGGGGGAAAACAGCCTGGTCCTGGCAACCATGAAAGGCTTCAAGACCGTTTTCGGCACTTCCGCAAAGCCCCTGGTCACCGCACGCCGGCTGGGCTTGAATGTGGCGGATGACAGCATCCATCTGAAACAGGTATTCGCCCGATATGCCATGGGAATTGCGGGGGACATTCCGGCAGCCTGCCGCCAGTGAATGGAAGGTTGCCGTGCAGCGCAACGGCGGGCCGGTGCAAACTGAAATCACGGTGGTATCTCATGTATAATCCCCGCGGTAACTCCGCATCTGCGCATTGGGATGGATAGCACGGACCTCAAACAAGCTGGACTCAAAACGACCCTGCCGCGTCTGCGGGTCCTGTCCATTCTTGAAAACAGCAAAGTGAAACATCTCAGTGCCGAGGATGTCTATAAGGAGTTGCTTGAAGAGAAAGAGTCCACCAGCCTGGCGACGGTCTACCGGGTCCTGACCCAGTTTGAAAGCGCCGGACTGGTGATCCGCCACAATTTTGAAGGGGAGCGTGCTGTATTCGAGCTGGATACGGAAGAACACCACGATCACATGGTGTGCGTAAAATGTGGAAAAGTGATCGAATTTTTTGACCAGAGAATCGAAATACAACAGGACAAGGTTGCCAAAAACCATGATTTTTTCATTCAGGACCACTCGCTGACACTGTATGGTCTTTGCAAGCACTGCCACGCCAAACAACCCTAGATTCAAACCCGGAGTATTCCATTGCCTACACTCGTTACCGGTTCCTTCGCCTACGACACCATCATGGTGTTCCCGGACCAATTCAAGAATCACATCCTGCCTGACCAGGTGCATATCCTGAATGTCTGTTTCGTGATCCCTGACATGCGCAAGGAATTTGGAGGGTGCTCGGGAAACATCTCCTACAATTTGCGGCTCCTCGGCGGTGACCCCGTCCCCATGGGAACGGTCGGGGAGGATTTTTCCCCGTACCGTCAATGGATGGAGCAAAGCGGGCTGGACCACACCCACGTCAAGGAGATTCCGGGCACTTTTACCGCCCAGGCCTTCCTGACCACGGATGCCGACAACAACCAGATCATAGCCTTTCACCCGGGGGCCATGACCCATGCCCACGAGAACCACGTCAGCGATGCCGGCCATGTCGAGCTGGGGATCGTTTCACCCGACGGGTATGACGCCATGATCGCGCATTCCGCACAGTTTTTTGAAGCCGGAATACCGTTTTTCTTTGACCCCGGACAGGGGCTGCCGATGTTTGATGGGAACCGCCTGAAGACCCTGATCCGCCAGGCGAACTATGTCTGTGTCAATGATTACGAATCTGAAATGCTCATGGAAAAAACCGGCCAGTCCCTGGAACAGATTTCCTCGCAGGTGGAAGCCCTGATTGTCACCCGCGGCGGGAAGGGTGCGGAAATTCACCATGGCGGGAATTGCACACACATTTCACCGGTCCGGGTTTCAGGAATCCATGACCCCACAGGGTGTGGAGACGCCTTCCGGGCAGGCCTGCTTTATGGTGTCAGCCATCAATGGGACTGGCAGTCAAGCGGGCAGTTGGCTTCCCTGATGGGGGGAATCAAAATCGAACACCCGGGCACCCAGAATCACCGGCCCAGTCAAAGCGATATCGAAGCCCGGTACAAGGAAAACTTCGGAAGCACCATCGCCCTGTAACCGCAGGGGCCGCCTTGCGGAACGGCACCGGGCAAAATGCCGGGACCGGAAGCCCGGCATCCGGGCGTTCAGTTTCCCGCCATTTCCGCTTCAGCCAGTAACTCGTCCGGGGTGAGAAATCCGGGGATGACCTGCCCGTTGTCCAGAACCAGGGTCGGCGTTCCGCGGACCCCGATTTTCCTCCCCAGAAAATACTGGCTTTCAACAGGATTTTCACACTCTGTGGATTCGACCACTCCTCCGGATTTGGCCACCGTCATGGCCTGTCCCTGGTCTTCGGAACACCAGACCGCCACGGCCTCATGATAGCTGGGTGAACCGATGCCCGTTCTCGGGAACATCAAGTAGCGCACCTGCAAGCCCCGCTCCTGCAACTCGGGCACCGTTTTGTGGAACTGCTGGCAATAGACGCAGTCCGTATCGGTAAAAACGGTCACGTAGCGCCCGGTATCCGGCCCCATGACAACCATCTGGTCCGGAGAAACCGATGCGACCGCTTCGGCCATCCTTGCTGCCATTCTTTCCTCGCCCACGTGGACCTGTCGCGCTGCGTCATACAGGTCACCGATCAGCAGGAAATCACCCCGGCTGTAGACAAACAGCTCCTGCGACTCCAGTTGAACGATAAAGGTATTTTCCATTGCGGACTCTTCGATACCCAGAATCTCGATATCTCCGGGCAGCAGTTTCAACAGGTTTCTCCTGGCGTTCTCAATCGGGTCTTCTGCACTGGCTGGATTCGCGATCAATGTACACGCCAAGGAAATAACTGAGATGAATCGAAACATTGCAGTGTTCAATTTCCTTCGGGCGGTGACCAGGGACCCGACCCGGTTAATCCCGGAAGTTGGTATATTGCAAGGGCAATCCCAGGTCCTGGTCCTTCAACAGGGCGATGGTTTGCTGCAAATCATCCCTTTTTTTTCCGGTAACGCGTACCTGGTCACCCTGGATCGCCGCCTGGACTTTCAATTTCTGGCCTTTGACCAGCTTCACGATCTTCCTGGCTAAATCCGTATCGATCCCCTGGCGTACCCGGATTTCCTGGACCGCCTTCCCGGCAGGGCTTTCCCTGATTTCCCCTTTTTCAAGGCTTTCAAGATTGATTGCGCGCCTGGCCATTTTCAACTGCAGAATGTCCAGCATTTGTCCGACCTTGTACGCATCGTCTCCGCACAGCACCACAAGAGGGTCCGATTCCTCGATCTTCGCATGACTCCCTTTGAAGTCATAACGGTTCACGATTTCCTTGTTCGCCATATTCACTGCGTTTTTTACTTCCTGCCAGTCCACTTCAGATACGATATCAAATGAAGACATGCTTAAACTACCTGACAAATGTGAATGTTTTCTGAATCAAACGGTCGGTTGCACAATCTGGTTCACACACCGGAGTATATCGTCTTTTGCCTCCTCAATCAGGGTTAACCAGGCTGTCCTGGTCAGTGTGCCGACCGGATTATCCGGACCATCCGAGATGAGTTTTATGCAGTACACCCGGTCATGCATGGTGACAGGGAGCGCGGACAATATCCCCGATGCCTCCATTTCATAGACAAATCCCCGGTCATACTGTTGCGCAACGTCCTGGACTGAACGGACCGCCACCGGCGGCAGAGTGACCCCGGGCTTCATGTTCAGTTTCCATGTACGGCCCGCGGGATATTCCGCCACGGACCGGGCAACCACCATCGTCCCTACCTTCCAGTCGGCCGTGCCGGCAATTCCTATGTTCAGCCAATCCATCCTTTCTGCCTGCCCCAGGGACAGGAGATAGCCGGCCATCTGTTTGGCCGGGCCATGCCCCATACCACTGATGCCGAGTCGAATGCCCACGCCTTCATAGACCCGGCACCCTCGATCTGTATGGACAGGCTGCAACCCCAGTTCCCTGATGATGGGGGCCGCTTCTCCTGCAAAAGCGGTGATGACATTCAGCAAGACGGATAACCCCTGTGCCACCTGTTCCACTGTGCGGTTCCTTCCAGCCGACCCATTTTGTTACGGTAATGGACGGCCTGATCGATGTTTCCTCTTTTTTCGAAACCGTTGACCAGGATGGCAATCTTTTCCTTGAGCGCATGGATTACCTGCTGCTGCTGGAGGACTTCCAGCTTTCCGGTTTGCAATATTTTTTCAAGTGCCTGGACCCGAAACCGGTCCATTCCCCAGTACTGCCTGGAAAGCTGGTCCGCGTGACCGCCATACTTGACCACCAGCCGCTCCGGAACCAGCAGGACCGGGAGCCGGGAAAAAATTCTCAGCCATAAGTCATAATCTTCGCAGGCGGGCAGAGTTTCATCAAAGACCCCGAACCGCGTGAACAGGTTCCGGTGAAGAACCACCGACGAAGGTGAAACGCAACATCGTGGCAAACATGATTCAAAAATCCACCCCTGGGGCTTTGCATGCTTGTCCATCGGATTGACCCTGGTTCCATTCCGGATCCAGATTTCATCGGTATGGCAAACCAGAAACTCCCTCCCCTTCATCCTTTCCTTGTCAATGGCCTTTGCCTGCTGTTCAAGTTTCCCGGTTTTCCATTCATCATCCGAGTCAAGAAATGCGATCCATTCTCCACATGCCTGTCCTATTCCGGCATTTCGTGCGGCACTGACCCCCGAATGTTCCTGTTGAACCAGTTTGATGCCGGCAAACGCCCGGACCAGGTTCGAAACGGTTTGGTCCGTTGACCCGTCGTCCACCACAATAACCTCGCATGGACGCAAGGACTGCTCCAGTGCGGATTTCACCGCTCTGGAAACCAGTTGTGCCCGATTATAGGTTGGGATGACAACGCTGATTTCCATGAATCGCCTGCACGCCTGTGGCGGCAATTTCCGGACCGGTACAGAAGCCGGGACCATGCTCCCGTACCATGGCCGATTGAATCAAATCAGATGCTCCACTGCCTTTTTCTCTTCCTTCAGTTCTTCTTCCGTGATCGACATCCGTTCCCGGCTGAAGTCACTGATTTCCAGGCCCTGGACAATGGCATGGTTTCCATCCCGACAGGTAACGGGAAAGGAATACATCAAGCCTTCGGTAATGCCGTAACTGCCATCTGATGAAACCGCCATACTGACCCAATCATCCGCCGGCGTCCCCAGGACCCAATCGCGCATATGGTCAATGGCAGCCGAGCCGGCTGAAGCGGCACTGGACGCTCCTCTGGCCTGGATAATTGCCGCACCCCGCTGCTGAACTGTCGGAATAAACGAATCCTCCAACCATGACCGTTCCACGAGGTCACTCACGGATTGACCGCCCGCCCCGGCCTGCGAGATGTCCGGGTACTGGGTGGCTGAATGGTTGCCCCAAATCGTCATTCGGGAAATAGCCGAGTGATGCGTTCCCAGTTTTTCGGAAAGTTGGGATTTTGCACGATTGTGATCCAGCCGGGTCATCGCCGAAAATTGCGACCTGTCGAGGTCCGGCGCATTGGCCGCCGCAATCAGGGCATTGGTATTTGCCGGATTCCCGACCACCAGTACCCGGACATCTTTGGAAGCATGGTCATTCAGGGATTTACCCTGTACAGAAAAAATTGCACCATTGTCCTTTAACAGGTCTCCTCTCTCCATCCCCGGGCCTCTTGGCTTTGATCCTACCAGCAATGCATATTCCGCCCCGGAAAACGCAACATCCGGGTTGTCCGTGGCACGAACTTCAGTGACCAGCGGAAATGCACAGTCATTGATCTCCATGACCACGCCATTCAATGTGTCCATCGCAGGAGGAATTTCCAGCAGATTCAGGGAGACCGGCTGATCCTTCCCCAGCATGTCTCCTGCCGCGATTCTGAACAGCAATGCATAGGCAATACTGCCTGCGGCGCCTGTGACCGCAACGGTTACCGGTTGTTTCATGTCAGACCTCGGGTTGATCAAATTCTGTTGCGATTATAATTCAGCCGGGGCCGTTCATACAGCGATAGTTCCGGTGAGGGTTTTGTGCGGGAGGGATTCCCAATTTCCAGCAGGGATTTTACGCCCCCTGGCACCCATTCCCGGTCGCCACACGCAACCATCCCGCCGATTCCCGAATGGAGGCTCTTCGGAGCCCCGCACCCCGGTCGTGCCGGCGATTCCATTTCATCGTGCCCGGCGGCTGCGCAGAAGGTCTGGGCCGGTCTTCACCCGAAACACCCGTCCCCCTCCCCTGGCAGACGAATCCCTGCAACAGACGGGCTTTCGTCCCGCTTCACCGGCACCTCGCCACCCGGCCGGAAACTGTTTCCCGAAAAAAAGACACGCACCGGTTTCCAAAACCCCTGCAATCCCTTACCCTTGGCATGATCCATTGCGGTCATCCGGCGGCAATGGGCCGCCACCGCCCTTGTCGCCACCGCCCTGTGCATTGTTTGACGGGTTGTTATATAATGGATTGTGGTATCATATTGATCTGTTTGATTCTTCATCATCTTTCGGAATCTATCTGGTTTTTCAGGGGTTATATCGACTCCCGTATCCTCAATTCACACTAAAATTTTGTGATGAAAACCTTCAGCTCTCCTCTTTTGCCGGTCGGTTTCCTGCTCGTGTCTTTGCTGAACGACAGCGTTTCTCCTGTCAGCCCACCCGCCACGGTCGAAGTCATGGCCACCAAGGAGATTCCGGCGATCATGGAGCACCGTCCGGAACCGGCGGTACCGATGACGGCAGAAAAGCAGGACTTGTGGCATCGGCTTCGTACCGGTTTCGCCATCCCCGTGCCAAAGGATTCGGAGGAAAAGATTCAAAGGTATGAACGCCTGTACAGCAGTCAGCCCAAGTATTTCGAAATGCTGGCCGATCGTGCATACTGGCTATTGCCCTATATTCTCAATGAAGTAGAGAAACGGGGCATGCCGTCGGAGATCGCAATTCTTCCTGCGGTGGAAAGCGAGTTCCGCCCTGAAGCCACATCAAAATCCGAAGCAGCCGGCATGTGGCAGTTTATGGATACAACCGGAAAGCGGTTTGGCCTGAGACAGGACTGGTGGATGGATGGTCGAAGAGACATGGTACACTCCACCCGGGCAGCCCTGGATTACCTTGAATATCTTTTTCGGGAATTCAATGGGAACTGGCACTTGGCCCTCGCCGCCTACAATACCGGCGAAGGAGCCATCCATCTGCATATCAAGGAGAATCTCGCCAATAACAAGCCTATCCATTACTCATCCCTGGGATTGCACAAGGAAACCGCGGCCTACCTGCCGAAATTGTTCGCGATCCGCAACATCATCCAGGACCCTCAAAAGTACGGCGTTGCATTGCGCCCCATCCCCGATACGCAGACGCTGACGGTGGTGGATGTCAGAATCCAGACGGATTTGGCGGTAGTCGCCTCCCTGATCCCGGTTTCGGAAAGTGAACTGGCTCATTGGAACATGGGATATAAAAGAGGGGTCACCCCGCTGAATGGCCCGCACCATATCGTCGTGCCCGCGGCCTATGCGGACGCCCTTCTGGCGAGGCTGGAGACTCTCGGCCTGCAGAAGCGCCAGGTCGGGGCCAGACACCAGGTACGTGAAGGGGAGTATCTGGGTAAAATAGCCAGAAAGCATGGCGTGACCGTGGCATCCATCGTCGAAATCAACGGACTCGTCTCTGATCTGATCCACCCCGACCAGGAATTGATCATTCCGGTCCGCACGGACCATGAACAGTATGCCAAGGCATCGGTCAGCGATATTGAAATCCAGGATGGAGATCAGCTCTATACCGTACAATCGGGGGATTCGCTCTGGAAAATCTCCCGCAGCATCGGGGTTTCGATGGAAATGCTGCTGCACTGGAATGGAATCAGCAAAACCACCTTGCTGGTCCCGGGCCAGAAAATCATCATTGGCCGACCTTCATAACGGAGAACGGCTCCGCTTCCGATTCCTCCTGCCCAGTCAGAACCAGGCCCGTGACCGGGCCTTTTGGGAATCTTTACCGTGGATGACCGGACGGGTCAATGGGCCTTGGCCCTGACAATGGAACGCGCCAGCAACAAATCGTCCCAGGCACCGGCTTTTTGCTGGGGGCTTCGCAAAAGATATGCCGGGTGGTAGGTAATCACCAGAGGGATGCGGTCTTCGCCATAGTGATGTACGGACCCGCGCAACTGCCTCAATGGCGCACCGGTTTTCAGCAGGGCCTGGGCACTGATTCTTCCCAGGGCCACAATGATCTTCGGCCGGATGATTTTCAGCTGTCTGTGTAAATATGGCTCGCATTCCACCACTTCTTCGGACAGCGGGTCCCGGTTTCCCGGCGGACGACACTTGAGTACATTGGTGATAAACACCTGCTCTCTTCGCATCTTCAGGGCCGCAATCATCAAGTCAAGCAACTGTCCCGCCCGTCCTACAAACGGCAACCCCTGTTCATCTTCATTCTGCCCCGGTGCTTCCCCGACAAACATCCACTCAGCTTGCATGCTCCCCGTGCCGGGAACCGTACGGATCCGGCCTGCATGCAACGGGCATTTTCGGCACTGACTGACCTGATCGGAAATTGCAGCCATCTCCATCACGCCGGACTCCCCTCCCGGCCGGGCATCTTCGCCAGGTCCGGAAACCGGTTCCGGACGGGTATTCGACCCCGGTGCAGCCAGGTCCGCATCCGGGGAACCCGGCGGTTCCCGTAACTGCCAGAGATCAATTCTCATTTTTCTGAGAATACCGATCTGCCGGTTATCCAGGCGGGTCATTGGGAGTTCCTGAAATCCTGGCTGTCAAATTGCCTCGGCAAGTTGGGGATGCATCCTGGACTCAGAACTGACCAGCTTGTTCAGGGCGTTGATATAGGATTTCGCTGAGGCGATGATGATGTCCAGGTCTGCACCATGCCCGTTGACAATCCACCCGTCTTTTTGCAGCCTGACACTGACCTCGCCCTGCGCGTCCGTTCCACTGGTGATACTGTTTACCGAATACAGCTGAAGCTCACTGCCTGAATCAATGATTTTTTCAATGGCCCGGAATGTGGCATCCACGGCGCCATTGCCGGAATCTTCCGCATTCACATCCACTCCATCCACCTCAACGACCACCTTCGCATGCGGTGTTTGACCGGTTTGGGAGTGGACCTGGAGGTGTTTCAGCTTGAATCTCTCGTTCTCGGCAATATTTCCCGACTCCGTCACCAGGGCCTGCAAGTCATTGTCATAGATTTCATGCTTCCGGTCTGCCATGTCCTTGAAACGGCAAAACACATCATCAAGCTCCTGGTCGGAACCAAATTCGAATCCAAGTGTCTTCAGCCGCTGCCTGAATGCGTTTCTGCCGGAATGCTTTCCGAGCACCATACGATTCGAACCCCAGCCAACTTCTTCTGCAGACATGATTTCATAGGTTTCCCTGGCCTTGATGACACCATCCTGATGAATGCCGGCTTCGTGCGCGAAGGCATTCGCGCCCACGATCGCCTTGTTTGGCTGCACCGGAAAACCGGTAATGTTGGAGACCAGCCTGCTGGCCGGCACAATCTGCGTTGCATCGATGTCCGTATCACAGCTGAATTCATCCTGCCGGGTCCGTACGGCCATGACGATTTCCTCAAGCGATGCATTGCCGGCACGTTCTCCCAGACCGTTGACGGTGCATTCAACCTGCCGGGCACCCTGCATCACTGCCGCCAGGGAATTGGCCACAGCGAGGCCCAGATCATTGTGACAGTGCGTGGAAAAGATGGCCTCGTCCGAATTCGGAATTTTTTCCATGAGATTCCTGATCAATTCACCAAACTGTGCCGGCAGGTTGTAACCCACCGTATCCGGTATATTGATGGTTTTGGCCCCTGCCCTGATCGCCTCTTCGATGATCCGGCAGAGAAAATCAAACTCGGACCGGCCCGCATCTTCCGGGGAAAACTCGACGTTGTCCGTATAGCCCCTGGCCTGTTGGATTGCGGAAACCGCACTTTCCACCACCTGGTCCGGGTGCATCCGCAACTTGAACTTCATGTGTATGGGTGACGTGGCGATAAAGGTATGAATGCGGCTTGAAGCAGCGGGCTTCAGGGCCTCTCCCGCTTTTTTTATATCCTGCCGATTGGCCCGGGCCAACCCACAGACCGTGCTCCCCTTGATCAGTTTTGAAATGGCATTGACCGCTTTGAAATCTCCGGGGCTGGCCGCCGGAAATCCGGCTTCAATGACATCCACTCTCATTTTTTCCAGCATCCGCGCTATCCGGATTTTTTCTTCCAGCGTCATGGATGCACCGGGACTCTGTTCGCCATCCCGCAATGTTGTATCAAAAATCACCAGTTTGTCTTTCATTGTCTTGCCTGTTTTAACTCAAATCCATAGTTTTCCCGGCCTGCCTTGCCAGGCAGTCTAAGGGGGTATCAGCAGAAAAGGGGGAAGTATTAGTGCGCCTGGGGGCGCAGTAGCAACGAAGACAGGAGGAACAGCAGGACACCACCCGCACCAGAAACACCTCTGGTTACTGTGGCAAACCACCGGGTTTTGTCTGCTGGGCCGTACATTCTTGAAATCCTTCCGGCCTAGTCTATAAAACTGCTCCGCAGCTTGCAAGCATTTATTGAACGGATGTCACGAGCAAATGATCTGTCCTAATAATTAACACGTGACCTGTCCGGATT
>WTGA01000059.1 GCA_011523765.1 Gammaproteobacteria bacterium
GGTTAAGTCATCGATTCCTGGAAAACCCCCCTGAATTAATTGAAAACCGGGTTGAATCGCGGAAGTCGGGTTAGCCAAGGGAGATAAATTGGCGTATAACTTCACACATTGGCAAATGTGGTGAATTATGTGTATTTCAGACGAACGTGGCCACCCCTGAAATAACGGGATAACGGAGTAAAGCACTGGCAGTCAAGTACTATCGACTGACTCAAAAACCATTAGGCGTTACTGGTGAGATTGGAGAACTCGAGGCTGCAACTAAGAGGGGCCCATTCCGCAGGTTATGACGCAACCCGTCGGACACACCATGGCAGGAACTTGGGGCAGGTTCCGAATAAAGTTCCACTTATTGTCATGTTTTACATGTTTACTACGACTCCGAACGACTTCGGTTGGAATCAGGGCGGCGCGCAACACCCGATAATCGTGATCGAAAAGAACGGCCGCCAACATGTCAAACTCTTCAAGATCACGTATGGCTGAGAGTTGTCGAGAGCGGGGACGGTGATGCATGCGTCGGCCTTTGATCTGATAGCGTTTTCCTTCGTCATCCATGGCATCAAACGCTTTTTCGGAATGGGTATTCGCCTGCGTCCACCATTCGTAGGAACGACAGAATAAAAATTCAGCTAACTCTCCTGCCGATACATTCTCCCCTCGCACGATTCCACGAGTACGCAGTTGCTTGCTGATGCCAACGTGTAGACGCAATAGCTCGGCAACGGAAAAGGTATTGAGTTCATTGTCGTTCATGCGGTCAATCGTAGATTTGGCAGTTGCACCTGTCAACCCGACAGATTAATTCAGTGGTTCGAATCGAAAAGTGATATCATGCAAACTTCACCACAGTCAGGTCAACACATCCATGGGCCAAGCCCAGCCCGCAACCTTGAAACATGCCCGATTCCACGAAGACGGAGGGGGTTGGCATGCCGGCAGACGGGACCGGCCTGCGTTCCGGGGATTCACCAACCGGACCGGGGCATGAAGCGATTGTTCACATGGCTGTTTCCGCGGTCCAGTGGCAAACCGGCCGCCCCGCTCGCGGGAAGGCCTGCCAAACGGGGGTTGATTTTTCTGGCTGCAGGAGCGGCCACCCTGGGCCTGGCAGTATCCGCGTCGACGCTGGATACGCTGGAAATATCCGTCATTCCGGAAAACTTCGAAACACAATCTGACACAACGAAACTGATCTATTACCTGATTGAAAAGGGTCATTTCAAAAATACCGAACTGGACGACCGCTTTTCAGGAATCATACTGGACAAATACATCCAACGGCTTGACCCCGCCAGGCACTTCTTCCTGCAGAGTGACCTGGATCAGTTTGAACGATTTCGACACCAGTTTGACGACTATATCAAACAGGGCATTCTGGACCCGGTTTTTGCCATTTTCAAAATCTACCGGCTACGGGTGGATGAACGCATCGAATACGCCCTGCAAAGACTGGATGAACCGTTTGATTTTTCGCTGGACGAGACCTTTTTGATCGATCCGGAACAGGCCAGATGGGCGAAGAGCAAGGAGGAAATGGAGGATACCTGGCGCCGGCGGATCAAAAACGACATCCTCAATTTGCGCCTTGCCGGCAAACCCGAAGCAGGGATAGCGGAAACCCTGGGCGACCGGTACACACATATTGCCCGTCGTACCCGTCAATTAAAAACGCAAGACATCTTCAAGACATTCATCAATGCGTACGTGACCTCTGTCGAGCCCCACACCAACTACTACTCTCCCCGGGGCGCAGAAAATTTCAAGATACACATGAGATTGTCCCTGGAGGGGATCGGCGCGGTCCTGCAGACCGAGAATGAATACACCATCGTGCGCCGAATCATTCCGGGCGGGCCTGCCGACCTCTCGGAACAGCTTCATGCCGAGGACCGCATTGTCGGGGTGGGACAGGAAGGGGAGGAAATCAGGGATATTATCGGATGGCGGGTCGACGATGTAGTGGAGCTGATCCGGGGACCCAAGGCCTCCATTGTCCACCTGGAAATCCTGCGGGCCGAAGACGGGCTGGATGGCGAACCGGTGGTGGTTACCCTGAAACGGGATGAGATCAAACTGGAAGACCAGGCTGCAAAAAAAGGAATTCTCCAGGTGGACACCGAAGCGGCCAGCGCCAGGATCGGCATTATCCGGTTGCCCTCGTTTTACGGTGACCTGGACAGCAAAAACGTGAATGATCCCGATTATCGCAGCACCACCAGGGATGTCCAGCACCTGCTGGGGGAACTTGAGCAAGCGGGCATTGACGGGTTGGTCATCGACCTGAGAGGCAACGGTGGAGGAGCCTTGACGGAAGCGATCACGCTGACCGGCCTGTTCATCGAAACGGGCCCCATCGTACAGGTCAAGAATGCATCCGGCAAGGTTCGGATCACCCGTGACCCTGACCCGGGAATCATCTACGATGGCCCGTTAATGGTCCTGGTCGATCACAACAGTGCCAGTGCTTCGGAAATATTTGCCGGGGCAATCCAGGACTACAATCGTGGCCTGGTCGTTGGTGAGTCCACCTTTGGGAAGGGCACGGTTCAAAACCTGGTCGACCTGAACCGGATTGTCGAAACGGATGCCGATCTGGGTCAGCTGAAAATTACCGTTGCACAATTCTTTCGCATAAACGGGGACAGCACCCAGTACCGCGGGGTCATTCCGGATTTCACCTGGCATACAACCGGACAGGAAACCGATACTGGCGAAAGAGCATTCGAAAACGCACTCCCCTGGAGCCGTGTGGAGGAAACCCCATTCGTTCCCTACCAGGCCAAATTAACCAACCAGTCCTTCACCCGGGCGATCAACGCGCATCATGCCCGGGTTGCCAATCAGCCGGAATTCAATTATTTTCTCGATATCAACCGGTTCTATCGGGAAAACCGCAAACGGGATTTCGTCACCCTGAACCAGAAACAAAGGCGCCTGAACCGCGAACAGCGTGACCGGAAACGCCTGGCCCTGGAAAACAGCCGAAGAAAGGCACTTGGACAAACCCTGTTTTCGGATATACACCTGCTGGATGAAGATGAAGAACACCGTATCCGATCGGCAGAAATGGACGGGTTCGACAGCGCAAACCCGGATGTGTTCCTGACGGAAAGCGCGAAGATACTCGTTGATTTCAACCACTTTGCCAACCGCACCAATCCCGATTCCACCCTTGTCGAACTGGCCGGCCAGAAAAATCCCTCCCTGAACCCAAAGTGGCGCAGCAACTAGCCAAAGCGAATGAATGCCGACCTTCCACTTTTCTTCCGGATGACCACCGGGTTCAGGACCTGTCCGACGAAACCTGGCCGCAACCGATGATTTCCGGATACCGGGCTCTCGTTTCAATCACTTCCACGGTCTATGAAATACTCCGACTTTGCCGACAAATTCAACCCGGATTGCGGCATTCTGCAACTGATGAATGACCTGAGTTACGCCGTCAACCAGGACAAGGACATCTGCATGCTCGGAGGAGGAAACCCTGCCGCCATTCCGGAAATGGAAGCCTGCTTCCGGTCCGAGCTCAAACAGCTGATGGATCAGGGGAATGAGTTTGAGGAGATGATCGGCAACTACGATGCGCCCCAGGGAAACCACCGTTTCATCCGTGCACTCGCCGGATTGCTGCAAGATACCTTTGACTGGCCAGTCACGGAAAAAAATATTGCCGTTACCAACGGCAGCCAGGCCAGTTTTGGGATTGTCTTCAATCTCCTGTCTGGAAGGTACGGGAGCGGGCTGTCCAAGCACATCCGGTTGCCGTTGGCACCGGAATACATCGGCTATGCGGATGTCGGCCTGGGAGAAAATGAGCTGTTTCAGTCCAGTCAACCCATCATCCGCATGGATGAAGACGACGGGCTGTTCTTCAAGTATCGGGTGGATTTTGAAAACCTGGAAATCGGAGAGACCTGTGCCGCAATCTGTCTCTCCCGGCCAACCAATCCCACCGGAAATGTGGTCACGGATACGGAACTGGCCAAACTGAGCATGCTGGCCCGTCAGCGGGATATTCCGCTGATTGTCGACGGGGCCTATGGTTTGCCATTTCCCGGAATCCTGTTCGTTGATGCCAACCCCGTCTGGGAGGACCACGTCATTCTCTGCCTGAGCCTGTCCAAGCTCGGATTGCCGGGTGCCCGAACCGGAATTATTGTTGCGAACGAGGACCTGATCGCCCTGATCAGCCGCTCCAACGCAATCTTCAACCTTGCACCCGGCCGGTTCGGACCATCGCTTCTGACCCGGCTGGTCCAAAGCCGGGAACTCATCCCCGTTTGCCGCTCCGTGGTGCAGCCCTATTACGAAGAACGGGTGAACCATGCCGTTCGCATGGTGCGCGAACGGATGGCAGGCATTCCCGTGCGAATTCACAAACCGGAAGGAGCCATGTTTCTCTGGCTCTGGTTTGAAGGGATTCCCGTCTCCAGCGAAATCCTCTACCAACGACTCAAGCAACGCGGGGTTTTCGTGATTGCCGGCCACCACTTTTTTCCGGGTTTGCAGGAATCCTGGCAGCACAAACACGAATGCATCCGCGTCTCCTATGCCGGGGACCCGCTGAAGGTCGAACAGGGGTTGCAGGTGATTGCCGAAGAGGTGCGCCGGGCGTATGACCCGGTACCCCGGACCGTCACCACCGCCGGAGCATAGCCATGTCGAAATTATTGGTCATCAACGAAATAAAGGAAACGAAGGTTCCCTTTCTCCGCGGCATGCTGGTCCGGTCACTGCAGGAAGCCGGTCTTGAATTTTCCGACGCGTACACGATGGCGACCGACTTGAGGAACGAACTGGATGAGACCGCCGAAATCACCGTCGAAGACCTGCGCAAAAGAATCAAGGCGATACTGACCCAAAAGCATCCGGATGCAATCGTACACAATTACCAGCAGGAAAAGATCTTTCGCAAAAGCCTTTCCATTATCCGCGAGGACGGCAGTTCAGATCCTTTTTCGAGAAGAATTCACTACCAGCGTCTTGCCAATTGCACGATTCCACCGGGAAAATGCCTGGCGATCACCCGAAAAATCCACAGCAATCTGGTCAAAAACAAAATAAGGAGAATCGACTCTTTCGATCTGACGGTCCTGACCTACCAGACCATCCGCAAGGAAATCGGCCAGCGGCATGCCGATTATTACCTGATGTGGAGAGATTTTCTGCTGAACGGCTATCCGCTTCTCTTGCTGATCGGTGGAGTACCCGGGTGCGGGAAAAGCACGATTGCCACTGAAATCGGAAGCCGGTTGGGAATTGTTCGAACCCAGTCGACCGATATGTTGCGCGAAGTCATGCGTATCATGATCCCCAAAAAACTGTCTCCTTCCCTGCATACATCGTCTTTCCAGGTGGGCCGGTCGATCAAGGTTCCAACCGTGCGTGACCACCACGACGATCACCTGTTATACGGTTTTCAGATGCAATCCGAGATGGTCGAAGTGGCCTGTGAAGCGGTCATTCAGCGGGCACTCAACGAAAATGTTTCATTGATTGTGGAGGGTGTCCACATCCGCCCTTCCATTCTGAATCGGATTGAGCACTCGGAGGCAGTCATCGTTCCCGTCTGCCTGGCTGCGTTCTCCAAAAAAAGGCTGATAAAATATATCAAGGGACGGGCAGACAACAACAAGCAGCGGCGGGCAAAACGCTACCTGAACAATTTGGATGATATCTGGCAACTGCAGTCCATACTGCTTTCTGAATCGGATCATGCCGAGATTGAAATCATCGATAACCAAACAATCGATGAAACGGTTTCAGTCCTGATCAATGTGATCGTTCAAACCATACATTCGCGATATCGCGGGAAGGAAATCACGGCCCTGAGAAGACAGTATTCATGACCCACCATCGGCTGAAGGGCATCGTATTCATTCTCGACGGGTTGGGAGACCGTCCCTGTGCCGAATTGGACCGGTGCACCCCTCTTGAATATGCCGACACCCCCTACCTGGACAAGCTGGCCAGACTGAACCAGTGCGGACTCATGGACCCGGTCCTGCCGGGCCTGCCCGTGGATACCCATACCGGTGTGGGGATACTGTTCGGCCTGTCGCCCCATGATGCGACCCATCTCAGCCGGGGCCCCATTGAAGCCGCAGGAATCGACCTGAAACCGCAGTGGGGAGACCTGCTCTTCCGCGCAAATCTGGCCACGGTGGAAAAGGATGGCGATCACTACCGGATCCTGGACCGCCGGGCGGACCGGATTCGGGACGGGGTCATTGAACTGTGTCAAGCCCTGCAGGAACTGAAAGTGGGCGACAACCTGTTCGCTTCCCTTTTTCCTGCCACCCAGCACCGGTGCGTACTTCGCATGCGGGGACCCCGATTGTCGGCGGAAATCAGCGACACCGACCCGACCGGGAAAGCGGTGCACAAAGGAATACTGCAAGCCCGTTCCCGGAACAGCAAGGATGAAAACGCGCAGAAAACCGCCGATGCCGTCAATGAGTTTACCCGGCTTTCCCACCATATCCTGTCCCGGCACCCCCTCAACCTGCAGCGCATTCATCAGGGCGAAAATCCCGCTAACGGGGTCCTCACCCGGGGGGTGGGCGCCTATCGGGATTTCAGCAGCACGCTCTCGTATCTGCGCATCAAGGCTGCCGTCATCGCCGGAGAAAGCACCATTTTGGGTCTGGCCAGGCTATGCGGGTTTACCGCCCTGTCGGACCCTTCCTTTACCGCCTTGCCGAATACGGATTTACGAAAAAAACTCGATTTTGCACACTCAGCACTCAAGACCCATGACCTGGTCTATGTGCATATCAAGGCGACGGATACCACCGCGCATGACCGGGACCCGGCCGCCAAGGCAAGATTCATATCGCATTTCGATTCGGTATTGGAACAAAGCGATATGGAAGCGCATGTCATTGCGGTCTGTGCAGACCACTCTACGGATTCCCTGTACGGCGAACACAGTGGTGACCCGGTTCCGGTCCTGCTGCACAACCCGGTGGGCCGACAGGACCTGGCCGACCAATTTGGCGAAAAGACCTGCAGTATGGGCGCATTGGGGCGGTTGAATGGCCAGGGATTCCTGCTGTCCACCCTGGATGCCATGGGGTGCCTGCCAAACCTGAAACCGTCCGATATGACGGTCTATCGGCCCAATGGCTGATCAAACTGCGGCAACCTTCATGCTCCAGCCTGTTCCCCCGAACCGCCCGGGTGCATGAGTGCTTGCGTTCCGGCATTTTCCCTGAAAGCGGTTCATTGCCGGCCTTCACGATGGAAAAGGAGCGCTGCAGGAGTGCCTTCAAGCCAACCTCCGCGGATGGTCCTGTCTGGTTTCGAAGGACAATTCAATCGCGACGGACCGCAGGTATTCCCGCTCTGTTTCCAGGTCAAAAAGGGTAAGCGGGTGTTCCCTTGTCCACTTTTCGGAGAGTTGCAATTTCAATTTCCTTTTCTTTGGCCTCAATTGAATGTGTGACAACCCAATCGGGGTTCTTCCCCGGTAAAATGTGATGGCAAGACGCAGCAATACGGTCAGATAGATCACTTTCTTTCGCCATCCCTTCGGCAACCGCTGCATCTGTCCGACATCAATTTTCTGCCGGTGATTCAGGACCAGCAGGGAGAGAACCCTCTGGACATGACGGGAAAATCCATCGATGTCACTGTTTTCAACAATATAGGCACTGTGCCGGTTGTAGTGACTGTAGGAAATGGTGATTCCGACTTCATGAAGCTGGGCCGCCCAGACAAGCAGCTTCCGGTCAAGATCGGACGACAGGTTCCACTTTTCGGCGACCTGACCCAAAAAGAACAACACGAGCTGCTCGATTCTTTGGGATTGAACCGGGTCTGTCCTGAATTGGGCCAGCAACGCACTGACTCCCTGGAATCGCGAGTCCTCATTGTGCAACCGGTTGATCAGCTCATACGCCACACCTTCCCGCAATGCCCCCTCCGACGCCTCCATCCGGTTAATCTGCAAGGCGTCGAAAATCGCCGCCAGAATAACGTATCCGCCCACCAGAACCGGGCGTCTTTGCTCCGTGATCAGGTCCAGGTTTTTCCAATGCCCGGCTTCCAGCAACCAGGTCCTGGTTTCCTGCAAACTGTCCGGGGAGATCCAGTCCTGCTTCAACCCCAGGGAAATTGAAAGTTGGTCAATGGCCCGGATGGTGCCCGACGTTCCAACGACCTCATCCCATCCGAGCTGTTGATACAGCGCCACCACTGTCTCAAGTTCGTGGAGAACAAATGTGGAGGCCCGTAACAGCCGGTGGCCGGAAATATAGCCATCCGGAAAGAACCGCCTGCTGATGCTGACACAACCCATGTGCAGGCTGTCCATGCGCATGGGCTTGAAACCATGGCCAACGATGAGCTCGGTGCTGCCGCCTCCGATGTCCACCACCAGCCTTTTCTTTCCGCTCGTTGCCAGGTCAAATGCAGCTCCGAGATAGACCAGCCTGGCCTCTTCATGCCCCGAGATGATGGAGATCGGGTGCCCGAGGCTGTCCTCGGCTTCCCGGAGAAATGCGTTGCGGTTTTTGGCTGCCCGCAATGTATTGGTCCCAACGGCCCGAATCCGGTGCATTGGAATGTTCTGCAACCGCTGCCTGAAACGCTGAAGGCATCCGAGTGCCCGGTCTTGCGCCTCCCGGGACAACTGATTGTTTTCATCCAGCCCGGCCCCCAATCGGACCATTTCCTTCACCCGGTCGATGAGCCTGGTATGACCCTGTTCCCCTTCCTCGGCAATCACCATGTGGAAGCTGTTTGATCCGAGATCAACGGCTGCGACATACTTTTCAGTGCTCATTGGTTTTCAAACTCTGCGGGATTCCTGAAACCGGCTCACCAGGAGGATTCATGCCACAACTTCCGGTTCGCGGTGGAACTAGTTTCGGTATTCGATCCCCTGACCGAGATAGGCCACGGTGTCTGCCGGCACTTCACCAATCACCGTGATACGGTGATTGTTCAGGGTGGTCCTGTACGCATGCACATTTCCCATGTGGCTGATTCCACTCCCCTCGCCCTGCCCCGCCCCCGCCTCCGTGATAAAGACGGAAACCGTGGACAGTCCGTCGGTATACACCAGGTGTTCCGTTTCGCTTTCGTCGGTTGGGAAAATTCGTTTCATGTGCCGGCTCAATTGATATCCATGGGGAATCTGGGTCAACGTCCATGCGGACGAATCCGTCGGGACACCGACCGGCTCCCGGTCATTGCCGTATAACCTGGTCCCGCTTTGGGTATTGACCGCAGCCAGCTGGTCGTCGGAAATTTTTCCACCAATGTCAATGTCCACGAAGACCAGTTTTTCAATCACCTGGTTTTGCTGGTTGACCAGGTCCGACCTGAGGAGCAGCCCGGTTTCGGTATCCGCCCATAGGGTGTATCCATATCGAAAGGCATCATTCGGAATGACCATGATCTGCTGCGCTTCGCGGCCCGCTATCCGTGAACGGCCTCCTTCAGCAAAACGATAAAGCCTGGCAAGCTGCGGGTAATCGCCGGGAAACATTCTTGGGAAACCACTTTCACCCATCAGCTGGACATCGTAGGCCACGGTGTTCTGGTCGGGCAGATAGCACCAGATTCTCTCCTTTGCGCGAATCACTTCCCTGGCAGAGCCGTTCAGGGAATACAGACGTTCTTCCACGGCGCCCCTTTGAATTCTTCGTGCCACCTCGAAGGTGTCCACTTTTCCACCATGAATATGGACAAAGGTGCCCGCAAAACCGACCTCTGCGGCCGCACGATTGATTTTCAACAGCCAGGCTGATGGATCGGCCAGGCCATAGCAGGGAACGAGTCCCATCAGACAGAGAATCACCATCTTTTGGGGCTTCGAGAAAACGCTCATTGGGCAATCTCCGTCATCAGTGCCTGGTTGCCGACAAATTTTGCATGGCTGGCCAGGCCATTCAATCCCCATGATGCCGTAAACTCCCCATGCCCGACCAGCATTTCGTTGAATTCCTGTATCAATGCGGGATCCATGACCGCTTGGGTCAGGGTGGCCGTTCGGGGACGATTCTCCGCATCCGGCTGGAACGAAATGACCGCAACCAGGATCAGGGATGCCGCAACGGCAACGGCTCCGGTGGTTTTGAACCTGTCCAGGCGCACCCGGGCAAGGATTGAATTTTTGCGGACCGGTATCAGGATCGTGGGTTCTTTGTCCAACTGCGCCATGATTTTTTCCGACAAATCAACCCCGCCTGCCCCGGCCTCCCCCCGGATGACATTGCCAATCAAGTGGTATTGCCGCCATTTTCGGGTCCCGGCCTTTTTCCCGGCGAGTTTTTTCAACAGCGTATCGCAGGCTCGTGAATCCAGTTCGTTGTCAATTAATTCTGATATTCTCTCATTCATGGTTCTATGCAATCGCCGGGCACCCGCTTTCGGTTTAGTGTGGGGAAATGGTCATTAGTTCATTGGAAAAAGCGGTCTGCGTGACGTTTTACGCTGTTTTTGGCCATTTTCATCGGATTTTTTCCTCCTCCAGGTCTTCGAGGGCCCGTCCCACCACTTCCCTCGCCCGAAAGATCCGGGACCGGACTGTTCCAATCGGGCAATCCATTGCGGTGGCGATCTCTGCATAGCTCAGCCCATCGAACTCTCTCAATTCGAGGGCTTCCTTCAATTCTTCAGGCAGGTTGTGTATGGCTTTGCGGATCACTTCAATCATCTGGTCGTTTTGCAAAACCGCCTCCGGGGAATTGGTATCCACCAGATTTTCCATCCCCCGGGTCCGGTCCATCCCGTCCCCGTCCAGATGCTGGACGGGCGGTCTCCGGCCGGCGGCTGCAAGGTGATTTTTTGCGGTATTGACCGCAATTCGATACAACCAGGTGTAAAACGCGCTGTCACCACGAAAACCGGGCAATGCGCGATAGGCCTTGATAAAGGTGTTCTGCACGATATCTTCCTGTTCTGCAGAATCCTTTACAAAACGGCTGACCACCTGCTTTACCCGATACTGGTATTTCTGGACCAGAAGGTTGAAGGCCTGTTTGTTGCCGCCCTGTACATGCCGTACCAGGGCTAGATCGTTTTCGTCCCGAACCATTGGACTGGGCTGGATTCTTGTGGGTGGCGACCGCGGTACGGCATCATTCGCTGGTGCACCGATTCTTCATTCACCTGAACGTCCTGCCCGCATCGAGGATGTTCGGGTACCATCCGGAATCGGCCATCGCATTCAGTGTGCAGGGGAATAATGGGAAATGATCAATTGCAATCGGCGCTTTCCCCGGAACTCGTTCACGTCCAACTCGTAGACGGCATGAATCCGCTTCAGTGCCGGCGCTTCCTCTCCCGGATCAATCACCCGGAATGCAATCGCTTCAAATTCCCGGTTCATCGGTACGGACTGCAATGCCAGCCTGAGATGTTGTTCCCCGACTATTCTGGAATCCAGCACGTCGAACGTTCCCTCAAACAGGGGAGCGGGAAACCCCTGGCCCCAGGGCGCCGCCATCCGAATGTCTTCGGCATTTTCAAGCGTGATTTCTTCCTCTGCAAGACAGCCGTCAAGGTACACGGTCGCGAAATCGTCCGCAGCATTGAAAAACCGGTTCACATGCTGGTGAAAAGCCTGTTCAAATGAATCAAAATCATCGCCGTGGATCGTCAGCCCTGCCGCCATCGCATGGCCCCCGAATTTTTCAATCAACCCGGGGTTCTCACTGGCAATGTTTTCCAGCAGGTCCCGGATGTGCAGACCACCGACAGACCTTGCGGAACCCGACAGCCGCCCCCGTCCACTGGCGGCAAATACGATCGTCGGTTCGTCCGTTTTTTCCCTGATCCGGGAGGCTACCAACCCGGTGATCCCCTGGTGCCAGTCAGGATGAACCAGGCAAAAACCAAGGTTGGTGGCGGCAGCTGCCGCCCTCTTTCCGGACCGGTCTTCCAATACCGCCGCAACAATCCGCATCGCATCCGCCTGCATCGTACTCTGAACCTTCTGCCGGTTGCGGTTGATGGTTTCCAGGGTCCGGGAAAATTCCCGGGCGACGTCAATGGATTCGGATACCAGGCATTCGATGCCCGTGGAAATATCCTCCATGCGCCCCGCTGCATTCAGCCGCGGTGCCACCGCAAAACCCAAATCCCGTGAAGTGAGATGGCGAAAATTCCGGCCCGAGGTTTCCAGCAGGGCCATCATTCCGGGCCGGCACTTTCCGGCCCGGATCCGGGCCAGCCCCCGGGCAACCAGGATGCGGTTGTTGTAATCCAGCGGCACCAGGTCCGCCACGGTCCCCAGTGCGACCAGGTCAAGATATTCCGCCAGATTCGGCACCGGAACCTGCCGGTTTTGAAACCATCCCGCCGCATTCAGTTTCGCCCTGAACAGCACAAGCAGGTAGAACATCACGCCGACGCCCGACAAAGCCTTGCTGGGAAACGGACAACCGGGTTGGTTGGGGTTCAGTATGACGTCCGCCCGTGGCAGTTCCGGTCCGGGCAAATGGTGATCGGTGATGATCACCCGGACTCCCGCTGCCCGCAGAATATCCACCCCTGCGATACTGCTGATTCCATTGTCGACCGTAATGACCAGGTCGGGCGATCTGCGTATGGCCACCTCGGCAATTTTTTCTGACAGGCCGTATCCGTATTCGAACCGGTTGGGCACAAGATAGTCCACCTTGCCGGCTCCAAACGAACGCAGGCACAGCAGGCCCAATGCGGTTGCCGTGGCACCATCAGCGTCATAATCCCCTATAATCAGAATGTTATGTTTCTCCTGCAGGGATACATGGAGGATTTCGACGGCTTCAGCACCGTGTTTCAACCCTGCCGGGTCATGCAGCCTGGAAAGCGGGTATTCCAGTTCTCCCGGGTCCGAAATATCCCGGTTTTCAAAGATGCGCTTCAATAGGGGAGAAACGCAACCCGGGGCGTTGCGGGTCAGGTCCAGGGAAACCCGCGGCTCCCGGTGACAGTATTTTTTTTGCCGGCCAGACCCCGTCATGTCATGGGTGCCTGGCCGGATGAAGACCGGGAGCCGACTGGCCAGACGTTGCGTTTCACCCGTCCGCCCTGCCGGCACCGGATGGATTCGGCTTTCCCCGTGCCGGGACCATCATGCCGCCTGCCAGGGCGGTCGTGCGTACGCCGGGATGGGTCCTCCCTGGATCCCCGATTTCGCCGCTTTTCCCAGTCCCCGAAGGGAATCATGACAATGGCTCAAGCCGGATCTTGACCACGTCGCCATTCACGGTCTCCAGCTTTTCCACTTCCCCCAGCGCCTCCAGCAGATTGCCTTCCCGGGTTGTTTGGGTCAGCATGATAATGGTAACGTCTTCGTTCGGCCGGCCTTGTCCCTTTTGAATGACACTGTCAATGCTGATATCGCCGTGCCCGAAAATCGTTGCGATGGAGGCCATGACCCCCGGGCGGTTGATGACATTCATACGGAGATAGAAGGCCGTTTCAATTTCTTCCATCTCCAGTATCCGCATGTCGATGATCGCACCGGGCTGGAAAGCGAGATGCGGGACCCGGTTTTCCGGGTCGGTGGTGATCGTGCGGACAACTTCTATGAGATCGGCAACGATGGCAGAGGCGGTGGGTTCAGAACCCGCACCGGCTCCGTAATACAACGTTGGGCCGACTGCATCCGACTGGACGAGGACCGCATTCTTGACCCCGTTTACGTTGGCAATCAACCGGTTTTTCGGGATGAGGGCCGGATGCACCCGCAATTCAACACCATCTCCCGATTTTTTCGCGATACCAATGTGCTTGATGCGGTAACCCAATTCCCGCGCATAGGTGATGTCTTCGCTGGTGATTGCGGTGATCCCCTCCACATGAACACGGCTGAATCGAAGGGAAATCCCAAAGGCAATGGAAGCCAGAATGGTCAGCTTGTGTGCGGCATCAATCCCCTCAATATCGAAAGTGGGATCCGCTTCCGCATAACCCAGTTTCTGGGCATCGGCCAGAACATCACCGAAGTCACACCCGGCCTCATCCATCTGTGTCAGGATATAGTTGGTGGTCCCGTTGATGATTCCGGCCAGCCACTCGATCCGATTTGCCGACAACCCTTCCCGTATGGCTTTAATGATGGGAATCCCGCCGGCAACCGCTGCCTCAAAGGCGACCATCAGTCCCCTTTCCTGTGCTGATTCGAAAATCTCGTTGCCATGGATGGCAATCAGCGCCTTGTTGGCGGTCACGACATGCTTGCCGTTGTCCAGCGCCTGCATCACGGCCTGCAAAGGGATGGTTTCTCCCCCCATTACCTCGACAATGATCTGTATCTCGGGGTGGTTGACGATCTCAAACGGGTCCTGGGTCAACATCAGGGTGTCCAGGTCCACAGGGCGAGGCTTGGAAACATCCCGCACAGCTGCGCCAATGACCCGAATCTCACGCCCCGCCCGCCGGGTAATTTCTTCCGCATTGCGCTGCAAGACGGAAAGTGTCCCGCTCCCCACAGTGCCCAGCCCAATGAGGCCGATATTGACAGCTTTCACAGTGACTTCATGATAATTGTTGGTAAACTGGCACCTTGAAACCAATGCATGGCCAATCCGAATGAAACTGCACCTTCACCAGACCGGACAGCGGAACCAGATTCGCTCTCTCACCCGACTCAATCATGGATTTTTACTCAAAATCGGGGAGATTGACTATACAAGAAGTTTGATCTTAACACCTGAAAAACTTGAAATGTGGGAAGTGAACCGGGTTTGTGAATTAAATCAGGCGGATTTTGAGAGACTTGCCAATCTCAATGCCGAGGTCGTCATTTTGGGGACCGGAAATACCATGGTCTTCCCCGATCCGAAAATTACCCGGCCACTGATGGAAAGCAGGACCGGTCTGGAAGTGATGGATACGGCAGCGGCCTGCAGAACCTACAACATATTGCACAGTGATGACCGCCGTGTCGCGGCGGGTCTCATTCTTTGAGGTCCCGGGATTCATACCGTGCCAGGACCCGTGTAATCCCCCGGTCAGGATGACCGGAGACGAAACCGGATTTCCCGCATCGGGTCACGGATCATCCACCCGGGGAACCGGGTATCGCGGAAATCGCTGCCATCCCGGAGCGGTTTCCAAAATCCCGATCACGTCCTGAACATGAAAACCTCCCGGAAGGGGAATTCCACATCACGCCGTTTCGCCGTGCTGCCTTTGCCGGAGAATCTCGAACAGGATCACCGCCGTGGCCGTCGAGACGTTCAGGCTCGAAACCAGGCCCTGCATGGGAATGTTCACCAGGTGATCGCAATGGGTTTTGGTTAATCTCCGCAACCCGCTGCCTTCTGCCCCCATGACCACCACGCTCTTGTCCGGAAAATGGCAGTCATACAGGGGCTGGTCACCGGTGTCGTCCGCACCATACACCCAGAACCCTCTTGCCTGAAGCTCAACCAGCGCTCGGGCAAGGTTGGGGACATAAACGATGTCCACCCGCTCAACGGCACCGGATGCCACCTTGCGCACCGTCTGGTTGACCGGACAGGCCCCGTCTCTGGGCAGGACAATATTGCGGACTCCGGCACATTCGGCCGTGCGGATACAGGCACCCAGGTTGTGCGGGTCCTGAACCTGGTCCAGTACCAGCACGGTTTCACGGCCACCCAGACCGTCCAGCATTCCATCCAGCGTTTGGGTCCGTCGAGGAAGTCCGGAATGGACCACCGCGACGATTCCCTGGTGGCGGGTATTCCCGCAGGCATGGTTCAGTTCCAGTCGTGTCGCGGACCGTACTGGAACCCCTGCCCCCTGCAGGGATTCGGTCAACCTGCGCATCCGGGGGTCCTGCCGCTTGCCGTCCACCAGGATTTCAGCAATGCGATGCCTGCCGGAGTTGGCCGCCGACTCGACAGCATGAAATCCGCAGACAAGATTCCGGCTTTCCACCCGGCCTCGTTTGGACATGATCAGTCCATGCGCCTCCGGTTACCGTTTCGGGACCGTGAACCACGAGCCATTCTAAAATTGATTTTTCCTCCCTCGGGGTCCACACTGCTGACCCGGACCAGAACCGTATCTCCCAGCCTGAACCGTTCACCACTGCCTTCCCCCACCAGCTGCAACCGGGCCGGATCGTACTCGTACCAGTCGGGACCCAGCGAGGACACATGAAGCAGTCCATCCACAAACAGGTTTTTCAGCTGTACAAACACCCCGAATTCCTTGACCCCGGTGATCACCCCTTTGTATTTTTTGCCTATCTTGTCCTGCATGAACCGGGCCTTGAGCCTGGCAATCGCATCCCAGGTCGCCTCATCCGCCCGACGCTCGGCATCCGAGCACTGCGTGGCCACCTGTTGGAAGGTCTTGTCCGGTGCCAGGACATTCTTGCCCTCCCCGGCCGCCCCGCGGGCCAGAATCTGCTTGATCTGACGGTGTACCACCAGGTCACTGTACCGGCGGATGGGAGAAGTGAAGTGGGTATAGACCGGGTAGGCCAGCGCAAAATGCCCCGAAGGTACGGGACTGTACACCGCCCGGCTCAAACTGCGCAGCAATACCGCTTTGACGACCTCGGCAACCGCCCCGCGGTGTGCAACCCGTTCAAGCAGTTCCGAATAATCCCGCGCCTCAGGGTCGTCTCCCCCTCCCAGGGACAATCCCATGCCGTCCAGGAATGTTCGCACGTCCCGCAACGGGGTCCTTTCCGGGCCAGAATGGTTTCGGTAAATGGCGTTTTCTCCAAAGTGCTCCTGCAGCGCCCGTGCAGCACAGATATTGGCGGCCAGCATGCATTCCTCGATCAGGCAATGCGCTTCATTGCGCTCGCGAACGGCAATACGGGTGATCCGCTGATCCGGGCCGAATTCAATCCGGGGTTCCGGAAAACTGAAATCGATAGCACCAAGATTCCCCCTGTTTTCCTTCAGAAGCCGGGAAAGCGCGTACAGATGATCCAGGTTTTCCACCACATGTGCCCAGGCCTGACGCTGCGGAGAGTCCTGATGGGCAATGATCTGGTGGACCACCTCATAGGTCATGCGTGCCTTGGAATTCATCAGTCCCGGATAAAAACCGCTTTCCAGCAAATGGCCGGACCGGTCGAACTCCATGTCACAAACCATGCAAAGACGGTCTTCCTCCGGATTCAGCGAACAGATTCCATTGGAAAGGGCTTCCGGCAGCATCGGGATGACCCGGTTGGGGAAATAAACCGAATTTCCGCGATTGAATGCCTCGAGGTCCAGCCCCCCCCCCGCCTCCACATAGTGGCTGACATCTGCGATGGCAACGACCAACCGCCATCCCAAAGAGGTGGGCTCACAATACACGGCATCATCAAAATCCCTGGCATCCGTCCCGTCGATGGTGACCAGCGCCAGGCCGCGCAGGTCCCGGCGGTTGTCATCCGCGACACCGGCCGCATCCGGGGGACCGATTTTCGACATTTCCGCCTCAACTTCCCGGGGCCAGGCATGCGGCAGCGCATGTTCCCGGATAATGAGCTCAGTTTCCATGCCCGGTGCGGGTGCCGGCCCAACCACTTCAATCACTTCTCCAACCACCCGGCGATTGACCATGGGATGCTCGGTAATCCTTGCCACCACGATCTCGCCTTCCCTGGCCTCGTGAACCCGGTCAGCGGGAATGGTGATTCCCCGTGCATGGCGGGGATTGTCCGGTTGCACCCTTGCGCCGGTGCGGGTCAGATGGAAAAGCCCGGCAATCTGCCTTTCCCGCTCCACCACCTCGATGACCTGTCCGGTCCTGCGCCCACGGTCGTCCCGACGTCCCATACGTGCCAGCACCCGGTCCCCATGCAGCACGCGATCCATCTCGTCGGGAACCAGATACAGGTCTTCCGTTTCATCATCCGTGATCACGAATCCGAAACCGTCCGCATGCCCCCGGACATGACCGGTGACCGCCCGCATTTTCCTGGGCAGTTTGTAGCGGCCCTGCTGGTCGTCGAGCACCCACCCCGACCCGCACATTCCCTGCAACCTGGCATGCAAGGCCTCCCGTTCCCGGTCCGAAGACAGGTCAAAGTGGATCATCAGGTCCGTGAACCCCACCCATTGCCCTTTGCCAGAAAGACAGGCGATGATCTGGGACCTCGTTGGTGCCGGAGTCCCCCTGGAGTCCCCGGCCCTGGCAAGATTTTTCATGTTATTCTTTGTATCTCCACTCATAAGATTGGCTACAATACATCAACGGGACTGCAGATACATGAAGAATTGAACTTGAACCGAGCGATTTATTGGGTTGATAAAGGAGATTGATTGGACCAATGCAAAGTGAATCGGTATATTGCCGCCCAACTGTGGATGCGCAACGGTCGTCCGGCCTTCCCCAACCTTCACGAACAAGAACCCGTCGTCCCATCAAGATCGCTGAATCATGAAAATCGGTATCCCCAAAGAAATGCAGGCCGGCGAGCGCAGGGTTGCCTGCACCCCGGATGAGGTGAGGAAACTGCTGGAACTGGGTTACTCGGTTGTCCTGGAGAAAGAGGCCGGCCTGGCGGCAGGCTATCCCGATCAGGACTACCGCGATGCCGGTGCCTCCATCGAAGAGGACACGGAAAAACTCTGGGAAACGGCGGATATCCTCTGCAAAGTGCGCTCTCCCGGATACCACCCCCTGCTGGACAGGGATGAAACCGACCTCCTGGATGAATCCCATACTTTCATCGGTTTTATCTGGCCGGCACAAAGCGGCGGGTTAATGGAAAAACTGAAGAACCGGGGCTGTACCGCACTGGCGATGGATGCCGTACCCCGGATTTCCAGGGCACAGAAAATGGATGCCCTGTCATCCATGTCCAATATCGCCGGGTACCGGGCCGTGGTGGAGGCCAGCCAGCATTTTGGCCGGTTTTTTACCGGCCAGATCACCGCGGCAGGAAGAATACCGCCGGCAAAGGTCATGGTGATCGGGGCCGGCGTGGCCGGGTTGTCCGCGATCGGAACGGCCGTCAACCTGGGTGCCATCGTCCGCGCCTTTGATACGCGTCCTGAAGTCAAGGAGCAGATAGAAAGCATGAACGCGGAATTTCTCGAACTGGATTTCAAGGAGGACGGTTCCGGTTCCGGCGGCTATGCCAAAGTCATGAGTGATGCATTCATTGCCGCGGAAATGGCCCTGTTTGCCGAGCAGGCCAGGGAAGTCGATATCATCATCACCACGGCGCTCATTCCCGGCAAACCGGCCCCGAAACTGATCACCAAAGAGATGGTCCGGTCGATGAAAATGGGCAGCGTCGTGGTGGACCTCGCTGCCGAACAGGGCGGCAACTGTGAATATACCCGGCCCGGAGAAGTCGTCACGCAACAGGGGGTCACCGTCATTGGCCATACCGATTTGCCGAGTCGAATGGCCACCCAGTCGAGCCAGTTGTATGCCGCCAATATCCGACACCTGCTGACGGACCTCACCCCGGAAAGGGACGGAACCCTGCAGGTCAACCTGGATGACGAGGTTATCCGGGGGACCACTGTCGTTCACCGGGGAGAAATCATC
>WTGA01000044.1:0-2445 GCA_011523765.1 Gammaproteobacteria bacterium
CACCGACTTGCCCCCACTCCCCCACAAGTTATACACCGCCTGCCGGGGAAGGGAATTGCCAGACCGCAGATTCCGCCCTGGCGGGCGGCTACTATTGATTTTTTATCAAAAACAGCGGGGCTGCGCCCCGGACTTTAACCTTATAATCGGATCACCTGATCCGGACAGATCATGTGCTAATTATGCGGACAATTCATGATCTCCTAACACCCAAAAGATCATTTGAATCGGGTATCCCGGAATACGTGCCGGGCCCGGATGGAACCCGAAACACCCGGGTCCGGAAACCGCCAGTGAGCTGGACCCGGATACAATTTTCTTGTCCGGTCCGGGTCGAAAGACCGTCATTAATGCTGTATACAACGCAAGAGCCGTGAGAACGTACATCTCCACCAATCCGTTTACACCTTCCGAACGAAAAGCGGTCTTCTCACTGGCAGGGATTTATTTTCTCAGGATGTTCGGGGTTTTCATGGTCCTGCCCGTTCTCAGCCTGTACGCGGACCGATTGAGCGGGGCCACTCCGTTCATGATCGGCCTTGCCTTGGGAGTCTACGGATTTACCCAGGCAGCCTTCCAGATTCCGTTCGGAATGCTGTCCGACCGATATCCGCGAAAATACATCATCGCGACCGGATTGATCATTTTCGCCATCGGCAGCGCGGTGGCCGCCCTGGCGGATTCCATGATGGTGCTGGTGGTTGGCAGGGCGATTCAGGGGGCGGGGGCCATTTCCGCGGCTGTACTGGCCCTCAATGCAGACCTGACGAGAAGCGATCAGCGTACCAAGTCCATGGCCGTCATCGGGATATCCATCGGAGCGGCTTTCATGGTTTCACTGGTATTGGCACCGGTCATCCAAGGGTATATCGGCGTGCCCGGATTGTTCTGGATGATTGTCCTGTTGTCCGTTTCCGCTGTTTTTGTGCTCGCCAAGGTGGTTCCGGACGCCGAACCGGTTGGGCGGCAGACCCGTACTGTGCTGGCGGCCGGTCAGTTCAGGCGGTTGGTCCGCAATCCGCAATTGCTGCAGCTGAACCTTGGAATACTGATCCTGCACCTGGTCCTGACCGCACTGTTTCTGCTGTTGCCTGCCCTGTTCAGGGAAAAAAGCGGATTGGAATTGTCTGGTCACTGGAAGCTGTATCTCATCGTCCTGGCGGTTTCTGTTATCGGGATGATCCCGTTTGTGGTTGCGGGTTCCCGGGAGCGGTGGCTCAAGGGCACCTATCGGGCCGCCATCGGCGTTCTGCTGCTGGCAACCTGCGCAATTTTCTCTGCATACCATTCCGCATTATTCATCGTTATGGCTGCGGCAGCCCTGTTTTTCAGCGCCTTCAATGCCCTGGAATCCCTGTTGCCGTCCATCGTCTCCCAGATTGCGCCGCAGAACCAACGGGGAGCGGCAATCGGAATCTACAATACTTTCCAGTTCGCCGGAATCTTTCTGGGCGGCACCGTTGGCGGCTGGCTGAATGGCCAGTACGGGCATGCCGGGGTATGGATATTTTGCATTCTGTCCATCACGGTCTGGCTGGGGTCCACGATGGCACTGGGTGGACTCCGGGAGACTCCCGCCGAAGAATAAATTTCAGCAATCAGGGTCTGGATACCTCGCAGAAACGGGTGCCCGTTGCTAGAATAGGGGTCTCAAGGGAATGGGGATGCAAGGAGATTGAATGGCGGAACCGTGGTTTGTCCGGGAATGGACAGAAAGACCTGCAATGGCGTGGAACTGAATCAACGAATACAGACCTGGGGAGGTTGAAATGGCAAGAGGTATCAACAAGGCGATACTGGTAGGCAATTTGGGGCGTGATCCGGAAATACGTTATACCCAGGGCGGGGCTGCAATCGCCAATGTGACCATCGCCACCAACGAGTCCTGGAAAGACAAGCAAACAGGAGAACAGCAGGAAAGGACGGAATGGCACCGGGTGGTGTTTTTTGGCCGTCTTGCGGAAATAGCCGGGGAATACCTGAAAAGAGGGGCCCAGGTGTATGTGGAAGGTCGTATCCAGACACGCAAGTGGCAGGACCAGAACGGTCAGGACCGGTACACGACTGAAATCGTTGCCAATGAGATGCAGATGCTCGGCGGCAAGGGAAGTGGCTCTGGAACCGCGGCCACTTCCGCCGATTCCGGTTTCAAATCATCCCCGACCGTTCAACAACCCGGTGGCCAGGGAAGCCAGGGAAGCCAAGGGAGCGAAAAGGCGTATGGCGGGGGTGTGGATGATTTTGATGACGACATTCCCTTTTGAGGACGCAAACGGGACCGCATTGCCTGCCGCAGGTTGACCGGAACCGGTTGTTCCGGGAACCAATTCCCGGAATTTCCGGGTCATCGCTCCATGCATTCCGGTCTCCCGGGAACAGGCGACTCCTCCGGACAGCCGTCTTTCCCGGCAGGCGCGAATCACCGGTCAGTGCGGTTTTCCTGAC
>WTGA01000044.1:2455-3112 GCA_011523765.1 Gammaproteobacteria bacterium
CAATGGTCGACCTGTTGAGGCAGACCAAGTACCTGTTCGGCGACCAGGAATTCCCTGGCGCGCGAATCGTCGGAATCCTTGGTGATCGCCATGGTTTCCCGCTTGATGATTGACGCTGTCCGGATCAGGGTATCCGTACTGTCTTCAGGAGACAGCATTCCTGCCGACTCGGTTGGGTTCGGGGGAGCATCCGGATTCATCCAGATATAGGAAATCAGCACAATGACCAGAGTCATTGCCAGCCATGTCATGGGATGCCCGAAAAGCTGGGAGGTTACTCTTGGATGATCCCACTGTATGGATGGCATGCGGATTGACCAGGGATTGCAAAAAAAACAGGGGCAAAGATATCATATTTGGATTTCTTGTTGCAGTGTAGCGGATACCGAATTGCCGTCATTTTGTGTCTCCAGCGAAATCGAATTCGGCCAGCAACCCCATTCACCTTGTTATTCCGATTGTCTTGTATTACCCTTCGCCGCCATTGTCGGGATCACGGAATTTCAAGAGCACTGGAACCGGAGAGGTGTCTGAGCGGTTTAAAGAGCACGCCTGGAAAGTGTGTATACGTTAATAGCGTATCGCGGGTTCGAATCCCGCCCTCTCCGCCATTGACCAGTTCCCGGGACAAGCAGTCCCAATCGTGTTCTCCCGGCC
>WTGA01000136.1 GCA_011523765.1 Gammaproteobacteria bacterium
GTCGGGGAGAGGGGTTTGTAGTGCCACTCCGATTTTTACCGTGTTTCAAATCAAATACTTATGTCACCGTATGTTAAACTTGGGCTAAAACTCCATTTCCACCCACAGGGGGAAATGGTCTGAACCCGTTGCCCGGTCATCCACCCAGCAGGTTCTGATGTGGTGGCGGATCGCGGCACTGACGAAACAATGGTCGAGACGGGCGGGTGCACCCTTGACATCGCTGGTATGCCCCTGTGAGGGGTCCCCGCCGGCCTGGCACCAGGCATCGACAAATCCCATGAGGCTGGTAATGTGCCCGCCATAATCACTGGGCGGTCCCACGAACCGGCGGTATTCTTCGGATTCCGGCACAAAATTGAAATCCCCGAGCAACAGGGCATTGCCGGCAACGGGCTGGCTGGGGACACCGCTTTCCCAGTCCATGCCCCGGAGGTCGCCGCTCACGGCATGTCCTTCGTGCCGGGCCTGGCGGTGGATCTCCAGGATTCTTTCCACCTGGGGCAGGCGGGTTTCAGCGGAAAGGTGGGTCAGGTGGATGGAATAGATCCTGAGGGGCTGCCCATTGACCAGGACAGTGGCTTCCAGTGCGGAACGCTGGATACTCAACGGGCCAAGGCTGCCGTGCTTGGGCAGCAGGTGATGCCGGGCGTGCTCAATGGGAAACCGGCTGAGTATCATATTGCCGAACTGGCACCGCCGGTTCTCGGAAGGCCGCGTCCCGGCCGCATGCATGTCCACCCCGGCACCGTAGACCGTGAAGTGGTCGCTGAAGTGTTCACGGAACACCCGGACCTGGTCAGTATGTCCGGTCCTTGGCCAGAACCGGTCCACTTCCTGCAGGGCAATGACATCGGCACCCGAGACCTCATCGACAATCCGCTTCAGATCGACCCGGCCGTCCCGGCCCTTGCCGTACTGGATGTTGTAGGTGACACACTTCATGGCTGTCCGCGGTTCGCCCGCCGGTCGTTGACCACGGTGACCCGGTGCATCCTGCGGTAGTGCGGAAGATAGTCTGCGACGGCATAGTGCTGGGTGACGCGGTTGTCCCACATGACCAAATCGCCGCTGCGCCAGCGGTGGCGGACCTGGTGTTCGGGCTGGTTGATGTGATCAAACAGGTAGTTCAGCAGGCGGTCGCTTTCCGTGGTCCCGTAATCCACGACCTGCTGGGTGAATGACCGGTTCACATAGAGGTATTTGCGCCCGGTCACGGGATGGGTCTTGACCATGGGGTGAATCGCTGAACCGACCCGTCCCAGGCTTTCATTCAGGGCTTCGATATCGTGGTCTTCACCAAGAAACTGGTTCCGGAAGGAGCCCGGGTCGTGGATGGCCAGCAGGTTGTCCAGTGCCGGTTTCATGGAGGCGGGCAGGTGATCGTAGGCCGCATACATGCTGGCCCACAAGGTGTCCCCGCCGGTTTCTGGGACTTCCCGGGCGTGCAGGATGGACGCGAACGGCGGTCGGGGGTAGTAGGTCAGGTCCGTGTGCCAGGCGTTGGTATCCGGTGGCCGGTCTCCATCATTTTCAAGCAGTACGACCTGCTGGAAACCCTCGACATGGGGGTAGATGGCATGGGGTTTGTCAATCCCGCCAAACGTCCGCGCAAAGTCCAGCTGGTGTTGTGCCGACAGGTCCTGGCCGGGAAAGAACAGCACCAGGTGATCACTCAGGGCACGGTAAACCTGTTCCAGCCGGTCATCGTCGAGGGGCCGGCTCAGGTTGATGCCGGAGATTTCCGCACCAATGGCAGGCGTAAGTCGGTCAACATTCACGGGATGGCTGTACTCCGGAGGATTGCATCGAAACGGGGCGACGGTTTGCACCATTTTACAGAAACCAAATCTTTTTGGTCAATTGCGCACTGTCAATTTTCAATGCCATGCACTAGGATGCGTGACTACCGTCAACTTTTCCGGAACCACCGAACCATGAACGAGCAGTCCAATATCCGGTGCCTGGCTCTCGGCATCCAAAACCGGCAAATCAGTGCCGAAGCGCTGGTCACGGCATCGCTGGAAAAGGCGATGACCAGTGTGGGCGTATTTATGGGCATCCGCGATGAAACCATGGAACAGGCGATGGCGGTGGATGCCGCGGTCCGGTCCGGGGAACCCGTTCCCGCCCTGTCCGGCGTTCCCGTCACCCTGAAGGACCTGTTTGACATCCGCGGAGAAGTTACCCGGGCCGGCTCCACGGCACTGGGACATGATGCGGAACCTGCTGCGCAGGACTGTGATGTGGCGGCTTCGCTGAGACAGGGCGGCCTGTTGTTTCTCGGCCGCACCACGATGAGCGAGTTTGCTTTCAGCGGGATGGGGCTCAACCCGCATTTTGGAACGCCGATGAGCCTCTGGGACCGGGAGACCGGGCGCCTGCCCGGCGGGTCTTCCTCCGGCAGCGCGGTCAGCGTGGCGGAGGGCATTGTGCCGGCGGCCATGGGTTCCGACACGGCCGGGTCCTGCCGGATTCCGGCAGCGTTCAACGGGATTGTGGGGGTCAAGCCCAGTTACGGCCGGCTGTCGCTCAAAGGGGTGTATCCCCTGTCCCCGACCTCGGATGCCCCCGGCCCCATGGCGGTGGATGTGGACAGCTGTTTCATCCTGGACCGGCTCCTCACCGGGGCGTGGGACGGGACGGGGGACATTCCCGGACTCCACAGCCCGGGATGCCGTTCACTCAGGCTGGTCGTGCCGGAATCCATCGTCATGGAAGAGCTGGATGCGCCGGTGGTTTCGGCCTTCCAGGCTGCCCTGGAGGTGCTGGAGGATCACGGCGCTGAAATCCGGCACCGGCCCATGCCGCTGATCGACCAGTGTGTGGACATGTTCCGGACCCGGTCCGTGGTGGGGTATGAAGCCTGGCATCATCACCGGGAGATGATGGAGCGGTATGGGGATGAATATGACCCCTTCGTGTTCCGGCGCATTCGCAGTTCCAGGGGGGTGACGGAGGCAGAGCAGCGGTCGCGTTATGCGGAAAAAGCCGGAATCAGGCAGGCCTTTTCCCGGAGCATGGCTTCGGAAGCCGTGGATGCGGTGATTTATCCGACGGTTCCCTGCATTCCGCCTGCCATCGCCGAGGCGCAACATCCGGACAATACGGCCCGGATCAACCTGCGCTGCCTGCGCAATACCGCCAGCGCCAATTACTTTGACGGCTGTTCCGTGAGCCTGCCCTGCAGTCCGCAGGAAGAGGCGCCGGTCGGGCTGATGGTGTCGGCGGCTCACGGGCAGGATGAAAGGCTGTACGGGATCGTCTTTGCCATGGAAAAGGCCCTGTTCTCCCTTCGCTGAGCGCATTGGCCCGGGATTACCGGTCGAAAATGTTCTCCCGGTGGTAGGCCAAAAATGCCGGGTCCGGCCTGAATTTCCGCGGCAGGGTGATTTCCTTTCCATCGAACAGCCGGATGGATTCGTTGAAGAACGGATCCTCCCTTTCCGCCACTTTCCTTGAGACAAGGACCGTCATGTCTTTGGCAATGGTGATCATTCCGGCATCAAAGGCCTTGTCATGCAGCATCGAAAGCGCCAGTCCGTTGCGCGGGTTCAGCCGGTTCGATTCATCGACGCTCCAGGGAATGATATGGCTGGCAACCAGCAGTTTCGGGATGGCAAGACCAGTTATGCAGCATTTTTCGTCATAGGCGCTTAGGATGGACTCGCGGAAAAATTCCTGCCCGACCCGCACCCGGGTTAGCGCGAGCCGACTTTCCCCGCGGTAATCGCCGACAATGGGCTGTGCAGAGGAATCGGGTCCGGGAGCATTTCCGGGCAGGGACCGCATGGTCCTGTCGGAATCCTCGACAAATGCATCCCAGTCATCCTGCATTTCCTCCCACATTTGCCGGTCCAGCTTGGATGCGTTGGAGAGTCCTTTGCGCCCGGTTCGGGTGACCCCGGGGTCCAGGCTCGCAATGTTGACCAGCTTCATGGCAAGTGCCCCCGGCTTTCTTCCAATCCGTCCGGCCCAATGGATGATCTCCGGATTCCGCGAATGCAGTTTTCCGAACGGTATTCTGCAGTACAGGTTTAATGCAACCAGCAATTGCCATCGGGACCAACGTTTTGTGGTGGGCATCCTCTTTCTATTCAGTGCTTTGTGTCGCAGCCTGCCTTGAAACTTGGAATGAAATTGAAAGGGATTATACACAAGGGTTGGGTTCGACTTGGCCATGGGGCCGTTTGCCTGGACCGGTTACACTGCCCGGGACCCCGAGCGTAAACCTATGGCGCAGGCTTCCCAGGTGGCTGTCCGATAACTGTGGATAGCGCCTTTCCGGACCGGCGTTCCGGCCGGATCATGCTGCTTTCCCAAGCTCATTGTAAAGGCAGTTCTTCACCACACGTATCTGCTCGATAATCCAAAAGAGACGGATTGAAGGTTGAGTTCTCTTTAATTGGAGCATTCTGGAGCATGCCTTTATCTGGCTTCGGTTATCCATCGTCACATTCGGTCTGGCCCGGATGGTGTATAGGCATATCGTTTTCAGACGGGTTCCCGAGTCCGAGGGGTACGCGGCCGACTGGACCGTCGGCCCGCTTCGCGAGCCTGCGCAAAGGGTCGCGGATCGGATCAAGGCGTTGATGCATGAGACCCGGGTACCTCAGCCATCGCAGGTCCCGGCCCGGTGCAGGTCGTCTGCACACACGCAGTCTCCTTTCACCGGTTCATCGCGACGGCAATCGCACCGAAGCTCGTGAAGGCATTGCGCGATGGCCCGACACAGTCATAACGATCTTTTTGCACACTAACATTGGTTATGTTATCATGCATTATACCGTTAGTAAGAAATTGCGGATTGCCGGCAATGTCTGTAGTCGCCTCGCTCCGGCGCTATCTTGAAGATACGCTCCACGAACCTGTAAGGGTCGCTGCGCTCGACCGCGCACCCGGCCTCCCCTCCTTTCTTTCCCGGATGTACAGCCTGCACGACGGCTGCATAGCGGGAAGACGATGCCTGTTCCTCGCGACCACAGACAACGCGGCCACGCCGGCCAACATCGCAAAGCATATCGCTCTGGTCCGTCCTACCGTTGACGCAATCGTCGTCTTCGTCGCGCCTTGGCTGAGCGCGTACAACCGCTCGCGGCTCATCGGACAAGGGGTTCCGTTCGTCGTGCCTGGCAAGCAGCTCTACATTCCCGACCTCGCGATGGACTTGCGCGAACGCTTCCGCACGCCGAAGCCACGCCGTGCAGCCTGCCTTTCGCCGGCGGCTCAAGCGGTACTGTTCCATCGCCTTCTGCAACTCGACCAGACCGCCAAAACCCCATCCCTCGTAGCGATGCAGTTGCGCTACTCGGCGATGTCGATCGGCCGCGCGTTCGACGATCTGGTCGGTGCCGGCCTGGCCCAGACCGAACGACGCGGCAAGGAGCGGCACATCCGGTTCGAGGCCGAAGGGAGGCAACTGTTCGATGCCGCACACGGTCTGCTGCGCAGCCCGGTGCGCACCGAGAAGTTCATCCGGGACGTTCACACCGCGCCGCCGCTGAAACGTGCCGGCGAGAGCGCACTCGCCGAGCTGACTGGTCTCTCCACGCCGCCGCTGCCGGCTTTCGCGGTCGCGGCCAGCATGTGGAGGATTGTCGGGCAGCCCCATGAGTTCGTCGACACCGACCGGGATCGGGCTTCCCATATCGTGGAAACTTGGTCATATGACCCGGCTGCCTTGTCTGCCGCACCGACCGTGGATCCACTGTCGCTCTACGCCCAGTTCCGCGACCACCGCGATGAGCGCGTATCCATGGCGGCGGAACGACTGTTGGACAGAATGCCGTGGTAACCGGAATCGACAAGTTTCGCGAACACTTCGCGGCTCACGAGGGTCAGTACGCCATCATCGGCGGTACCGCTTGCGACCTGCTGTTCGATGCAGCTGGTCTCGATTTCAGGGCGACCAGGGACATCGACATGGTGCTGTGCGTCGAGGTGGTAGACGCCGAATTCGGACGGGCCTTCCACGCATTCCTGGACGCAGGCGGATACCAAGCCCGCGAACGGAGCGACGGGCGCAGGGAATTCTATCGCTTCCACCGTCCGATCAACCCGAACTTCCCCTTCATGATCGAGCTCTTTACGCGGCGACCGGTGGACCTCGACCCGCCCGAAGACGCGATCTACACACGGATACCAGTAGACCAGGACATGGTCAGCCTTTCGGCAATCCTGCTGGACGATGCCTATTTCGAGGCGCTCCAGGCAGCTAAGCGCCAGGTTGACGGCGTCACGATCGTCGACGAGACCCTGCTCATACCGTTCAAGGCCCGCGCGGTTCTCGACCTCACCGCTCGGTCCGAGGAAGGCGCGAACGTCGGCCGAAAGGACATCAGGAAGCATCGCAACGATGTTTTCCGGCTGGCGCAGCTTCTGCCCGAAGATGCACGGATTACACTGCCGGAATCCGTCCGCCAAGACCTGCGAGCCTTTGTCGACCTGGCTCACGCCGACGAAAATCTGAACCCCAAGGTGTTCGGCGTTCCCTTCACCAGAGACGAGGCAGTCGATCTTCTCCACACGGTTTACGGGCTCAGATAGAAGGACATGAAGGGTGAAGAACGCCCTGTCTTTGCCATAAGCAACAAGCCCCAAGCCGGGTACGAGGAACGGAAGAGTGGCATGGGTGGTCACTTTCCTTTCTCGTGGAATGGGTGGTCACGTTCAGTGAAATACGCAGTCTGTGAGGGCAATTGAAAACGTGTAACGGCATTGTTTCAATCATGACAAACCGGGAGCATATGTAGTAATATTACTACATTCTTCAGCATCACAGGAAACCGCCATGCCAATTACGACCCTTTCAAGTCGAGAACTCAACCACGACATTGGACGTGCGAAAAAGGCCGCTGGAAAAGGGCCGGTGGTGATCACCAACCGGGGCAAACCGGCGCATGTGCTGCTGAGCTTTGATGCCTATCAATGCCTGATCCGGCAACGGCGCAATATTGCCGACTCACTGGCCATGCCCGGCGTTGAGGATATTGACTTTGATCCACCCCGTGCTTCATTTATCGCACGCCCTGCCGACTTTTCATAGTGTATCTGCTCGATACCAATGTGGTTTCCGAACTGCGCAAGGTGCGGTCCGGAAAGGCAGATTCGAATGTTGCTTCATGGATCGGGACCGTTGATGCCGGAGCACTTTACCTGTCCGTGGTCTCCATCCTGGAACTGGAGATGGGGGTGCTGCAAATGGAACGGAGGGACCCTGGCCAGGGTGCCCTGTTGCGTACTTGGTTGGACAAATATGTGTTATCGGAATTTGTCGAGCGTGTGATCCCGGTCGATATCCCTGTCGCCCGGCGTTGCGCACGGTTGCACGTACCCGACCCGCTTTCTGAACGCGATGCTATCATCGCCGCGACCGCGGTGGTACATGGGATGACTGTGGTGACGCGCAATGTATCAGACTTTTCAGCAAGTGGTGTTTCAGTAATCAACCCCTGGGTGGACTAAAGACACAGGCTGACCCGACTTCCCCCCCCGGCCAGGCGGTCCGGCAGGCCCAGTTCCCCAAGTGCCCGCAGGCCCATCGGTTCAACGCCCAGGCGCAGGGAATCGATCCCCACGACTTTCATCTCCGCTCCGGGGGCTTCCTGTGCCGGGGTATTGCCGTTGGTTCCATGGTAAAGTCAATATCATGAAGATCCGTTTCGCAGCGGTGGAGTCAACCAGGCAGTACTGTCCGGCAAGCCATCCCTGTGCGGAAATTGCCGGACCGTGCTGATGCCAAAACCCATGCAGACCATGAATTCCCCCGCGCACAACGATTGCCTGTTCTGCCGCAATGACCTGGACAGCGTGTTTATCCGGGGCAAGCTGGGTTCCTGCCCGCAGGTGCATTCCATAGGTCTATAGTCCTGCCACTTATTCAGGTTTCCGAACAAGCCTACTACGGAATTCCACAAAAGAATTGGTGTTTGGACGTGTGCACCGTGGAAAGGCACTTTTCTTTACAGTGGATGCGAAATTTCACTCAAGATTGCCGTTCCGGTTCATAGCAACCAGAGCGGTATACGGAGCCTGTCGATTTGCCATGGTCGGAGAAAACTGGCAAGTGACACAGCAACGGGCGAACTGAATACGGACCAATCCAAAGCCAGGAAAACCACGTGATTGCACCCCGCGAATTTCCTGCCTATGATTCTGCTACGGGCTATGCCCTCCGCCCCATCATAAGCGGTGAACAAAGCGTACAGGTTATATGTTATAAACCCAGACAATTCATTTGCTCATGACCCAGTAGTGGATATTTTCGGCAATGAGACGATGAAAATTATTGAGACAGAGTTATGAAAATAAGCGTAGAGAACCTGGGGGTCCTCCAACAGGCAGAATTTGAACTGGGAGACCTGACACTTATTTGCGGAAGCAACAATACCGGTAAATCCTACGCGACTTACGCCCTATATGGTTTCTTGTTGGAATGGTCACGTATCCTGGAATTTAAAATTCAGGATTCTCAGATCAAGACCCTGGTTGCCGGAGGTACTATACGCATTGATATTGAATCCCGTGCTCAAGAAGCAAGCAGCATCCTCACACGCGGTTGCCGAAAGTATACAGAAAGGTTGTCGAGTGTTTTTGCTTCAAAACCAGCTTATTTCAGGAATTCCAGTTTCCAGGTGGGGTTGCAGCCAGAAGAATTGTTGGGGATAACAAAACAGGCTTTTGACAGAACCATCAGATTCGATAAGGCTACACTGTTGTCAATGACCAAAACCGCAGGCGAAACAGACCTGATTGTCTCACTACTGTCGGATACAGAAGCTGTTGAACCCCTTCCTCGTGAATTAATTAAACAAGTAATTTCAGATGCTCTGAATAAAATTGTCTTCGGCCAAGCCTTCCCCACCCCATTTATCGCAAGTGCGGAACGTACGGGGGCGGCGATCTTCCGCAGAGAACTGAACTTTGCCCGCAATCGTCTGCTGGAGGAAATGACGCGTACGGATAAAAACATTGACCCGATAGAATTGTTGTTTAAATCCTATCAGGACTACGCTTTGCCGGTCAAAGCCAATGCAGATTTTATCCGGCAACTTGAAATTGTCGCCAACAAGGATAGTTTCATTGCTGAAAACCATCGTCAGATTCTGGATGATTTTTCCAATATTATTGGCGGCGAATATCTCGCGGCAAGTGACGACACGATTTACTTCAAACCCATGAAGAAATCAATCAAATTGACGATGGACGAGAGCTCCAGCGCGGTTCGGTCCTTGCTGGATATCGGCTTTTACCTGCGCCATCAGGCAAAAGAAGGCGACTTGTTGATGGTGGATGAGCCAGAATTGAATCTGCACCCGGAAAACCAACGCCGGGTCGCCCGACTTTTTGCACGTCTGATAAATCTTGGCATCAAAATTTTTATTACCACCCACAGCGATTATATTGTCAAAGAGTTGAACACCTTAATTATGTTGAATCAGGATAAGCCACATCTGAAGCGGGTCGCCGAACAGGAAGGCTATAAACCCGAAGAATTCATACGCGCGGAAAAGATAAGGGTTTACATTGCGAAGAAAGACTTAATCAAACTCAAAGGTAACAACAGACGCAGTCAATGCCAGACTCTGATAGAGGCAGAGGTAGACTCAGAACTCGGAATTGAGGCACTCAGTTTCGATCGAACTATCAATGAGATGAATGATATCCAGGATGCCATACTGTGGGGAGAAGACTAGTGTCTGATATGGATGTATTGCGCGAATTGGTCAGGGATGATGCGGTATTAACGCTGACTGTGAAACCATATGGAAAACAGGAAATTGTTCTCAAGGAAACTGGTAGCAACAAACCATATCAGGTGAAAATATGCGATATCCCAGACGATGCTTTCGTATTCAAAGCTGATAAATTTCCGGATACGAGGAAATTTTTCAATGGCAATAAGGGAGAGTGCAAACGAGCCGATTTTATTATTGTCGTCAGAACATCTGGCATAAACTGGATCATTTACATTGAAATAAAGAGCGGGTCGGGTCAAAAAAAGGAAATCGAACAGCAGTTGAGGGGAGCAGAATGTGTAATCGCATACTGTCGAGCCGTTGGCCGGGGATTCTGGGAAAGGCCAGATTTTCTGAATAAAGATGAGTACCATCAGCGTTTCATCAGCATCAAAAAAGTCGGTGCACAAAAGAGACCAACACGAACCCCTCCCGATATGAACAGAGTACACGACAGACCAGAGAAAATGCTGACAATCTCCGCACCATCTCGAAAAGGGATTCGATTCAAAGAGATTGCGTCAAGTCAGGGTACTTAAGATTCTCTTTTTTTGTAGGACGGGAAATTCAGGGTATGCTGTGGGTTCTGCACGCATAAAACGACCTCAACGGTTCTTTCCTCGGTCATTTTCATAGCTTCGCAGTATTATCCGCAGAAAACGAGGACAAGCTCGGTGATAGGTGGTTGCCAACTCTCATCGTCCTGCATATAGTGTGATGGCCCACAAGCAGTCCCTGTGCCAAAATCGCCGAATCTCACTCACGTACAAACCCCTGCAGACCATGAATTCCCCCGCGCACAACGATTGCCTGTTCTGCCGCAATGACCTGGACAGCGTGTTTATCCGGGGCAAGCTGGGTTTCGTCCGCTGGGACAGTCATCCGGTGAACGAGGGTCATGCACTGGCGATCCCCTACCGTCATGTTCCGAGCTATTTCGAGGTGACGGACGAGGAGAGGCAGGAGTTGTGGTCTCTCGTGGACCAGGGCAGGGAGGTGATTGAAAACCGGTACCATCCGCAGGGGTACAATATCGGAATCAATATCGGGTCCCGGGCCGGGCAATCCATTTTTCACATGCATATTCACCTGATTCCGCGGTACCGCGGAGACGTGGAGAATCCCAAAGGGGGCGTCCGGGGCGTCATTCCCGCAAAGCAGCGGTATCCGTAACGACCGGTTACCTGAGAAACCTCCAGCCTGCAATGTTCCCGAAAATGGCACAGGGAACAAACCCGGCAAACAGCCAGAATGCGATATGGCGCAGGGTTTCCATGGACACCTCTGCGGACATTCCGAGGCTGTTGGCGATCAGTCCGCAAAGCGCCGCTCCCATCGCAAAGCCGGTCTGCAGGGTCATCGGCATGAGTGTGGACGTCCGGTCTTTTTCCTCTTCCGGGGCTGCACCGACGATGCGCTTGATGATAAACCCCCACATCATGCCGAACCCCCCTCCGGAAATCTGGACAACCATCACGATTGCCCAGAGCGGCCCCTGGGGGATGATCCAGGCGGTCAGTACCAGCCCGGCCAGCACCAGGGCGCCGCCGCAGCGGATCAGAAGAGGTTCCCGTTCCGGAGAAACGCCCGAAAACAGGAGCGCGGCCCCTCCCCATGCCAGGGATTCGAGCATCACGATGATGCCGGCCGTAAACGGGGTCAGGCCGTGAATTTCAATCAGGATCAGGGGGCCGTACACCACCACTGACATGATGCTCAGGCAAAGCAGGAATACCATCGTGATGCCATTGGCCAGGGCATGGCTGAAATCCGCAACCTGCAGCGGCAGGACCCGGCCGCGTCGTGCACGCCGGTCACGGGCGATAAACAAAACGAGGAACCCCATGCCAAGCACCAGGATGGCCGGCGAATGAACGGAGTCGTAGTGGGTTCCGGAAAGGGAAACCATCAATATCGCGGCCGCGAGAAAACCCAGTCTCACGATGGGCAGCGGTTCAGGTTGGATTTCCAGCCGGGTGCGGGCGGTGGAAGGATTCAGCAGCCACTTGACCGCGACGGCGAGAACCACTGCCTGCCCGGCAAACACCCAGTAGGCATGACGCCAGATCCCCCAGGTGGAAAAGGCTCCTCCGATCGCAGGACTGCACAGAGCGGCCATCATCCACACCGCGGACAGGACGGCAATGATCCTGGGAACAAAACGGTTCGGGAAAAACCGGTTTTGGGCGATATAGACCGTGGCCATCAGGCAGCCTCCGCCCAGCCCCTGCAGGATCCTTCCGGCGAGAACCACCGGCATGCTCGGGGCCAGGGCACAAATGACACATCCCAGGGTATAGGCCAGGGCAGCCCCGATCATGGTGTTGCGCAGGCCATGGCGGGAAACCAGCAGGCTGGAGGCGGCCCCTGCAAGGATGGACCCCGTCAGGTACAGGGAAAAAGTCCAGCTGATCAGGTGGATCCCGCCAATTTCCTTCGCGGCACTCGGCATGGTGGTCGCGGTCAGCATGGAGTTGGCCGCATGCAGCCAGATTGCCAGGGCCAGGATGACCAGTTTCAGGGCATGTTCGCGGGTCAGGATTTCACCCCACCCCGCCGCCGGTCCGGTGCCGGACCCCGATATGCTCTCCCGGTCAGCCATTCAGGGTCGTCGGGGATTGGTCGGCCGGGCGGTCCGGTTCCCTTCGGACCCGGTTGATTTCCGGATCGTGGTTGACCGAATCCCTGGCCACCAGGCAAAGGGCAATGGCCAGCAGTCCGACTGCGGCCCAGGTCGTCGCCGGGTGGGTTTCGGCAAACAGGAGGATTCCCCAGGCAATCCCCGAAAACAGGGTAATGATGCTGGCAAAGGAGACCAGTACCGCACCGGTCTTGTTGACCAGGTAGAAAAACAGCATCACTTCCAGGGCTCCGCACAGAATCAGCAGAAGAATCGCCCACTGGCCCCTGGGCCAACCGGGGTCGTACGCGATGGGGTCGGAAAACAGGAGAAACAGCGGCATGACCAGGATACAGGCCACCAGGGCCTCTCCCGCAATGACCTGCAATGTCGACAGGTCAGCCGGCCAGTACCGGTGGATGTAGATTGAATCGATGCCGTAGCAAAGCGGGGCGGCAAACATGACCATGACCCACAAGAACCGGCTGTCGGGGTCAAAGGAGGCTTCCGGAAGAATCACGAACAGCGAGGCCGCCATGCCGAAGGCAATGGCCCAGATGCGAAGCGGGGTGACGATTTCGGTTTTCAGCAGCAGCACCACGCACACGGTGATGACCGGTGTCAGGGATGCGATCAGCGTAATGAATCCCGCAGAGAGATGGTGGGCGGCGTACAGTACGGCCAGGACGGGAAACACATAGCCGAGCAGGCTGCCGATGGTAAAGTAGACCAGGTGTCCGGCCTTGGGCCGGAACAGCTGTTTCCGGTAAAGGAGGCAGCTGCCATAGAGCAGGGTCAGTCCGACCAGGGAAATGAACAGGACCCCGATTTCCGAATAGCCGGCATTGGAAGTGACTTTCAGCATCGAGAACTGAAAGCCCCAGGCGGTTCCCAACGTCAGGAGCACGCCGAAGTAATACAGGCCAGCGCCTGGTTTCATGGTCCGAATCGTCCGGGGTCAGGGCGTATCAGGCATCCTGGTACCCGGTCAGCACGTTGACCGTGTTGATGCCGATTTCCTCAACGGCGTATCCGCCTTCCATGATAAAGAGGGTGGGGCGCCCTAATGCGGCCAGGGTGCGGCCGTAATCCCGGAAATCGCCGCTTTTCAACCTGAAAAAGGAGATGGGATCCTTTTCATAGGTGTCCACGCCGAGCGAAACCACGATGGCGTCCGGGGCATAGGCGGTAATCCGGCTGCAGGCGTCTTTCAGGGCCTCTCCCCAGGTCGCGTAGGGCGTTCCCGGCCCCAGGGGGTAGTTGTGGTTGAATCCTTCCCCCGCCCCTTCTCCCGTTTCATCGGCGTACCCCAGGAAATGCGGGAACGCATGCCTCGGATCGCCGTGCAGGGACAGGAACATCACATCCGGCCGCCCGTAGAAGATCGCCTGGGAGCCGTTGCCGTGGTGGAAATCGACATCCAGGAGGGCCACCCGGACGGCGCCCTGGTCCAGGAAGGCCTGGACCGCGACGGCCGCGTTGTTGATAAAGCAGTAGCCGCCGTAGAGGTCGCTGGCGGAATGGTGGCCCGGGGGACGGCACAAGGCAAAGGCGGACTCGGCCCCCTGTGCAATCCGGGATTGCGCCGTGAGGGCCACATCGGCGCTGGCCCGTGCCGCCTCCCAGGTGCCGTCGCTGATCGAGGTTTCCATGGCCATCGCGTAGTAGCCCATCTTGCCTTCAATGAAATCCGGGATGCGGTGCTGCATGCCCCGGGAGGGGAATACGGTTGGAATGGCTTCTCCCTGGAATCCTTCCTTTTCCCATTCCTGCCAGCAGTCCTGCAGGAATTCGATATAGGCGGGATCATGGATACGGTGAATGGGCCGGAGGCCGAATTCCTCGGGACCGATGACTTCCCCGAGACCCACCTGGCCAATCCGCTCCAGGATGTAGTCCATTCTTTCCGGGCACTCGAAAGGCGGTACGAGTTCCCCCCCGTACAATTCGGTCCGGGCATTCCTCAGTTTGTGGTCAGGACTGTATACCGTGAGCATGATTTTTCCCTCCGGGGAGTATGGTCTGGTCGAGTTGCCACTGGAACACTTCCGGAGCCGCCGCCTGGTAGGCTTTGGCCCCTTCAAAAACCCGGATGTCATCGAAGGTCTGGCCGACGAGCTGGATGGCGGTGGGGACCCCGTTGTCGGCCAGGCCGCTCGGCAGGGACAGGGCCGGGCACCGGCTCAGGACATTGAACGGATAGGTCAGTGACCAGTGCTCTTCGGCCACCTCGACGGTTTTTCCATTGATGACGACCCCGGTCGAGGGCCAGGAAAAGTCGGCGGGAATCCGGTTGGTCCCGAGTGTCGGGCACAGGAACAGGTCATACCGGTCCATCAGGGGGCCAAAGGAATTGTACATGCGAACGGCCACTTCCAGCGAATGGTGGAGATCCTCCGCCGTGTAGCGGGCTGAATTTTCAACAAAATACAGGGTGTAGTCGCACAGCTGGTCCCGGTGTTCCTTCACCAGGCCGGAAAATGCGCTGACCCAGGTATGGGCCCAGTAGGCATGCACGGCATCAATGATCTCGTCGGTCCAACCAAGGTCCACCTCTTCGACGGTGGCTCCCAGGCCGCGGAAGACATCGATGGCCGCACGGGTGTTCCGGACCACATCGGTGTCGATTTCCATGAAACCAAGATCCATGGAAAAGGCGATTCTCCAGCCCTTCAGGTCGCCGAGGGTTTTTTCCGTATCAATCCGGATGGGATTGCGCAGGGATGCGATGTCCTGGTTGTGGGGACCGGACATGACATTCTGCATCAATGCGGCATCCACCACGGACCGGGTCATCGGCCCGGAATGGCTGTAGAAATCCAGGTTGAAGACGGGAATTTCGGGATTGCGGCCGTAGGGCGGCTTGTACCCTACAACCCCGCATTGTGCGGCCGGTATCCGGATGGAACCGCCAATGTCCGTGCCGGTGGCCAGGGTGGTCATGCCGGCTGCCAGGACCGCCCCGGACCCGCCCGACGAACCGCCGGGTGTGAAATCCAGGTTCCAGGGATTGCCGGTGACCCCCCACAGCCGGGAATGGCAGGACCCGAGAATGCAGAATTCCGGGGTCGTGGTCTTGGCATGGCAAATCGCACCGGCACGAATCAGCCGGTCAATGATGACATCGGTTTCCTGGTCGAGACGGTCCCTGAACACCAGGGAAGAGGATGTGCGGCGGGTGCCTTTGAGCCGAAATTCGTCCTTGACGGCCAGCGGGATGCCGTCCAGTGGTTTCGCTTTTCCCAGGATGTAACGCTCTTCGGATTTCCGGGCCAGCTCCAGGGCCTGGTCGAAATAGGTCTCGGTCAGGGCATTGACGGGACCGTTGACCTGCCCGCACCGGTCAATGACGGCCTGCATCAGTTCAACCGGGGAAAGACTCCGGTTCTTGAATCGTTTCAGCGCGTCAGCGGCAGACAGGTAGCAGAGTTCGGCAGACATGAGGGGCATTCGGGTTCGGTCAATGTGTGGATAATAGTCTACATCCGGGTTCGGGCACCACCGGACTTTACCGGATATCCGGCATACCAGTCCAACGGTGTGGTGATCGCCTGCGCCGGAGAGAACGCCGGGTCGCGAGGGGCCGGCGGCAAGGGTGGCTGGTCATGGGGTCCTTGAAGCGGCCCGTGTTTCGGGCGAACCGGATGCAGGAACCGGGCTGCCTGCCCGGATGCATGGAGTGCCGGCCCGGCTCAGATTCCCCACCCTGCGAAAAAGGACTCGCAGTGCCCGGCAAACAGATGGACCAGTTCCGGGCTGGCCGAGTGGCCCGGGAACTTGCGCAGCACCACGCATCCATGGGTCACGGGTTCCGTTATCGGCCTGGAAACCAGCGCCCTTCCGTCATAACTCATGGCATTGGCCGGTTTGGAGATGAGGATGGAAAATCCCAGCCCGTTCGCCACCATGCCCCGCACCGTTTCAAAGGATGGGGAGCGGTAGGCAATATGGGGTTCGTAGCCCTGTTCCCGGAACAGGGAAGTGAAGTAATCCCGGCTGGGCGAAATATCGAGCAGCACCATGGGCTGGCTTGCCAGTTCCTTCAGGGAGATGCTGGACCTGTCCGCCAGGAAATGCTGTGCAGGGAGAAGCACGTGAGGGGCGGTGCGGGCCAGTTCCACCTTGCCCGGATCGCGGATGGCAGGGGAATCGTACATCATCACCAGGTCGAACCGGTGATGGTCGATGCCTTCCTGCAGGCCGGCTTCGGTGCCTTCGAAGAACTCGAACCGGGTGGCGGGATGCCGGTCGAGGAAACGGCTGACCAGCTGGGGAATGAAAAAGGGCCCGATGGTGGCAAAGCAGCCGATTCGAAGGGTATCCGAGGCGGGAGGATGACCGGCTCCGACAAACTGGTCCAGGTTCCTGGCCGTGCCATACGCCCGGTTGGCATAGACCAGGGCACGGCCGTATTCGCGGAAATGGATGGCGACGGGGGAGGCGATAAACACGATGTGGGTCCCCACCGTGAATTGCCGGGTGATCCGGCAGTCGAAGTTGATCAGTGCATCGTCCAGCAGCGGGGCACCGGTGGACCCCGGATTCCATTGGGCACAGCTGAACTTGTCTTCACCCGGAACCTTCCGGCGGCCCGCAAAGGTATCGGATATCCCGGACTGGTCCTCGCCCAGGACATTGACCCCCATTACCCCGTTTTTCCTGAGTTTTTCGCAGGCGGGGCTCAGGTGGTGGACACAGGCCAGCAGGGTCGGCGGTTCCGCGGAGACGGACGCCATGGCACTGACCGTGACGCCCGCGCGGCCATGAGGGCCGTCTGTGGTAATGACGGATACCGTGCTGGCGGCATGACTCATGCCCTCGATAAAGGTTTGCGGGTCCATCTTGGCGGCTCCGGATGTATGCAGGCCAGTATACGGGCCGGGACGGAGGAAAAAAATTATTCTTTTCCCAGCCACTGAATTAGGATTTTCAAAGCAGCGGCGTTTCTGAATCTGATTTTTGGAAGCAACCCCCCCAAAAAAAGTAATTTACCCGGACCAGGTAACCCTGCAAACTTGACTTCCTTGATCCTCGGGAGAAATGGCCCAATGATACGCACCGGTGAAGAATATCGTGAATCCCTGCAGGACGGCAGGGAGGTCTATATGGACGGCAGGCGGGTGGACGATGTCACCTCGCACCCGCAGTTCAAACCCCTGGTGGACATCCGTGCGCGGATCTATGACATGCAGCATGAAGAGGAACACCGGGAGGTGATGACTTTTGCGGAACGGGGAGAACGGTTTCCCGTGGGCAACCAGATCCCCCGGGAACCGGCACATTGGCATGCCAAGCGCAAGGCGGTGGACACGGTGATGAAAGACATCGGCGGGGTGGTCACCCGGGTCGGGGATGAAACCGTGGGGGAGATGTGGTCACTGGCCGACGGGGCGGACATTCTCAATGAAATTGATCCCCGGTTTGCCGAAAACATCAACCGTCACATCCAGCTCGCGGTGGAGGACGATCCGTTCCATGTGTCGGCGAACACGGACCCGAAGGGTGACCGGTCACTGAAACCCCAGGACCAGGATCCGGACATGCTGACCCATGTCGTCCGGGAGACCGATGAAGGCATTGTCATTCGGGGCGCCAAGTACGAGACGGCGGCGGCCTATTCCAACCAGGGATTTTTGAAGCCGACCATCGCCAACTGGGGAGATGCCTCCATTTCCGATTATGCCGTGGGATGCATCGTCCGGATGAATGCGCCCGGCGTGAAGCATATCTGCCGGTCCGGTTTCCAGCGGGACGGAACGGAACAGGACTACCCCCTGTCCAACCGGTTCGACGAAGTGGATACCCTCATGATCCTGGATGATGTGCTGATTCCCTGGGAGGATGTCCTGTTTTACCAGCATACCCGCGCGGCGGCCTTTATCCGGACCACCCTGCACCGGTATTCGGCCATGCCCTTTGTCCAGCGGCTGATCACCTACACCGACATGATGATCGGCGCGGCCCTGTGGAATGTCAAGCAGACCGGGCTGGAGAGGCAGCCGGCGGTCCAGGAAAAGCTGGCCCAGCTGGCCGTGTACCGGGAAGGGATCAACGCCCACCTGACCGCGGCGGTGGCCACGGCAGAGCCCAGCCCGGGCGGATTCCTGATGCCGAACCAGTCCCTGCTGATGACCGGAAGGGTCCATGCCGTCTCCAACATGCCCGCCATGATGCACCTTGCCCGGGAACTGTGCGGCGGGCAGATCTGCATCACCCCGGACTTCGAGTCGTTCCAGGGGGAAGAGACCGGTCACTGGCTGAACAAGTACTATTCCATCAACGAGTACTGGGCGGCGGAAGACCGTCGCAAGCTGTTGTCCTTTGCCCGGGATTTGCTGAATTCCGGATATGCCGGTCATCGGCTGACGTTTCACCTGTTCGCCCAATCGCCGCCGTTCGCACACCTGGCGGCGGTTTACCGGAATTTCGGTTGGGACGGACCGCTGGATTTTGTGAAAAGGGCCGCCGGGCTGTCGGACAATATCCATGGGAAACAAGGTGGATGAGGATCCATCAGGGGCCGGCGGTTGTGGAAATGGAACACGTTTTGAAGCCGGCAAGATTCAGATCTGGCCGGGTTGAAGTCACCGGGTTTAATCAAACCCTTTCAAATCATGGAGATTTTTATCTGCGGCAATGAAATATTGTTCCAGCGGCAACTAGAAGCCTTCTTGGTCTAACTTTTGGGCAACATCCAGGATTTTTCTGCCCGGCGGCGGGGCGTTTTCGCAGATTGCAATAAAATGGTCAAACTGCTCGTGAGCGAGAACAATTTCACGGTGCGCGTTTAGTCTCTTGGGAGCATCATTTCGCACAAGGTGCGCCAGATAGCCCTACCGAGCCACGACAAATAGTTCTGGACAACGGAGATTGCTGTGTGTAT
>WTGA01000177.1 GCA_011523765.1 Gammaproteobacteria bacterium
GCCGTGGGAGGGGGATTTGAATGGGCGGTCAACTGCGATTTTCCGATCTGGGCCCGGTCGGCAAAGGGGTTTTTCCCGGAAGTGTCCCTCAATCTTTTTGTCACCGGCGGGGTCACGTCATTGTTGCCCGCGCTGGCCGGGCTGAACCGGGCCCGGGAAATGCTGTTGCTCGGTGAACGGTACAGCGCGAAGGAACTGCTGGACATGCAGGTGGCCTGGCGGGTGGTCGAGGATGCGAGACTGCTGGATGAGGCCAATCGAGTTGCCCGGCATCTGGCCGGTTTGCCCAGGCTGTCCAGCCGTGCCATGAAAAGGGTGCTCAACCAGACGGCCCTGAACAACCTCCGTCATGCCCTAGACCTGGAGACCGAAGCCACCACCCTGGGTTTCCTGGACCCGGAAACCACCCGACGGCTGAAGAATTTTTCCTGAGGCGCCGGTCCCTCGACCAAGCCGGGAGCGGACCCCTGCGCAGGGATCCCGTCCCGGTCCGTTGGTCCAGGCCCTGCAGTCCCGGTCTTGCACCGGATTTCCAGGACCCGCCCGGACCACGCCGGGGATGACGGCTTGGGGACGGTTTCGCCGGGGCATTACATCCTTGGCCGGATGTTTTGCGGGTCATAGGGAGAGTCCTCGATGACCACGGCCGGTCTTCGTTCGCCAAGAATGGGGATTTCAAGCGTTGTCCCGGGTTGCGTGTAGCGGATATCCAGGTACGCCAGGGAGATTCCATGACCCAGAAAATGGGATTGTCCCCCGGAACTCACTCTCCCGACCAGTTTCCCCCCGCAGTACACCCCTTCATTCATATAGGCATTCGCCTGGACGCAATCGACTTTCAGGGTCACCAGTTTCCTCGATATCCCATGAGTCTGCTGGGCCTCCACGGCCTGCCTTCCCGGAAAATCATCCTCCCGGTCGAGGCAGACAAACCGCTCCAGACCGGATTCCACGATGGAATATTCGACGTTCAGGTCCCGGTACATTGCCCGATAGGATTTATCCAGTCGGGCCGATTCAATGGTGCGGTTGCCGACCAGCCTGAGCCCGTACTCCTTTCCCGCCTCCATCAGGACGTCATAGACATGATGCTGGTGGTACAGCGGGTGATAACACTCCCAGCCCAGTTCCCCCTCATAGTTCACCCGCATCATGCGGACATCGGATGCCCAGCCGATGGTGGTGGTCCGGGCGGTCAGCCATGGGAAGGAGGCATTGGACAGGTCCGCTTCGGTGACCGGCTGCAGAATATCCCGGGCATTGGGTCCTGCCACCGTGAAGCAGCCCCATTCGTTGGTCACATTCCGCAGCCTGACCGTGCCATCGTCGGGCAGCAGCCGGCACAATACATCAAAATCATGGGCTTCCCCGCCAGGGGTGGCGATCAGGCTGTACAGAAATTCGTCCAGCCGGGTAACGGTGAATTCACAGCGAACCCCTCCGGACCGGGTCAGCAAATGCGACAGGGTGATCTGTCCCGCCCTGACCGGACAGCGGTTCGCCAGCAGCCCATTCAACCAGTCCCGGGCGCCGCGGCCCGACACTTCGAATTTTGCCATCGAAGTCATGTCCATCAGTCCGGCGGCCTGCCGGATGGCCTGCACTTCCTGTTCCACATAGGGCATGTACCTGAAATCACGGTAGCTGTACACGTCCCGGGGTTCCACGCCTTCGGGGGCAAACCACATCGGGGTTTCCCAGCCGTAAACGGATCCCCAAACCGCCCCTTTTGCACACAGGCGGTCATAACAGGGGGTGGTTTTTGACGGCCTGGCCGACTGCCACTGGTGGTCGGGGTAATGAATGCCGAAATTATGCCCAAAAACCTCCCGGTTCCGGTTTCCGGTCCACTCCTTGTTCGCGAAATTCCCATACCGGCGGCAATCGATTTCAGCCAGATTCCATTCCGGTTCCCCCTCGACGATCCAGCCGGCAAGCTGGTCGGCCACCCCGCCGCCCATCAGTATGCCTCCGGAAAACCCTTCGGCAAGCCAGAGATTCCGCCTGCCGGGCACCGGCCCGACCAATGGCAGATTATCCGGGGAAACGCAGATGGGCCCCCGTACATTGCTTTGGATCCCAACCCGGCCCAATGGCGGGACACGCCGGATGGCTTCCTCCCAGTTGGGTTCCACCGAATCGAAATCTTCGGGCAGCAGGTCTGCGCCGAATCCGTCGGGAACCCCGTCCCGGGCAAAATGCTCCAGGAACCGCGGCGGCTCGTACGGTCCGAACATCAATCCCGACCGTTCCTCGCGGATATACCCGTTGATCGTTTCATCCCGCAGGACCGGCATTTCGGGCAGGCCTTCGGACCGGCGCCGTGCCACTTCCGGCACGGGTTCGGTCACCCAGTATTGGTGAACAACGGGAAAGGCGGGAATATTGATCCCGAGCAGGGAGGCGGTCTGCTGGACATAGTTGCCCGTTGCGGTCACCACATGCTCGCAGCGGATTTCCCCCGCACTGGTGCGCAGTTTCCAGTCCCCACTTGGCAGGAACTCGTACCCCAGCACCTCGGTATTCCGGTAGATTTCAGCCCCGTTGCTGCGTGCTGCCCTGGCCAGGGCCTGGGTGATATCCGCCGGGGCAATGTGGCCATCGTCCGGGTTGTATACACCGCCGAGCAAATGGGGATTCGGGGCCATAAGAGGCCAAAGCTCATACACCTCTTTCGGGCTCAGCAATTGTGCACGAACGCCCTGGGTTTCGGCAATGCTCAGGTAGTTCAGGTATTCATCCATGCGGTCCGCGGTATTGGCGAGGCGCAACTGGCCGCATTTGTGCCAGCCGATATCCTGGCCGGTGGATGCCTGCACGGCTTCGTACAATTCGATGGACCGGGCGATGATCCGCCCGAAGGTGTAACTGAAACTGTACACCGGGACCAGCCCGGCGGCATGCCAGGTCGACCCTGCCGTCAACTCGGTGCGCTCCAGCAGCACGGCATCGGTGACCCCCTTTTGCGTCAGGCTGTGCAGGATATTCGCGCCGACACATCCTCCCCCCACCACGACAACTCTGGCTGTATTTTTCATCCTGTCTCGATCCGGTCACTGGTTATACGGTTTGTGCCCTCCTGAAACCCTTCATGGGAGGGTTTTGTGTGTATACCATGTTTTGGTTTGGAGTAGAATCCGTGTTCAACAAGGGAAATTCCTGTGTGCTTCTGATATGGGTGACTCCAGCGAAAAAATTGCGGTCGTGACCGGGGCGGGAACCGGTGTGGGGCGGTCTGCCACCCTGGCCCTGCTCGACATGGGGTATGCGGTGGTACTGGCCGGGCGCCGTCGCGAACCTCTGGAAAAAACGGTCTCGATGGCGGCCGGCCGATCTGCAGACACCCTTGTGGTCCCCACTGACGTGGCCCGACCGAAGTCGGTCAGGAACCTGTTTGATCAGGTCAGGAAGGCCTATGGCCGGCTGGATTTGCTGTTCAACAATGCCGGCATTGCCGCTCCCGGTGTTCCCCTCGAGGACCTGCGCCTCGAGGACTGGCAGGCCGTCGTCGATGTCAATCTGACCGGCCCCTTCCTGTGCACCCGGGAGGCCTTCCGGATCATGAAGAACCAGTCCCCCAGGGGCGGCAGAATCATCAACAATGGCTCCATTTCCGCCCACGTCCCCCGACCGGACTCCGCTCCCTACACGGCCACCAAGCATGCGATGACGGGCCTGACCCGTTCCACCTCGCTGGATGGTCGTCGGCACGATATCTCATGCGGGCAGATCGATATCGGAAACGCCGCCACCGACATGACAGAATCGATGGGCCAGGGTGTCCCCCAGGCAGACGGCCGGATTGAAATGGAACCCACCATGAATGTCGAGGATGTCGGCCGGGCCATCCGCTACATGGCCGGATTGCCCCGCAATACCAATGTACTGTTCATGACCATCATGGCCAACCGGATGCCCTATGTCGGCCGCGGATAGCCCGTCATGGGTGGCCGGATACCGTTCCGGCAGGCCCGGGTTTCGGGGACCGTCACCACCGCTCCATCCATCGGGGAAACCAGGCGGGTTGCGGCATCAGGAGGAGCGATGGATTTCCATGGTGCCAGAGACGGCCAAACGGACCGGGTCAAAAGCCGCGAAGAAGATTTTGGATCACCGCAACGGGTTGAATTTGCCACCCGTTCCTTGGCGGGATTACAATCCCTGCGACAGTTCCAGCAACCCGCATCCTGAATCCCATACAGAGGCCACCATGAAACACCCGGATCATCCTGCTCCCCGACAGTCCCTGGCACGGCACTTTACCGAAGCCCTTTCCTTTCACAAGAGGCGTGGCCGGGAAAGGATGAAACTGATTGGCGTTGCCGTTCTTGCGGCCAGCACGGCACTGGCCGCAACGTCCCGGACGGCGCACGCGGCAGAACCCGCGAGTGCCGCGATGATGAACACCGCCGGCGAATCTGTCGGCACGGTCACGCTGACCGAATTGCCCCACGGCACCCTCCTGCACGCCAGACTCCAGCACCTGCCGGCCGGCGCCCATGCCTTTCACGTTCACGCGGTCGGCCAGTGCGAACCACCCTTCAAATCCGCCGGCGGTCACTTCAACCCGACAGGCAAGAAGCACGGAATCGCCAGTGCCGAGGGGATGCATGCGGGCGATATGCCCAACATTCACGTGCCGGACTCGGGCGCACTGGAGATCGAGGTACTGAACACGCATTTGCGGCTGGATGCCGCGCTCTTCGACGGGGACGGTGCGGCCATCGTGATCCATGAGGGGCCGGACGACTACCTGTCCGACCCGGCGGGTGCTGCCGGCCCGCGCATCGCCTGCGGCGTCATCACCCGATAGCACTCCCGGGAGGCAAAAAGAGCTCGCGCACCGGGCGGGTGTCCCGCCGTCACGGGGTGGTCCGCGCCGCCCGGATCATACCGGGTCCGCCGGGACCGGGCCAGGGCGGACGGGGCATCCCGGCACCCGGTCTGGCTGCAGGCCCGGCAATGCCGGCGGGGCCGTTCACTGAAAGCGGCGACCCGGACCACACGAAGGGGGGCCATTCCCGGGGGAAGCGGGGTCGATCGAAGCATCGTGACGCGGGCCCCGTATGGATGGCCGGATGGGAGCGTCGTTCGCCAAGACCGGGTTTTGTTCGGCAGCCATTGCGCACCGTTGTTCCAGGACCCTGGCAGGCCGGCACCACCGGTGGGGGGGGATGCGTCAGCGTTGCAGGCCGGTCCGGACCCGCCGGTTCACCAGAAACACCCCGGAACATACCAGCACCAGGGCGGCGAGGATTGCAGGACTCAGGGTTTCATCCAGAATCAGCCAGCCGAACAGGACACCCAGCACGGGGGAAAGGAAGCTGAAGGATGCCATGTCGGAGGCCGGGTAAATGGACAATACCCAGAACCAGGTCAAAAACCCGATGCAGACAACGACCAGGACCTGTATCGCAAACAACACGCCGATCAACGCATCGAAGTCGCGGACCGGTTCCCCGAACAGGGGAGCAATTCCCAGAAGCAGGACGGCCGAAACCACCAGCTGGTACAGCAGTTGCATTTCCGGAGACGATTTTGAAAAGCGGGTAGTGCGGGCAAGAATGACAATGCCGGACCATAACAGGGCGGCCAGGATGCAAAAAAGATCTCCGCTAAGCGTATTGCCGGCGGGTACCGCGCCATCCCCCCGGAAGGCAACGACGACTCCGGAAAACGCCAGGAGCAGGCCGGTGACCCGGACCGGCGTCAGGCGCTCGCCCCGGATCAGGAAATGACCGGCAATGGCCGTCCAAAACGGCATGCTGTAGAAAAATATGGAGGCCCTGGAAACCGTCGTGTAGTCCAGTGCCTGAAACAGCAGCATGAATTCACCCGCAAAGAAGATGCCGGCAAGGATTCCAGGCCACAAACTGCCGTCCGACACGGACAGGCGTCTTTTCATGAACCACGCGAAGGCCAGAATCGGCAGGACGGCACAGGCGGAACGCAGGCCGGCCTGGAATACCGGATGCAGGCCGCCATTGACAATTTTGATCAGGACATGGTTGATTGCCATCAGGGTGGAACAGAACAGGAGCAGAAATGCTCCCAGTCCATCAATGTGGTCTTTACGGGCCACCGGCACCCCTCCCTGTGGACAGGCCGGTTGCGCCAGGCACTTCTTTGGCCCTGGACCGGGGTTTCAATCCTGATGGGAACCCATCACCGCACCAGGTCGGCAAGCGCATCATCGAGGCAGTCAAATTTGAAGCGGAAACCCGATTCAGCCAGCCGGGCCGGCCGCACCTTCTGGCCGCCCAGCAGCAGGCCGGCGGATTCGCCCAGCAAAAACCGGATGACGGCTTGCGGTGCCACCAGAAAGGCCGGCCTGTGCACGGCGGCCCCGAGTACCCGGGTAAACTCCGCATTGCTGACCGGGTTGGGCGCGGTCAGATTATAGGCACCGGAAAATTCGCTGCCCCGCATCAGCTGAAGCACCGCATCAATGTGGTCGTCAATGTGTATCCAGCTCATCCATTGCCCGCCGTCTCCAAGCCTGGCCCCCATTCCCAGCCTGAACGGCCACAGCATCTGTTTGAGCATGCCGCCCTGGCCGCTCAAGACCAGGCCCGTCCTCACGGTACAGACCCTGACATCCCATTCTTCCGCCTGCCTGGCCGCCTGTTCCCAGGCGGAACACAAGCGTGCACCGAAGTCCTTTGCGGACCCCGTGTTTTCATCGACCGCCACCTCCCCGGTGTCACCGTAATACCCGACTGCCGAACCACTGACCAGCACTGCCGGCTTCGTCCGGGCCAATGAAATCCGCCGGACCAGTTTTTCCGTGAGCGTCACCCGGCTGTCCCAGAGCACTTTCTTGCGCTGATCCGTCCAGCGGGTAGCAATCGGCGCACCCGCGAGATTGATCACTGCGTCAAATACCCTCTCCGGAGCCCATTCCTCCAGGGACCCCATTGCCTGGACCCGGCCCCCGAACCGGGTGACCACCCTGTCCGGGTTCCTGGACAGCACCGTGATCTCATGATCGGGGTTCCGGCACATGCCGATCAACCGGCTCCCGATCAGTCCCGTCCCCCCTGTCATCAGTATTTTCATTCTATTTTCCGTTCATCCCCGGCTCTGCGAATACTTTGCATGCGGCCCCGGCATGTACAGTCCGGCTGGATGCCCCTCACCGACCTGCACGTTGCGGCAACCAGCACGGTTGCAGCACCATCATACTATAGACCCCTCCAGGCCGTCCCGCTTCCGGCAAAGCCCGGCAATGAGCTTACCAGACAACCGATGGGACACAGCAACGATTTCGCAAGGTTTTCACCCCGCCAAGGTTGCTTTTTTGGCTATCACTAGGAGATTGTCCGAGAATAGGATATATCCTGATTTTCAAGAAATATTATTCTTATATATCAATTAGTTGAAAAAATAGGATTTTGAAAAAACGAGTTCTCGGACAAGCTCTTAGGGGAACCCGTCCCTTTAGTCGGAACTTCATTGGGATGTGAAGCAGGATTCCGGGGACCATCCTGCTGATATTGAAGGGGTTTGGTTCGACGGTGGCCGATCAAGCTAACAGTCTTATGGGAACGTTCTGGTCCAGTTTCACTCCGAGAAGCTGGAAGGCTCGTTTCTGAACCGGGGTCGGCCTAGTGACAACGGACAGTAGGCTTTCGCCATGGGCCAGCAGATAGCGTACATAGCTTTCCCTTACATGGCCCGTCCCGAATTCTGTTCTCCTCTTAACACCATTGGCCATCTCAAGGATATAATTCTACTAATGCAGAAATAGTGCCCTTCAGATGTGTACGGACTACAGGAAGAACACACCTTGATCAACGACAAGAAAACCAATCATTTGCCAGAAGCCTATCAAGGAACACTTCTACACTGGCAAAAGCGTTACGAGGAAATTTTGCACAGCGACCGTGCAGCTGTCGATATAGGGATTTTCGCACTCAAGATAATGATAGTTACCAATGCTGGTGCCCTAATTGCCCTGTTGGCGTCGATAGGATCATTCAAAGATATTCCGGGAATGGTAGACACATTAGCAGAATCAGCATGTCCATTTTTCTTGGGCCTCATGTTTGCTATATTCAGTGCCTTTTTGTCTTATATTTACCAATCTCTGGTGACTAAAACTCTATGGGAAGATTTTAATACTGATTTTGGAAATCCAGAAGAACCACCGCCCTACGCACGCAAATACAAACCCGAACGTATTATCATATTTTTTGTAATTATTCTGGTTGTAGTCTCCTACGGTTTTTTTGGCTACGGTGTATGGTCCCTTGTTTCGAACATTGATGGGTTATCTTCAGTTGATGGTTAATAAGTCGTCAATGCTTACGAAGCTTTATCGGTCGTCAGTTGAGGAAATCCTTGAGACGAGGTACGTATTGGATATAGAAAGATCATAGCTGAATTGACACTGAAAAAAGTATAGGAAAGAGAAAAGTAGGTCTGTTTGTCAGGCAAAAAACGGTAGAACGTATGCCCTGTTCCCATCGAACTGAAAATCGACGGCATATTCACCAAGAACGAGTTAAGAGAATCATTTATCCCCGGACTGCAAAGAGCCAGAGTAATCACCATGAAATTATGGACGTTCCTTAAACATGCATCCCTTTCAGGTCACGAAAAAAATGACAGGCAAATTCCACTCCCGCAACGGCGGTCCGGACCGGTTTCCCCGATAACCCATCGACAGTAAACAGCCATGACCAACACGGACCTTGCCAAACGTGTCTACGATCATGCTTTCAAGCTGGACCCCATTATACGGAGTCTGCTGGATACGGATATTTACAAGCTGCTGATGCTGCAAACCATTTGGAAGGAGTTTGCCGATATACCCGTTACCTTTTCGCTCATCAACCGCAATCGTGATATCCCCCTGTCCAGGCAGATTGACCTGGGAGAATTCCGCGAACAACTGGATCATGCAAGAACCCTCTCCCTGACGAAAAAGGAAAGAATATGGTTGGCGGGCAATACTTTCTATGGCCAGGACCGCCTGTTTTCCAGTGAATTCATTGATTGGCTGTCGCACTACCGCCTGCCCGGGTATGAACTGGCGGAGGTGGGTGACCAGATCCGGATAGATTTTCATGGAAGCTGGTCGGACATCACACTCTGGGAAATCCCGGTGTTATCCATCATCAGCGAATTGAGGTCGCGTTCAGCGCTGAAAAGATACGGCCGGTTTGAGCTGGACATCATCTACTCAAGAGCCAAGGCCAAGCTCTGGGAAAAGATCGTACGACTAAAACAGCTTCCGGATATCCGGCTGGCGGATTTCGGCAGCCGAAGACGGCACAGCTTTCTCTGGCAGAATTGGTGTGTCCAGGCATTGCGCGACGGCCTGGGAGAAAATTTTACGGGGACCAGCAACACGCTCCTTGCCATGGAACATGACCTAGATGCCATTGGAACGAATGCCCATGAATTGCCCATGGTGCTCGCGACCCTGGCGGCCAATGACGAAGAGCTGAAATACGCTCCCTACCGGGTATTGGAGAGCTGGCAAAGAACCTATGACGGCAATCTGCTCGTCGTGCTCCCCGATACGTTTGGAACCACCGGGTTTTTAAGGAATGCGCCCGAATGGGTTGCCGGGTGGAGCGGATTCCGCATTGATTCCAAGGACCCGGTTGCCGCTGGCGAAGAACTGATGGACTGGTGGCGCTCCCGGGGGCAGGATCCTGCCAGCAAGCTCATTATTTTTTCCGACGGCCTCGATATCGACAGCATCGAAATGATTCACCGGCACTTCCTGGACAAGGCGCGGGTCGGATTCGGATGGGGCACCCATCTCACCAATGACTTCAGGGGTTGTGCGCCGGATCACAATGACCAGTTGAATGCATTTTCCCTGGTCTGCAAGGTGACCCGGGCAAACGGCTTTCCCACGGTCAAGCTTTCAGACAATCTGGAAAAGGCATCGGGCCCGGAAACCGCCATACAGAGATATCTGGACGTATTCGGCAAGGACCAGGTCCTGCACCGGACCGTACTGGTCTGAGACCGGTGCCGCCCGGACACCCAGGTCGAATCCTGGCCGGTCACGGTTGACCATTGCCGGCAAGCCGGCTTGTGCCGTCACGGGATGCTACGGCGAACGGGAAAGATCAGTCCACGAAAAGGGACAGCAGGATTGGACAGTCTTCAGCACTTTTTTCGGACCCATCACAGGATTCCGCAATCCGTTTCAGGTATCGGCGCAGTTTCTCAAGATCCTCGATCTTTCCGGTGATTTCCCGGAGATGGGTTTCAGTAAGGGCCTTGACTTCAGACCGGGTATGCTGGCTTCGACTTCCCGAGAACCGGAGAAAATCCTGAATCCGGTCATTGGAAAAACCGAGGGTCTTGGCTCTTTGGATAAACCGCAAGGCCGTAATGTGCCGTGAATCATAGATGCGGTATCCCTTGGGGTTGCGGGCAGGCATCTCAAGCAACCCGATCTTTTCATAATAGCGGATGGTTTCAATATGGCATCCGGTTTGCCGGGAAAGCTGCCCTCTTGTCACCATGTTGCCACCCGCCTCAGTTGCGTTTCAGCCAGGCCTGGTAGATCTCGTCCGGCCACAGCGAACTCAGGTACATGATGAGTGAAAAAACATCGTCATCATCAAGGGTTTCCTCCCAGGCCGGCATGGAGCCTCCCCATTCCAGGGTCCCCTTCCGGATCACCTGTGCGAGCACCTCCATGGAGTGATGCCAGGTATGCGCCGTGCCGTTCAACGGCGGGGGCGGATACCTGCCGTTTTCATCCGGCCGGTGCCAGTTCTGGTCGATACCCTGGGCATTGGCTCCATGACAGACCGCGCAGTGCTCCTGGAAAAGGGTTTTGCCCCGGGCAATCACCGGTTCGTCATTGAACCGCTCCCCCTGTGCCTGTACCGGCAAGGCCGTCCACAAGAGGAGTCCCAGCCACGGCAGCACCCTGGCAAGACGGATCAGTGGCATGCCTTCCCCCATTTCTTGAGCCGCCAGTAATTGTATGGCCAGGGGGTGACAAACCCCGCTGCCAGCATCAGGGGCACGACCCACACGTTCAACACGGCCCCTCCGGTCAGGGTCCAGTCAACCGTATTCATGGCAATTTCCATGGCCAGCATGGAAACCATGCTCATGCCCACCGCAGTGTGGAATGCGCCGCGCAAATCCATGCCACCGCGGAACAGAATCACGGTTTCCAGGGCGATACTGGTCAACAGGCCATTGATGATCGCCAGGATCATGATCGCCAGTGTCGGCCATGGAATGCCGGAAAACTGGAAATATGCAATGGTGCCAAAGTCCCCGATGGAACATCCCGCCAGGCACCACAGGGTGTTGCGTGCACTTCGACGCCAGGTATGCGTGCAATGCCAGTCAACCGCTTGAGAGCTTGCTATGGAGACTTCGGGGGCCATGGTTTCGGGTGTGTTTTCAGGTATTTTAAACCCTGTACCAAGTACAGGATCAATAGCGGTACAGAAAAAATTCTCGAAATCCGGCACTTTTCCTGTCATGATCCCGGATTCCTGTCCAAACGGGCATCCGAATGGGGAAGTGCGGCCCGGGGGGTTGGCCGGACAGTTCGGGGAAGACCCCCCATCGCTTCGGGAACCAGCCGTCTTCTCCCGGGCAGGACCGGAGAAGACCGGGCAATGGAAAGCCGGGTGCCCTTTGTCCTGGTTGCAGCCGGCCATCACAATCGGCAGGAAAAAGGTTCGGGAGCATGGCTTGCACCCCGCCCAACGCAGTGCTTTCACAGGAGCCAGGCATGAAATCAATTGAACACACGAGGGCCTTTGACATGGACCGGCCCGCAGCGGAACTCTTTGCGCTGTTCAGCCCGGAAGGCGAAACCCGGTGGGTACCGGGCTGGAATTACGAGAACCTGATGGAAACCACGGTGCTGTGCGAGGACTACGTGTTCCTGACCCGGACCCAGGACCATGGGTCCGGCGAAACCATCTGGGTGGTAAAACGCTATGATCCCGCGGCGTACCGGGTGGAATTCTACCGGATTGAGCCGAACCAGAAGGTGGGCACGGTGAAGGTCCGATGTACGGCCCTGGACAGCGAACGCACCCGGGTCGAGGTGACCTACAAGTACCAGGCCCTGTCCAGGGCCGGGGAAGCGTTCATCTCCGGATTCAGCGCGACGGCCTACGACGGGTTCATCGATGAGTGGCAGACGCTCCTGACGAATTACTTCGACTCAACGTGCTGACGGACCCCGGTTCGACGGGACGTAAAGGCGCACTATGATGCGATATGCGACCAGGCGCGGTAGGCCCGGATATGCATCACGGGATCGTGGACGCGGAGGATGTCCACCCCCTGTTGGCACAGGGCAAGTGAAATGCCCAGGGTTTCCAGGTCACGGCCGGAAAACGATGAAGCGGAAAAGGCATTCATGAACGACTTCCTGGAATGCCCGACCAGCAGCCGCAATCCGCAGCTTCTCAGCACCCGGCAGTGCTGGAGCAATTCCATGGACTGCAACGCGGTTTTGCCGAAGCCGATACCCGGATCAACAATAATCCGGTTCAGGTCCAGTCCCGAAGCCAGCCACTGCTCTATTTTTTTGTCCAGCCAGCCGGTGATTTGCAGGACCGCCCCCCGATCAACCGGAAGCAGTTTTTCGGGGTCTGCAGGGACCGAGACACTGTGCATCGCCACCACATCGCATTTTGCTTCCCTGACCAGGCTGATGATCTCCGGGCTGCTCAATCCGCTGACATCATTCACCATGTCCACTCCATACCGGAATGATTTTTCAAGCGTTTCGGCGTGGCGGCTGTCAATGGAAATCCGGGGTCGGACCCGGTGATTTCCCAGTTGATCCTGCACGCGCTGCAGGACCGGCTGAAGACGACACCATTCTTCCTCCGGGCCGATTTGCGGGGCCCGGGGCCGGGTCGACTCGGCCCCGATATCCAGAATTTGCACGTGTTCACCGGCCAGGGATTCCAGGTACGGCTCCAGTGCCCCCGGGTCCGCCCACCTGCCACCATCCGAAAACGAATCCGGAGTGATGTTCAGCACGCCCATCCACAAGGGGACCGGGGCAATGTCCTCAGTGAGCTGAAAGATGGTTTTCTGCTGCCCGGGAATGACCAGGTCCGGCTGCAGATGCAGCAACGGCGTCAGGACAAACGGGCGCTCCAGTATCCCATGGTGCGGGATCACCAGGTCTCCGGTATGGACGGTCTGGTCATGCCAGAGCAGCACATCGATATCCATGACCCGCGGCGACCATCGTTTCCCGGCCCGGCGACCCATGCCAGCTTCAATGGATTTTGCCCGGTCCAGTGCTTCAGCAGGCGTCCAGCCGGCCTCCCCCGAGATGACACAATTCAGGTAGGGTTTGTTCCATTCCGGGGCCGCACCCTCCGGCAACAGCGCGGGGGTTTCGACGACAGGGGAAATGCTGGCAATCCTGAACCCTTCGGATTCCAATCGGCGGACAGCGTTTCCCAGGTTGGCTTTCCGGTCTCCTTCATTCGACCCGAGACCGAGGTAGATGGTCATTCAGGCAACTTGTGCAACGATTCAATGAGCGTGGAAAGGAACCGGTCACATTGGTTGAGCTGGTCCAGGTCAATGAATTCATCCGGTTTGTGGGCCTGTTCGATATTCCCCGGGCCACAGATGATGGTGGGAATGCCGGCCGACTGGAAATGGCCGCCCTCTGTGCCATAACTGACTTTTCCGGGGACTGAAGAGGTGCCAAGCAGGCCGGAAATCTCGGCAATCAGCTTGTCATCGACCGGGGTATCCATTCCCGGATAGTCTGCGATGGCATGCCAATCAATGCCCGTTTCCCCGGATATCCGGTGCATGTCCGGCAGCAGGGCATTCGCAAAATCCTCCACTTCCCGGAACAGCGGCCATGGCGACTGTTCCGGCAGATTGCGGATCTCAAACTCGAATTCACAGTAGCTGGGGATAATATTGTTGACCGTTCCCCCTCTGATCACCCCGGAATGCAGGGTGGTATAGGGCGGGTTGAATCCCGCATCAAAAGGGCCTTCTTCCTGTATTCGTTTTTGAATGCTGTCGATATTGGCAATGATCCTGGCCGCAACGGTGATCGCATTCACACCTTGGTCCACCAGGGAGGAGTGAGCGGATTTGCCATGGATGCAGCATCGTTTGAACAGCATTCCCTTGTGTGCACGAATCACTTTCATGCTCGTCGGTTCACCAATGATGCAGGCGCGGGGTTGCACGGGTTTCTTCTTCAGTTCTTCCAGAAGGTCCGTTACGCCCACGCAACCGACTTCTTCATCATAGGAAAATGCAAAGTGGACGGGGGTCGCCAGGTCAGCCTCCAGGATATCCTCGACTTTGGTGAGGCAAGCGGCAATATACCCCTTCATGTCGCAGGTTCCCCTGCCAAACATCCGTTCTCCCCGTATTTCGGACTGGAACGGGTCCAGCGACCAATCCTGTCCAGTGACCGGCACGACATCGGTGTGGCCGGAAAGCACGACACCCGGTGCGGACCCCCCGCCCAGTGTCGCAAACAGGTTCGCCTTGTTCCGGTCCCGGTCAAAGGTCAGTTCGATATCGACCCCGAATGGCTTCAGCACCTCTCGGACATAATCAATCAGTTCCAGATTCGAATTCCGGCTGGTGGTATCGAATGCGATAAGCTGAGACAATACCTCGGCTGTTGTTTGCTGGCTGATCATCGGACTTGGAATCCCGTTTTTCGCAACATTCTATCATGGATACAACAATGAATATTTCGGCAATTTATGTCTATCCCGTGAAATCACTGAAAGGCGTTTCCCTGGAATCGGCACAACTGACCGCTGCGGGATTTGAACACGACCGTCAATGGATGGTGGTTCATCCCGACGGCCGTTTCCTGACCCAGCGCGAATGTCCACAGATGGCGCTGGTGGAAACCGCCATCGATAACGGCAAACTGGTTCTGGATACCTTCGGTATGGAATCACACACGGTGGAACCCGTATCCGACCACAGCCGCCGAATCTCCACGGCCGTATGGGGGGACCCGGTCAGTGCCATGGTACAGGCTCCGGACACCAACGAATGGCTCAGCCAGGCAATCGGCCTGGACTGCCGGCTGGTCTCCTTTCCCGTGGACCAGTTCCGGCAGTGCGACCCTGAAATATCCAGAAAAGGGGACCATGTCAAGTTTGCCGATGCCTTTCCGGTACTGGTCATTTCCCAGGCATCGCTGGATTTTCTGAACTCGAAATTAAGCGTCCCCGTGGGGATGAACCGCTTCCGGCCCAATCTTGTCATCACGGGATGTGAAGCGCACGATGAAGATGACTGGGAGTCTGTCCGGGTGAATGGCCTGCGGCTGAGGAATGGCACTCCCTGTGGACGTTGCTCGGTTCCGACCGTGGACCCCGATGCGGGGGTGCTGGCCGGGCCGGAACCCATCCATACGCTATCATCCTATCGGCAACGGGACGGAGAAATCCACTTTGGCATGACCTTCATTCCGGATACGGAAGGCATCCTTTCCGTGGGGGACCCCGTTTCGTTGTAAATCCGGTCATTCATCAAGAGCCCGTTGGGCATCGACAGAGTCGCCCTTGGGGCCGTTCCGGGGAATCGTCGCCCGGGTCCGCCCCCGTGCCATGCCCCCGTTTTCAGCACCTGGGCCACCTGAATATCTCGACGAATCCGACTCAAGCCGTTATCCGGCCGTTGGCGATGCCAACCGCGGTGGTGCCCTGCCGGGCATTCCAGTCCGCAAGCTTGACCGACCACCCGCTTTTCGAGACCGCACAGGACAATCCCCGGGCCAGGGTGTATTTCCCCGTCCCCCCTTCCTGCAGATACCAAAGCAGTGATCAGGACATGTCCGTACTCCCTCTTCAATTTGCTTTTTGAAGATGATGAAAATCGCGAATGGTCTTCAGCACCGTGCTTGCAGATTGCCGCGCCTCGTGCAGGTCGTAGCGGGTTTGAACATTGAGCCAGAAAGCAGCCGATACCCCGAAAAACTTCCCCAGACGCAACGCGGTATCCGGCGTGACCCCGCGTTTTTGATTGACCAGCTCATTGACCCGCTGGTATGGCACATGAATGGCATCAGCCAGTTCACGCTGGGTAATTTGCATGGGAGTCAAAAACTCCTCAATGAGCATTTCTCCTGGATGAGTGGGTTGCCGGTGTGTAGGGATGCGAATCATGATATACCTCTAGTGATAGTCAACTATTTCCACCTCAAATGGACCAGACTCCCCCCATTTGAAACAGATACGAAATTGTTTGTTGATACGGATACTGTACTGCCTCTTCCTGTTGCCTGACAGCCATTCCAGTTGGTTGCCTGGTGGAACTTTCAACTCCTCCAGAGTCTCGACCGAATCCAACTGATCAAGCTTCCGGGCCGCGACCCGCCATATAGGTTGTGGACAGACCTTGCGCGCTTCTCTGGATGCCTTGCCATTGAAAACATCCTCGGTAGCCTTGTTCTTAAACGAAACAATCATGGAATAACGGTAGCACGGGTTTTATGTTATTTCAAATGCGCACACCGATATCGGGAAACTGAGAGACCGTTATCCGGCCGTTAACGATACCAGTCCGTGGTGGTACCCTGTTGCTGAAACCACGGCTTGCCTCGTCGGTCCCAGGCCGGCGCGATCGACGAGGCGACCGGACCGATGACTGCTTCGAATACCGAGCTGTCGCGCAAGTCTAAAGTCCTCACCGCCATCCTGTGCAACCGGGTCGGGTTGACCAACGCTGGGTCAAACCCGATTGATGGCGGGCTCCGGTCGCCTGAACCGGGGGTACACAGGCTGCCCGGCCCCGGCAGTCCAGAAATACTTTTCTATTATTTGGCGTATTGACAACATGGATACTCGTAACAAACGCCTCAGAAAGTCTTTATTTCCCATATTACTTCCCATATTATAGGCAGAGTGTAGCTCCTCATACTGGATAACGTGCAAATATGACCTTTTCAACCGAAGACCCGTTCTTCGGACCAATCCCACCGACTGTTCCACTACCTAAAACTCCGCTTGCATGTGTGCTGGTTCAGATCAAGTTTCCTGAAATACTTTCGGTTGCCAAGACCGAATTTATCGCTGATTTCCAGGAATGCATACGAGCAGATTATCCATTCATGCAAAAGGAACAAAATCCTGTTTGGGAAGTGATGAATGGTGATGTCAGGGAGAGTGTAACGCAGAATTGGCGCTTCTTTGACAAAAAGAGACAGTGGCGCTTGTCGCTTGCCACAAACTTTGTCGCCTTGGAGACCCGGGCGTATCAGAGCCGTGCTGATTTCATTCAGCGGATTGCGGGAGTCGCGCAGGCTCTGTCGGCAACAATCAATCCCGGTGTAATGACACGAATTGGAGTACGGTATGTGGACCAGATCCGTGGTCCCCAGCTGGAACAATTGTCTCGTTTCGTGAGACCGGAAATTCTTGGCCTCTATATGGGAAACCACCGAAACAATCTGGACCACACTTTGAGTGAGACCGTTGCCAAAACAGATGTTGGATCAATCACTTCACGATGGGGGTTTATGCCAGCAAATCAAACGCATGACCCAGACCTGATGCCGCCGACCTCGGCACCATCCTGGTTTTTGGATGTCGATCTCTATATCGAATTTGAACAGCCTGAAATTTTTGGAGCAGACGAAATAGGGACTCGCGTGATGAAACTGACCGCGCGCGCTTACGGTTTCTTCCGTTGGGCAGTGAATGACAAGTTTTTAAGACAATGCGGAGGAGAGATATGATTAACGCATATATGAATGACGCAACCAATGCAGGGATTCCAACAGAGCCGCCTACGCGTTTCGAATTCCCGATGAAACCCAGAATTCCAACTACAGGTCCACACCAATTATGGAAGAAAATGTCATGCTCTTCGAATCCGAGATGGCCGGAACCACTCTCATCCACGGTATCATCAGTCATCTTCTCCGAGTCTTTCGCTGACTTGTTTCGTGCTGAAAAACGCGCGGCATCCGTCAATACAGCCGATGCTCCGGAAAACCTGTTCGAACTTCGACGTTTAACCGGCTTTACCTGGACTCGCTTGGCCATCCTGCTCAATGTGACCCGCCGCACGCTGAATAATTGGGTAAAGGGTGCAAAGATTCGCAACACAAACCATGAGCATATTGCGAAAACGTTGGAAGTGCTGCGCTTTGCAGACCGCGGGTCTGCAGAACTCAATGCGACCGTCTTGGATGAGCAAAGTACTGCGTATGAACCCACCCCTTTTGAAGCGATTCGAACCCAAGATTACGACGCCGCCAAACGATATCTGTCCCATGGTGTTTCGCGACCACATGGTTACGGCGTTGCGTCCTGGACTGGTGAATTCCAACCAATGTTCTTCCATGCCGATGCCGATGGGACTGAAGCAATGGAACCCCTTCCTGACGAACCCACACCAATTTCTCGAAAACGGAAAATCAAACGTGTTTGAGGACAGGTTCATTGACCGATCAGGAAGTATTGAATGACGATTTGGATAAACCTCTCGAGGATTGGCGCCAAGGCGACTTTGCTTTAGATGTCGGCGGTTTCTTGTTTGCCGGTTTGTCCGAAGATGGCTATAAATTTGATGCGGAAGAAACCACTGAAGATATTATCGGTCTCATTGCAATCAGCCAGACCGGCGATATCGTTCGGCGCACTGGTGGGAGAGATTTCATCGCGTTTTGCCCTTTGACGAATGTCACCTCAGAGATGGTATCTCATATTCGGAGGGGACGCCGACCCTATTTCACCGATGTGGGATGTACCGATGAGAAAGTGTTTGCGGACCTGCGCCGGATCATGTCCGTTCAGAAGGATGTTGTTCGGACGTGGAATCGTCAGTCTGGATTCACCAGTGAAACCGCGCGCCTTCGTTTCACCGCGGCACTGGAACGCAAGTTCGGGCAGTTCGCATTTCCGGACGAATTTGACCAGGCGATAAAAGGGCTCCGTGATCGTGTCTGGTCCCGTCATAGCCGGCCTGACTCAGGGCCTGGTAAAGTCTACAGGTCGCTTGTCCAGATTCGATTTCGTGCCGAACCAGATTGGCAGGATAACAACCGTAAAATTACGGTTGTCGCGGTTATGCACTACAAACACTGTCGTGAGGTTGGCCGAAACATAATATATGGCGAACTGGAGAAAACACTAACCCAAGTTTAACATACGGTGACATAAGTGTTTGATTTGAAACACGGTAAAAA
>WTGA01000127.1 GCA_011523765.1 Gammaproteobacteria bacterium
AGCAGGGCAAAAGAAAGACAAGGCAAATCCGCTCTGGTACACTACGAGCAACTTGTCGGGGTGCCCGAGGGCTGAGATGAAACCCGTAGAACCTGAAGAGGCTAGCACCTTCGTAGGAAACAAGCAACGATAGCCGGTTTCGGTATCGTCTCTGGTCTCCCGGCAGGCATCGGTGGTACAACGAGTACCGTTGCCGGTTAACTGCCTCAATGAATTGGGAGACTTTATGAAAAACCCCGTACAAAAAAAACTGGATACTGCCGGTCGGACCGGCATTACCACGGACCCCCTGCCCGGGTCGTCCAAATTCTACGTGACCGGAAGTCGCCCGGATATCCGGGTGCCCATGCGCCGGATCAAGCTTGATCCAACGCCGGTCAAGGGACTGGATGGCAGGGAATCCCTTGAAATCAACAAACCGGTCAAGGTCTATGATACTTCGGGTCCCTACACCGACCCGGATGTGCAGATTGATCTTGAGCAGGGGCTGGAACGGTTAAGGGAGCCCTGGATTGAAGAGAGAGGGGATACCGAGAAACTGGCGAATTTCAGTTCTGATTTCACGCGTCAAAGGGAAGTGAACAGCGGGCGCCTGGCTGTCTACAACAACCGGTCCCTGCCAAGGAGAGCCAAACCCGGCGGCAATGTGACCCAGATGCATTATGCCCGCCAGGGGATGATCACGCCGGAAATGGAATTTATTGCGATTCGCGAGAATATGGGCCGTGCAACACTGGACGAAGAACAGCTGAAAGGGTTTCCAGCGGAAATCACCCCCGAGTTCGTGCGCAAGGAAGTGGCGGAAGGGCGGGCCATCATTCCCGCAAATATCAACCATCCGGAGACTGAGCCAATGATCATCGGCCGTAACTTTCTGGTCAAGATCAATGCCAATATCGGCAATTCGGCCCTGGGGTCGTCCATTGAGGAGGAGGTGGAAAAACTGGTTTGGGGGATTCGCTGGGGCGGGGATACCACCATGGACCTGTCCACCGGCAAGAATATCCATGAAACCCGGGAATGGATCATCCGCAACTCCCCGGTTCCCATCGGTACGGTTCCGGTTTATCAGGCACTGGAGAAATGCAGGGGGGTTGCCGAAAATCTCACCTGGGAACTGATGCGCGACACCCTGATTGAACAGGCGGAGCAGGGGGTGGATTATTTTACCCTGCATGCCGGTGTCAGGCTGCACCACATCCCGCTCACCGTGGACCGTGTTACCGGTATCGTGTCCCGGGGAGGGTCAATCATGGCGAAATGGTGTCTCGCCCATCACGAGGACAATTTTCTCTATACCCATTTTGAGGAAGTCTGCGAGATCATGAAAGCCTATGACGTGTCATTTTCCCTGGGAGACGGATTGCGGCCGGGGTGTGTTGCGGATGCCAACGATGCGGCCCAGTTTGCTGAGCTGGAAACCCTGGGCGAACTGACTGAAATGGCCTGGAAGCACGATGTCCAGGTGATGATTGAAGGTCCCGGACACGTTCCCATGCACAAGATCAAGGAGAACATGGACAAGCAGCTTGAAGTTTGCCATGAGGCCCCCTTTTACACCCTGGGACCACTGGTCACGGACATCGCGCCGGGCTACGACCACATTACTTCGGGAATCGGTGCAGCCATGATTGGATGGTTTGGCACGGCGATGCTCTGTTATGTAACGCCCAAAGAGCATCTCGGGTTGCCAAACAAGGATGATGTAAAAACCGGCATTATCACGTACAAGATTGCGGCCCATGCTGCGGATCTGGCGAAGGGGCATCCCGGTGCGCAGATTCGTGATGATGCGATGTCAAAGGCACGGTTTGAGTTTCGCTGGATTGACCAGTTCAATATCGGCCTGGACCCGGATACCGCCAGAGCATTTCACGACGAAACCCTGCCCAAGGCCTCGGCCAAGGTGGCCCACTTTTGTTCCATGTGCGGCCCGAAATTCTGTTCGATGAAAATTTCCCAGGAAGTGAAAGACACGTACGGCCAGCAGAAACACGGGATTGACGATGAAATGAAAAAAAAGTCAAAGGAATTTTTGGATGGAGGCAGCGAGATCTACCGGGCCGTCTGATGGGTCGCCCGTCGGCTTTCCGGTCCGGGACCCGGGACTGCTGACAGGGGGCCCTGCTTTGTGCTGAACCTTGAACAGTAAGGGTCCCAAACCTGCCGTGCTGGGCATTGGTGGTACCGATCCATCTTCCGGAGCCGGAGCATATCTGGATAACCGCGTCCTGCATGCCCTGGGTGTTCACGGTTGTGTGGTCACAAGCGTTGTGACCGCACAGAACAGCGATGGCGTAACCCATTTCGCCCCGGTCTGTGATCTTGCGTTTGGTGCCCAGCTCGACAGCGTTTTCACGGAATTTTCCCCAAGAGTCGTCAAAGCCGGGTTGTTGGGGGGCCCCGCACAATGCACCTTGCTTGGACAACGGCTGGATCGTGGACAGAGATTGGTCTGGGACCCGGTTTTGGCCAGTTCGAGCGGCGCATCGTTCCTTGGTGTTGAGGACATGCGCCAGGGTATGAGGAGGCTGGAAGGAAAAATCGAACTGTTCACTCCCAATATCCCTGAAGCATCCCGGATCACGGGGATTGCCATCACCGATCACGGGAGCATGGTCCGTGCGGCGGCTTGCTTGGCTGAAATGGGGATTGAAAATGTGGTGATAAAGGGAGGGCACGGGGATTTTTCCCCCACCGAATGCCAGGACCTTTTCTATGGCCGCAATGAGTGTTTCTGGGTGATCACCGATCGGGTCGGGCGTGGTCATTGTGTCCGGGGGACCGGCTGCACCTTTGCATCCGCAGTGGCGGCGGCGATGGCACAAGGACATGAAGTCCGGGATGCGGTGGTCCTTGGCCGGTCAGTGGTTTCCCGGGGTATTGAAAGCAGTTATGAGCTGGGCCGGATGCGTTTCCAGGGAGCCAGCGCATGGCCAACAAGCTGCCGGACCTTTCCCGTTGTCCGTTATGGCAGCAAACCCGCTCCCGGGGAAAACGGATTTTCGCGATGTGATAGCCATCGCTTGGGAGTGTACCCCGTGGTCGACAGTGCGCACTGGGTCAAAAGGTTGCTTGAAACGGGAATCCGGACCATACAGTTGCGCATGAAGACCGGGGGTCCAGGGGTTTGGGAAAGGGAAATCAAGACCGCTGTCCAGCTGGCGGACCGGTTCGGTGCCCGGTTGTTTATCAATGATCACTGGCGGTTGGCGATCAGGTACCATGCGTATGGGGTTCACCTTGGCCAGGAAGATCTCCGATCGGCGGATCTCGGGAGCATCGCGAGCGCAGGAGTGCGACTGGGTGTCTCCGTTCACGGCTTCTGCGACATGGCGGCTGCCATAGACATCGATCCCAGTTACATTGCAGTTGGCCCGGTCTTTGAATCCGCCAGCAAGCGAATGGACGTGGCCCCTCAGGGGGTGGACAAAGTCCGGTTCTGGGCCGGTTTTCTGGAACAGCGTTGGCCACTGGTGGCGATCGGAGGCATCAATATCGAGCGTGCGAGGAGGTTGCTGGATACGGGAGTGGGGTCGATTGCAATGATCGCCGCAATCACCCGGTCTCCGGATTACGTTGCGGCGAGCCGGGAATTCATCGAATTATGGGAAAAGAATACGGTTTGAGAATATTCCAGCATCCCGTCGTTCTCCGGTGATTTCAGGGGCAATCGTGCCGGTTCAATGATTCCGGATCACGGAAAAATCAGCCAGCCGAATCAGCGCATCCCGAAATTCATTGTCCGGAAGGACTGCCAGTGACCGGGCAGCCCGCCTGGCCTGGTCCTGGGCGCAATCTGAGGTGTACTGCAACGCACCGGTGGTTTGGACAATTTCCAGGACATCGGTGATCTTGGTCCGGTCTCCCTCTTTGATCGCTTTGCGGATGAGCTGCTTCTGAATCCTGGTTCCGTGCTCCAGGGCATAGATGAGCGGCAGGGTCGGTGTGCCTTCTGCCAGATCATCCCCGACATCTTTTCCAATTTCTTCGTTTTTTGCGTTGTAATCGAGAATATCGTCGATCAACTGAAAGGCGGTTCCCAGGTGCTTTCCGTAACAGGCCAATTGTCGGCACTGCTCATCATTTGCCTTGGCGATCACGCCGCCTAGCCGGGCCGCCGATTCAAACAACTTGGCAGTCTTGCGCTGAATGGTGTCCTTGTACTGATCTTCCGTGATCTCGGTGGAATGTGCATTGAGAAGTTGCAGTACTTCACCTTCCGCGATCGCATTGGTGGTTCCTGCGAGGACGGACAAGACATTCATATTTCGCATTTCCACCATCATCTCGAATGACCGGGAGTACAGAAAGTCACCCACCAGAATGCTGGCCTCATTGCCCCAGATCTGATTGGCGGTGGCCTGTCCCCGTCGTGTGGCGGATACATCCACGACATCATCGTGCAGCAACGTGGCGGTATGAATGAATTCAATGACGGCTGCCAGCAGGATATGCTCCTTCCCGCTGTAACCGCAACAGCGGCTGGCAAGCAGGAGTATGAGGGGACGCAATTTTTTACCGCCGCTGTTGAGAATGTACGTACTCAAGGTGTTGATCAGGACGATATCGGACTGCAGTCTTTCCCGAATGGTCCCATTGACTTCTTCCAGGTCACCGTTCACCAGGTCCATTGCCGAGTCGAGCAGGGATTTCGGGTCCACGCCCTGATCCCGTTTCCCGGTTACGTGGAGTTCTTGTGGTTTGGGTTGGGACATGATCTGGATGCGTATCCGTCGAAACTTGAATGGGTCCGGGAATTCCTGGTGGCTGGTGATTCAGGTTCCTGTATACCATTAATTGGGAAAATATCAACAAAGAAAGTTCAGTTTTGCCCGGGACCCGGGATGCATTGGATTGCAGGCAGGTTTTTATCGCAAATCCATTTGACCTCGGAGCACCAAGCGGATAGAATCCGGCGTCCCTGAAATTATGGCAAACCGCATGGTTCCGGGAGACCCGGCCCCTGTGACTGTCCATTCAATCCAAGAAAATTCAGAAAATGTACGCAGTAATAGAAACCGGCGGCAAGCAATACAAGGTTGGCGTTGGTGACAGACTGAGGGTGGAGAAACTTTCCGCAGAAGCGGGAGCTTCCGTCAACATGGACCGGGTGTTGATGGTGGCGGACGGCGAAAAGATCATAACCGGTTCTTCTGCCGGCGACCGCCCGGTTACCGCTACCGTGATTGCCCATGGCAAAGCTGGTAAGATAAAGGTGTTCAAAATGAAGCGGCGCAAAAACTATCGCCGGACCCAGGGACATCGCCAGGATTTTACGGAAATCCAGATTACGGGAATCGGTGACACGCAGGCGCCCGTCAAGGCAGTCGGGGAGGAGGCGCTGGTGGAAACGGGCGGCGACCGCCCGGATTCGGGTTCCTCCATGGGCGAGACCGGGCCGGAGCCAGACCGCTTCGAAGAAGCACAGAAAACGGATACCGGGGAATCCTGAATATTCGATTGATTGGGAGGTGATCCATGGCACATAAAAAAGCAGGCGGCAGTTCGAGGAACGGACGCGATTCCGTATCCAAGAGACTCGGTGTAAAACGGTATGGCGGCGAACAGGTCCAGGCGGGCAATATTATCGTCAGACAACGGGGAAGCACGTTCCACCCTGGAAAGAATGCGCGGCTTGGAAAGGATTTTACCCTGTATGCAACGGCACCCGGCAAAGTACTGTTTGAAACAAAAGGCCCAAAAAAACGAAAAACAGTCAGTATTGTCGCGGTGTAAAAATCAGGAGTTCGGTGGACAAGGGACCCTGCTTTGGTGACAAGGCGGGGTTTTTTGTTTCCAGGGCATTCATGACTGAAAAATAAATTGGGTTTGGTCCGATGAAGTTTGTCGATGAAGCGACTATCCGGGTGATCGCAGGCAAAGGGGGCAATGGTTGCCTGAGCTTTCTGCGGGAAAAATATCGGCCAAAGGGAGGCCCCGATGGCGGGGATGGCGGGGATGGCGGCAGTATTTATCTTTCGGCAAAGAGCGGTTTGAATACCCTGGCTGACTTTCGGCTCACCCGCCTTTACCGGGCAAAAAACGGGGAAGGCGGGGCAGGCCGGGACCGGTTTGGAAAAAAAGGGAAGGACCTGGTTATTGACGTTCCTCTCGGAACGGTGGTTCGTGACGCGGATACGGAAGAGCTGATCGGTGACGTTACCCGTATCGGCCAACCCTTGCTGGTTGCCAGGGGAGGACGGCATGGTCTCGGAAATGCGAATTTCAAAACCAGCACCAATCGGGCGCCACGACGGGTGACAGTGGGAAAGCCGGGCGATGAGCGGGCGATCAGGCTGGAACTCAAGGTGCTTGCAGATGTCGGGCTGCTTGGGTTGCCGAATGCCGGAAAATCCACTTTCCTGAGCGCGGTTTCACACGCCCGGCCCAAGATTGCAGACTACCCCTTTACCACCTTGTATCCGCAACTCGGCATGGTTGATGTCGGGCACTCGAACGGGTTCACGCTGGCCGATATCCCTGGCCTGGTTGAGGGGGCGGCCCAGGGGACAGGTCTGGGCATCCGCTTTTTGAAACATCTGAAACGAACCCGGATACTGCTCCATTTCGTGGATATTGCACCGGTGGATGAAAAGAGTTTGTCGAGCGCTGTGCGCGAGATCGAATCCGAGATGGCGAATTTCGACCCGCTGCTTTCGAACAAGGCAAGGTGGCTGGTACTGAACAAAACAGATACCATTGCTGCTGAACAAGCGTCTGATATCAAGAATTGCCTGATCAATGACCTGGATTGGAAGGGCCCGGTGTACTTGGTCTCTGCGGCAACCGGTGCCGGTTGCGCACGGTTGGTCAATGACCTCATGGAGGCATTGATGGAGATGGATGCACAACAGAGGGTGGTCGTGGAAAGTGAAGGATTCGGCCTGGAAGGAAAAGGATGAGCTCACGGTCTGCTCTGGTTCATTCCGGTCGGTGGGTGGTCAAGATTGGAACCACGCTGTTGACAGATTCCAGGTCTGGATTGAACCAGTCATCCATTGTGTCCTGGGTCAAGCAGATCTCGCTGCTCAAGGCACAGGGGCTTGATGTGGTCCTGGTTTCATCCGGGTCTGTCGGTGAAGGAATGCGACGGCTGGGCTGGGACCGCAGGCCGAATGAAGTGCATCATGTCCAGACGGCGGCGGCCGTTGGGCAGATGGTTCTGGTCCAGAGTTACGAAACGGCCTTCAGTGCGCAAAATGTGCTCACAGCGCAAATCTTGTTGACCCACGCGGACCTGGCCAGCCGCCAGCGATACCTGAATGCCCGAAACACGCTTCGAGAGTTGTTGGCGTTGGGTGTGGTGCCGATCGTGAATGAAAATGATGCCGTGGTCAACGAAGAAATCAGGTTTGGTGACAACGACACGCTGGCCGCATTGGCGGCCAACCTGGTGGAAGCCGAATGCCTGGTGATACTGACTGACCGGGATGGCCTTTTTGACCGGGACCCAAGGAGTGACCGAGCCGCCCATCTCATCCGGTACGCCAGTGCTGATGATCCGAAACTGATGGACAGTGCCGGGTCACCAGGCAAGCTGGGCAGTGGCGGCATGCTCACGAAAATCAGGGCTGCACAAAAGGCGTCAGGGTCCGGGGCGGCCACAGCCATTGTGTCAGGACGGGAAGAGAACATACTGGTTCGACTCCGGAACGGGGAAGAGCTGGGCACGTTTCTGGCACCGGGCAGCAACCGGATTACGGCACGAAAGCAGTGGTTGGCGGGTCAGCTTCGGGGAACGGGGATGCTCGTACTCGATGATGGAGCGGTCACCGTGTTAAGGGAATCCGGAAGCAGCTTGTTGCCCATTGGGGTGACTTCGGTCGAAGGTTCGTTCACCCGGGGGGAGATTGTCATTTGTGTTGATCTGAACGGCAGTGAAATCGCACGCGGCCTGATCAACTACAATGCGGATGAAACGGCCAGGATTATTGGAAAATCCAGCACACAGATCGAATCAATTCTCGGGTATTGCGGGGAAAGCGAGCTGATTCATCGCGACAATATCGCGATTACGGGTTAAATTGCCGATGGGGCAGTGCTATGAGGCGATCGTTCGAAGGCGGTTGTTGAGTCGACTCTTTAGCCGGGCCGCGCGATTTTTGTGGTGTAATCCCCTGGTTTGGGCACGATCAATTTTGGAGACGGCATCCCGGTATGCCGCGGTTGCGTTTTCTTCGTCCTTGCCGGCTATGAGTTTCAGCATTTTTTTGATAGACGAACGCATGGCAGAGCGCTGGCTCATGTTGTGGATTCGGCGCTTGTTGTGCTGTCTCGCTCGTTTTCTTGCCTGGGGTGAATTTGCCAAGGGGGTTCCTCAATTCATCGGGTCAGTAAAGGGACGCGGGAATATCTTAAATTTCGCGCCGAATGTCAACCCTGAAGAGACTTTATTGCGGGTCTTGGACCATTTCACGCCAAAATGTCGGTCAAATTAATCAAATCCACTTCTGTGGTAGGTTCGATGACACTGCTGTCCCGAATTTCGGGATTGGTGCGGGATGTCATCTTTGCCAATATTCTGGGTGACAAGGCGGCGGCAGATGTGTTTTTCGTTGCATTCAGAATACCGAACTTCTTCCGGAGAATTTTTGGTGAAGGAGCCTTTTCCCTCGCTTTTGTCCCGGTGTTCACGGATTACAGGGTGAACCACTCCAGACAGGAAACGAATGCATTTCTACAGATACTGACCGGCCGGTTTGCGCTGATACTGCTGGTTTTCTGCGCGCTGGGAGTGTTGTTTGCGCCGTTGATGGTAATGATGCTCGCGGCAGGGTTTGCCGGTCAACCTGAAAAATTTGATCTCGCAGTCCAGGCGACGAGAATCACCTTTCCCTACCTCTTTTTTATTTCCCTCGTTGCGCTGGCGAGCGCCATGCTGAACAGTTGTGGACGGTTTGCAGCACCGGCCGCAACCCCCATCCTGCTCAATCTGAGCCTGATCAGTGCAGCCATCCTGCTGGTGCCCCGGTTCGAGGATTCCCCCATCGCCCTGTCTGTGGGGGTGATTGCTGCGGGTCTGCTTCAGTTGCTTTTCCAGATTCCCTTTCTCAAAAAAGAAAAGCTTTCCATCCAGCCCAGAGTGCTCAAGCGGGAGGGGGATGCAGTGGCCATTGATGGGGCAAAACGCGTATTCAGATTGACCCTGCCGGCCGTTCTCGGGGTATCGGTGGCACAGATTAATGTGATCGTGAATACCATACTGGCCTCTTTTCTGGTGACAGGGAGCATTTCCTGGCTGTATTATGCGGACCGGATCGTTGAGTTTCCGCTGGGGGTATTCGGGATTGCGCTGGGCACCGTTATCTTGCCGGACCTGTCGAAAAAGTACTCAAAAAAATCCATTCGGAATTTTTCCAGCACGCTGGACTGGGCTGTACGTTGGGTAGTGCTGATCTGCATTCCGGCCACGGTCGGAATCGTGTTGCTGGCAACTCCCACCATTGCAACCATCTATTTTCATGGCGATTTCACGGTCAATGGCGTGCACAAAACGGCTGCAAGCCTGGTGGCCTATGCGCTTGGGCTGACGCCCATGGTGCTGGTCAAGGTGTTGGCCCCGGGATTTTATGCACGGGAAAACACCCGTACGCCGGTTCGGATTGCCATGATCTCCATGCTGGCCAACATTGTGCTTTGCCTGTTACTGGTATTTCCCCTGAAGCATGTTGGGCTGGCGCTTTCCACCTCTTTGGCGGCGGTCGTAAATTCAGGGTTGCTGTATATCACTCTGCGCAAGGAAAATGTTTATACTCCCGGTCCAGGATGGTGGTCATTTATATTCAAGGTATCGATCGGCTCAGCGTTCATGGGGATGGTGGTCTGGTGGTTTGTGGGGCCCGCAGAAGAATGGATACTGCAATCGATAGGGCAAAGGGTCCTCAAGCTGGCCGCGCTGACAGCGGGGGGTGGAATCCTGTACTTTGGCGCAGTGTTGCTTCTGGGAATCAAGCCCGGGTCAATGTTGAAATCCAGTAAAGTTGCGCAGTGATGAAGATTGCACGGTCAATCAACAGCCACCGGCTCCCTGCGGACGGGTGTGTGCTGACGATTGGAAACTTCGATGGTGTCCACCTCGGCCACCAGAAAATCATGAACCAGCTGGTGTCCGCAGGCAAGCGCTTGCAGTTGCCCACCGTGGTGATGACCTTTGAGCCGGGTCCGGATGAATATTTTCAGGGGGAGCGGGCAGCTCCCAGGATCACATCGGTCGGGACCCGTTATTGCATTCTCAGGGATCAGGGTATCCATGTCATGCTGGTATTGCCGTTCAACAGGCGTCTTGCCCAGACCAGTGCAACCAGTTTCATTGACCGGTTCCTGCTGGAAAGACTCAGGGCCAAATATGTTCTGGTAGGCGACGATTTCAGGTTCGGTCAGGGGCGCAAGGGAGACTTTTCGCTATTGAAAAAGCGGGGGCGGGCCGCAGGTTTTGATGTCGAGAACTTCCAGACAGTGACCATGCATGGCGCAAGGGTAAGCAGTACCAGAGTCCGTAAGCATCTCAGACAGGGGGACCTGGAGACGGTCAGGAATCTGCTTGGACGGAATATGCAGATGATGGGCCGGGTAACGCACGGAGATAAGCGGGGGCGGCAGTGGGGGTTTCCAACACTGAATATACCCGTGCGCCGCAAACTTCCGATGACGGGAGTATTCGCGGTGAGAGTGGATGGCGCCGGTCCGGACCTTGCGGTACCCGGGGTTGCCAATCTGGGCCGGCGTCCGACAGTGGATGGGCTGAAAACCCTGCTGGAAGTGCACCTGTTTGATTTCAAGTCCGAGATCTACGGAAAAAGAATCTGTGTCGAATTTGTGCAAAAAATACGGGATGAGCAAAAATTCAGCTCTTTTGACGACCTGAAATCCCAAATTGCCAAAGACTGCAGCCGGGCCCGAAAAATACTGAACCGGCAAGGCGGCAATGGATAAATCGCTGCCAAGGTTTTCCGGGTATCTTGCGGTTGTCTTAATGGTAATCGCCGTTGACCAGGGGACCAAGCAGATTGCCTTCCAGAATCTGCAGGGAACCCCTCCCATTGATGTGCTGCCTGTGCTGCAATGGACGCTGGTCGCCAATCGTGGTGCAGCCTTCGGTTTTTTGAATGCAGCGGGAGGCAGTCAGCATTATTATTTTTCCGTTCTGGCGGGCGTTGTTTCCATTGTGCTGGTCATCTGGCTTTGGCGGTGTTTCATGGACAACCGTTTGCTGGCCTGGTCCTTGGTGCTGATCCTGGCGGGTGCCGTGGGAAATCTCGTTGATCGACTGCGATATCAATATGTTATCGACTTCATCTCGTTTCACTATCAACACTGGTATTTCCCGGCATTCAATATCGCGGATTCTGCCATCACCGTTGGGGCCATCCTGTTCATTGCGGACAGCCTGGGAATGGGCAGGGGGAGACCGGATCGGACATCCGGCGATTGAAAAAATGGGAACTATGATGCTTGGCATGTATCACACCGACGTCGGGCCTTTCGACGAAAAAAGCACTTCCGGTGTGTTCAATTATCTGGACGACGCGGTGCATCCTTCGCTGTTGCGCAATGGCAGGGTTCTGACAAAACGTGACCCTGACGGAAATGATTACGGGACCGTTGGCCTGTTGATCAACAAAACCGAACTGCGTGTTTGCAATGCCCGGATATCAGGTGAGGATGCGCACCACACCTGTGACGCAAATGGGTTCGAATTGTTGAACGCACCACTGGTGGATGAAGGCATCGACTTTTTTGACAATGAGTCAATCGTGCGCACCTATTACGGGCAGTGTGCCCGGTTGGTGGCGGAAAATACGGGTGCACGTGCCTACCCCTTCGATCACAATATCCGGTCGGTATCGGGCAAGCAGTCGGGAAAACGCATCACCGGGGGTCAGCAGGTCCAGGAGCCGCTACACTTCGTTCACGGTGACTATACCCTGTCCAGTGCGCCCCAGCGGTTGCATGACCTGACGCGGCCGCCAAGCGGAAACGATACCTTGTGCTCGATTCTGCAGGCGGGTGAAACGCTGATTAACCCGGCGGATGCCCGGCGGGTTTTGAATGGCGGAAGGTTCGCGATCATCAACGTGTGGCGTAACATCATCGATACACCGGTTTCGGTTTATCCGTTGGCGTTGTGCGACAGCAGGAGTGTCGACCCCCAGGACCTTGTGGTCTTCGAAATTCACTATCAGGACCGCATCGGCGAGAATTATTTCGCCAGGCATTCGGCTTCACATCGCTGGTATTACTATCCGCAGATGGCGCGCACTGAAGCCCTGTTGATCAAACAATGGGATTCGGCTGGCACGTTGGCACGATCAGATGGTCAACTTTCCGATGCCACGGATGAAAACATGCCTTGTACCTTCAGTTTTCACAGCGCATTCGAGGATCCCGCGTCACCACCTGATGCGCCAGACCGTTGCAGCATTGAGGTGCGGTGCATGGTCATTTATGACTGAACGCAAAGACGCGTGGTCGCCGGGTTTCTCCCCGATTCCTCCAGTGCAAACATTGTGCTCCCCATAGATTTCCCATGTCTGCAAATTCGTAATTGCATATTCGCAATGCAATAACCTCTCATGTAGAACCGGATTTTAATTACGGCTACCAACCCCCCTTTCGTTGGGTTCGATTATGCGCGAAAGGCCACTTATCTGGTGTACAACGGCCGTTTGATATCAATATCATTCGCTGATTCGCCCCGTTTCAATGATTACCGGGCGCTACGAAACCATGCTGCCATGTATCCGGTCGGTGAGTTGCCCACCGAACTCAGGGGTGCGGATGCCGGGCGCCTGTGCAACCAGGTCTTTACCCAGGATATTTCCAGACTGAAACCCGGTCGCTGTGTTTACGGCATTGCCTGCTACCCGGACGGGGGCATGATTGCCGACGGTATCCTGGCGCGCCCGAACCGTTCCGATACTTTGACATTGTGGAGACCAGCGTGGGAGGGCAGCGTATCATCATCTCTCGCACGGGATTTACCGCAGAGCTTGGATGGGAGTATTACGTCTTTCCGGATACCGACTGTGTTGCGCTATGGAAGCATCTGATGCAAGTCGGTGCACCCTGTAAAATGGTGCACAGTGGGCTGGATTCGATGGACATACGGCGAATCGAAGCGGGGATATTGAATTCGGGTTCGGACTTTGTCCGCAGGATGTCTCCCTTTGATGTTGGCCTGGGAGCACATGTCGATATGGACAAACCGGATTTCATCGTCAAGGCGGCGCTTGAGGGAGTCACACGGCAACCAATCCTACACGGCCTGCATTGCGCCGGCTCGGAACCCATGGCCGCTTCGACCGCGACCGTGGGAGACAAGGAGGTGGGTTACGTCAGCGCCACTGCCTGGTCACCTTTCCTGAGGCATGGAATCGGTTATCTGCGACTGAGCGAATCAGGCCTTGGGCCCGGTGGTCCCGTCACGGTCGTGGGGGTTGACGGAAAAAACCATCCCGCGCAACTGGTCGAGATTCCTTTCTACGATAGGGAGAAGCGGATGCCGCGGGGTCTGGCAGCCATTCCCGCCAGTCTTCAGAAACGAGCCAGAACAGAAGACCGGAGCGGCGGGTGAAAATTCCGGTTTTCGGGGAAAAAGTGGCGGCAAAAAGACCGCTTGCGGGCCGGATTCCTGGGGAGCCGGAATTCAGGGCCGGTCCATCCGGAAGACAAATCAACCGGTTGTGAGGATCGGAAAACCCTCGCATGAGTTGAGGTCAGACAGGAATTTCGCTATCTTCCACGCTGATATCCGAGACAGGAGAGGAAAAATGTCGCGACGTGTTTGTGCGATCGTTGGTGCCGGTGAAGGGCTCGGTCGTGCCTTGTCCGCGAAGTTCGCGGCCCAGGGGTTCGATATCGCGCTGATCTCGCGTTCCGAGGCAAACAGTGCGGTTGCGATTGAGGCTGCGAAAATGGCCAGCGACACAGTGGAAATCCGGTTCTTTTCTGCCGATGCCACGAAACCTGAATCCATGGAATCCGCACTTTTGGCCGGTGCCCGTGACCTGGGTGAAATAGACATCCTCATCTACAACGCAAGAGGAGCATTCACGGCATGTGTACCGCTCGACATGTCCTATGCTGCGCTTGAAGACAACTACCGGGTGGAGGTGATCGGAGCCTTCGCCGCCGCCAAATCAGTCCTGCCATCCATGATCAACCGGTCACGCGGCAGTGTGTTCTTTTCAAGCGCGACCGCCGCATTTCGGGGGTCGGCCAGCTATCCTCTGTATGCCATTGGCAAATTCGGGCTACGGGCGTTATCGCAAAGCCTGGCCAAGGCGTACGCAAAGGACGGGGTGCACATCGTTCATTTCAGGCTGGATTGTGATCTCGATGTTCCCATCATGCGTGACCTCTATGGAGACAGGTATGACCCGGAAAAGCTGGCCGACCCTGACGAGGTGGCGGAAACCTATTGGCTGACCCATTTGCAGCCGGCCGGTGCATGGAGCAATGAGGTTGAAATCAGGCCAAGTATCGAAACATGGACCTTCTGATCCAGCGACACACCAATTCCATACGTTCATTACTATAATCACCACACAAGGAGGCATGCATGACATATAAACTGTATTACGATCTGGCCAGTGCATCGCAGGGAGTTCAGGCGGTCCTGGAAGAAATCGGGGCTCCTTACGAACTGATACAATCGACCAAAGACCGGGACAAGCCACGACCCTCCGAACAGTTGGCAATCAACCCCAATGGCTGGTTGCCGGTTCTCATCTGGGATGACAACGCCATGTACGAGTGCGCCGCAATCACCGTGTTTCTGTGTGACCGTCACCCGGAAGCAAACCTGGCACCGAAGTTTGATGAGCCGGAGCGGGGATTGTATTTGCAGACACTGGTGTATTTTTCCAACTCGGTTCAAAACGCCTTCCAACTTTCCTATTATCCAGACCGTTTTGCTGAGACACCCGATGATGAGCCGAGCGCCCAAAGACGCGGAATCCGGCGATTGCGCGAGACCTGGAAAGTGATCGACGACCAGATTGGGGACAACGAGTGGGTTCTGGGCGAGCGGTTCAGTTCTGCCGATATTTATCTTTTCATGTTGACCACCTGGCTAAGGTCGTCGCTGGGCCATCCGTCAACGGACGAGTTTCCAAACGTGAAGCGCATTGCTGGTGCGGTCCTGTCCCGACCAAGCATCCAGCTTGTTTATGCGAAATGGATTGCGGAAAGGGGGTAAGAGAGTCGGAGTAGTGGAAATGGTTTGGTCGTGCGTGAGATAATGGGAGGATAATCGGATTTTCGATCACGTCATTCTGGGTGCGGGTTCGGCCGGTTGTATGCTGGCGGATGAACCGGGTGATGCCCCGAATGACAGGGTTCTGATAGTTGAGGTAGGTTCGATGGACCGGAAACGGCTTACCCGCATTCCGGCAGGTGTGGGCACGTCTACCAAGGTCCTGCGGTCAACTGGAATGGTCACAATGAGTCTGAACCGCAGAGGCACAGCCGGGTAATCACTCTGTCGGGAGAGTTGACTGAAACGGTAAAGAGAATGTGTATCTTCCTTTTGATTCGCCATGACTGCCGTCCATCCGACAGGTGCTGTCATGACCTGAAGAGTGATAACTCTCAGGAATATAATGCTGACAAAGTGTAAACTAACCATGAAAAATGTATAAACTGGAATCGGACATGCAGGTAGTTCTGGCAAATCCCCGCGGATTTTGCGCCGGGGTGGATCGGGCCATAGAAATCGTTGAAAGGGCCCTGGAGAGATATGGGGCACCCGTATATGTTCGGCATGAAGTGGTTCACAACCAGTTTGTGGTCGAAGGCCTCAGGAAAAAAGGAGCGATCTTCGTCGATGAGCTGGATGAAATCCCAGAAAAAGCCACCGTTGTATTCAGTGCCCACGGAGTATCCCGGGCGGTTCGTGCAGACGCGGAAAAACGGGGCCTGAATGTGTTTGATGCAACCTGTCCGCTGGTCACCAAGGTGCATAGTGAAGTCAGGAAATATCGGCACCAGAAGCTTGAGATACTGCTAATTGGACATGCCGGGCATCCTGAGGTGGAAGGTACCATGGGACAGATGGATCGCGGAATCCATTTAATTGAAAACCTCCAGGACGTTGAGAACCTGCAAGTACAGGACCCTGAGAAACTGGCCTATGTCACTCAGACCACCTTATCGGTGGACGATACAGCAACAATAGTCCGTGCGCTGCGGGCACGGTTTCCAAAAATAGAAGGTCCCCGCAAAAGCGATATCTGCTACGCCACCCAAAACCGGCAGGATGGCATTAAAAAGCTGGTAGAGAAGTGTGATATCGTATTGGTGGTCGGGTCCTCAAACAGTTCAAACTCTAACCGGTTAAGAGAAATTGCAGAAGCAAGGAATGTCCCGGCCTACCTGATAGACGGGCCGGATGAAATCGAGGGATGCTGGTTGGATGGCAAAACCTGCGTGGGCATCACTGCAGGGGCATCGGCACCGGAATCCTTGGTCATCCAGGTGGTTGAGAAACTGAATGAAAGGCGGGTGACCGTGATGGAACTGGAAGGCCCGACTGAAAAGATTTCCTTTCCCCTGCCAGCGAAATTACGGAGTATTTCCTGAGTACCCGGACCAGTCCGATGCACCAGACGGAGGGGATGATAGAGGGATGACCGGCATGTTTTTCCGGGGCGGTCCAGCGAGTAGTGCTCTTTAATCTGTTTCGCAGACATACAGGTGATTGATCACCTGTAAAATGAGCGGATGGGATAGACCAATCAGGGTTGTCCCCCTATACTTCGGTACTTTCCGATATTGCCGGAATAGCTCAGTTGGTAGAGCAACTGATTCGTAATCAGTAGGTCGGAGGTTCGACTCCTCTTTCCGGCACCAATATTTTTGTTTAATATAAGTGAGTTACGTTCTGTATTTTCTATGTATTTTCTATCCACTAGCGTTTAAACTGAAGTTCTGAGCGATATTTTACCGGAATTTCATCGCAGGTTATTGATTGGCAACGATTTACAGCGAATTCCCGTCTGGTTTCGGGTATATTTTTTTTGAATCTATAGGCACTAATCATAGTTTGAAACCCGGATGCCTGCCGACCTGTCTGCTCATAATTCTTCTGCATTGGCGGCAATATTTCGACAATGGTTACAAAATCCATGGTATGATTGCTTTTTTGTTTATAGGCACTAACGTGACCCGCCATGCACGTCTCCATCACCCGAACCACCCTCCGGGGCAAGACCTACCGCTGCAAGCTGCTGCGCGAGACCTACGTCGACGAGCAAGGCAAGGTCCAGAAGCGCACCCTGGCCAATCTCAGTGCCCTCGACGACCCGGCCATCGAGCTGTTGCGGGGACATCTTGCCGGCCAGACTTTCGTCACCGCCGAGCAGGCGTTGCGGATCGACCGCAGCCGGATTCACGGACCGGTGCTGGCGGTCCTGCGGGCCTTCGGGCATCTTGGCATTCCCCGCCTGGTCAGTTCCACCGCCAGCCGCGAGCGGGACCTGGTGTGCGCGATGATCGCGGCCCGCATCATTGAGCCCCACACCCGACTGGCCACCACCCGCTGGTGGCACACCACCACCCTGGCGGAGCACTATGGGGTGGCGGATGCCGGGGTTGACGAGTTGTACGCGGCCATGGACTGGCTGCTCCGGCGCCAGCGCCGGATCCAGGGCAAGCTGGCCAAACGCCTGCTGGCGGATGCCGACACGGTGCTCTACGACCTGACCTCGACCTGGTTCGAGGGATCGACCTGCAATCTGGCCCGGTTCGGATACAGCCGGGATCGCAAGCGCGGCAAGCGGCAGCTGAACTTCGGCCTGCTGTGCGACCGGTTGGGGCGGCCGGTCTCGGTCTCGGTGCATCCGGGCAATGTCTCCGATGCTCGGACCCTGATGTCCGAGGTACGGCGCCTGACGCAGCAGTTCTCACTCAAAAGGGTGGTGCTGGTCGGCGACCGCGGGATGATTGTCCAGGCGCATATCGATGCGTTGCGCGAACACCACGACTTCGACTGGATTACCGCCATCAAGAGCGGCACCATCCGCAGGCTGCAACGGGACGGGTGGATCGATCCCGCGGACCGGGCCAGCCTGGTGGAGATGACCCACCCCGATTTCCCCGGCGAGCGGCTGCTGGTGTGCCGCAATGCGGCGCTGGCCCGGCGTCGGGCCCACAAGCGGGAGGCGCTGCTCCAGGCGACCGAGCGCGCGCTTCAGGAGGTGGGCGATGCGGTGGAGCGCGGCACCCTGCAGGGGGCCAGCGAGATCGGCATCCGGGTCGGGGAACGGATCCATCGGCACAAGATGAAGAAACACTTCGTGTACGAGATCACCGACCGGTCGTTCACGTTCCATCGCAACCGCGCATCCATCCTCAAGGAACAGGGCCTGGACGGCCTCTACGTGATTCGCACCTCCCTCAGTGCGCAGCAGATGAGCGCGGCCGACTGTGTTCGCGCATACAAGTCCCTGTGCGGCGTGGAACGGGCGTTCCGGACGCTCAAGACGACCCACCTCCAGGTCCGTCCGATCCATCATCGGCGGTCGGACCGCGTCACCGCCCACCTGTTCCTGTGCATGCTCGCCTACTATGTCGAGTGGCACATGCGGGAAGCCTGGCGTCCGATCACCTTCGCCGATACCGAGCTTCGCAGCGAGGCGGCAAAACGGGACCCGGTCGCCCCGGCAAAACGCTCAGCATCCGCCGACAACAAGGCCCATACCGCCTTGCTGGAAGACGGCACCGCCGCTCACAGCTTCGATACCCTCCTGCAACACCTCGGGACCCTCACGCAAAACCGGTGCCGGGTCGATGGCACCGGGGTCGCATTCGACCTGGACACCCAACCCGATGCGTTGCAGGGCACCGCCCTGTCCTTGCTCGATGACATCCAGAATCTGAGCAGAAGATCCGAATAGGCACTATACCCGAAAAAAATACACGCCGATATTTGCACTATCCGATTGATTATGCGTAGAATCCTGCTCTGATTGTGCTCAGAACTTCAGTTTAAATTCTTCCTCAGGTACAATACAGGCACACACATCAGGAGGGAGGTCCAACATGGCGACCATTACGAAGGCTCCCTCCGGT
>WTGA01000073.1:0-17264 GCA_011523765.1 Gammaproteobacteria bacterium
GCACTGCACAACGGGAAATAACCTGTTGCAATGCAGACTTGTCATGGCTCGGTAGAGATAGCCCGTTAACGTGTAACCGCTGGCCAACGCCGCTCGCTCCGCCAGGGCCTTCAAATCAGCAGGAAATCTGGCCTCTATTCTTTCTGTCTTGGTCGGCATAATTGAAAACCTCAAACGATAGGCACCAATCATAGCATACGGCTAACACGTACAAATGCGTGTCGCGGATTGAAGGAATGCGGATTGAAGGTTTTGCAGGCAGTTTGCTCATGCTGCACCAAACCATGGTTTTGGGGCTGAACAGCAGTGGCCACGGCAGTATCCGGCCCGGTTCCTGGAGGCCGAACCAGTCCTTGTTCATGACCGGAAGGGTCCAGGTTGCCTCCGTCACACCGGCCATCGCCGGATGTCCCCCCTGTGCCCAACCGCCGCTGTTGGCACCTGGCGGCGGTTTACCGGAATTTCGGCCGGGACGGGTCGCTGGATTTTGTGAAAAAAGCCGCCGGGCTGCCGGACACTCTCCCTGGAAAATCAAGCTTGGAGTCCGTGACCGGCCATGCACATCCTCCTGCTATCCCGGGGAAATGCGTGCTAAACTGGGTTCGAGACCCCAAGTCGGATGAAGTCATTGAGAAACGGTCCATGAATGTCCGTGAGAGTTCCCATGTGTGGATGGCCGGTGCGTGGATGCTGGCTGGCATGCTGCTGCACCACAGCGTCAGTGCGGCTGTACCCGGTGCCGCATCGGCCGGTCCCGGGCAACCGGAGGGGATGCAAATCCCGGTTCCGCAGGCGGCCGGTCCGGCAGTGGGGCAATCGTTGTTCGACCGGTTGTTCCGGGGGGCGGAAGAACACCCGGACCCATATGCCGTGCCCTATCCCTTTGACCGGGTGGTTTCCAGGCTGGAGCAGGCCCTGGGACGCTCCATCAACGGGGATGACAATGCCGTCAGTTCGGTTCTGGTTCCGCTTGGGCGGTGCATCAACCGGTATGCCGCCTCGCCGGATTTCTTTTCGCATCCCCGGATCGTGGTCGCCGCGGGGTCGGAGCACCATGGCCAGGAAGGCACCAGCCTGCCGTTCATCAAGGACCGGATTTTCATCGGCTACCAGGAAATGGCGGAAGCCATGGAGGTCATCAGTTACAACGAGGAAGCGGGGCGGTTTGAATTCCAGGTGGTTTCCAACTACGCGGCCGGCCGCAAGGCAAAGGTGGAATATGTGGAACGTGCACAGTGTACGGGATGCCACCAGAATGCGGGCCCGATCTTCTCCCGGCCACCGTGGAGTGAAACCGACAACAACCCGGAGATCTTCCGGCAACTCTCGGAGGCGTTGTCGGATGCCAGCCTGGAAGTGCCGGTCTTCCGTGGCAGCGAGGCGGCAGAGGTGGACAGTTCGACCAACCGGGCCAACCTGATTCCCCTGTTCCAGGAGTTCTGGCGGGGGGCCTGCGAGTCGGATTTGCACAGCGAATCGGTCCGGTGCCGGGCCGGGTTGCTGGAAACCGTATTGCGCTATCGATTGCAGGAAAGAAACCGGGCATTGCCGACTTCGGCGCTGGTCACCGAGCACCTGATCCCGGTCCTGAACCGGAACATCCGGGACCAGTGGCCAAACGGCATCTCCGTGCAAAGTTCAGATGTGCAAGACCGGAACCCGGTCTATGCCGGTGTCCAGGCCCACCTGGATTCCGCCCTGGAACTGGGGTTGCCCCGGTCCCTGAAGATCCATTGGCACCCGGAAGATTTTTTCCGCGGAATCGAAGGCCTGGGGTATTTCATTCCATTGGAGGATTTGAGACGACTGGACCGCCATCTCTACCAGTGGGCCGTACGCCGGAATCCGGCAAGGGCCAGGTACCAGGGAGAGTGCCGTCTGAAGCGTTCCCGCTCCGACCCCGAATTCGGGGAAGGGTACGGGCAAACGGGAGATATCTCCTTCAATTGTGCGCTCCGGGAAGGAAGCCTGTCCAGCTCCTACCACCTGCTGGGTGACCTCTCCATCCAGGACGGGCGCATCAAGACACAGCCATTTTTCAACCGTCTCACGCTGGACAGTCCCTTCGCGATTGTGGGAATGGTGCATCGCGGCGGGAAAATCGAACCCGAGGGGGACCGATGGTTGCTGAGACTCCGTCTTTTCGATTCCAAGCATCGGTTCCATGCACGGCTGCCCGGCGGCGGGATCGTGGAGCATATCGAAATCCGCTGGCCCAGGGCCGACGGGTCCGGCTCGTTGTTCGGCCCGGGCCGGCAAACCGTGACGGGAACGGCCGAACTGCGGGTGCTGGCGGATACCGATGTCCTGGACGGGGTGATTTCCCGGATGATCGCCCGGGCTGACCAGGGTGCCAGTGACCACTTTTCATCCAGGGTGTTCCGGGCAGAGGCCATCATGGATGCGTTATTGAACGAGTTGGAGGGGGCCCGCCCGCCACAAAGCTGATCGGAGGCCAGTTATGTCTCGAAACCCCAGATACGATATTCTGTTTGACTCCGTACCGATCGGTCCGGTGACTGCAAAGAACCGTTTTTACCAGGTACCGCACTGCAATGGCGGCGGTTACCGGGATCCTTCGGCGGTGGCGGAAATGCGCCGCGTCAAGGCGGAGGGCGGCTGGGGAGTGGTGTTTACCGAGCAGGTGGAGATGCACCATACGGCGGAAATCACTCCCTTCATCGAACTCCACCTTTGGGACGACGAGGACCTGCCCATGCTCGCCAAAATGTCGGAGGGGATTCATGAATTCGATGCGCTGGCGGGGATTGAACTGGCCTATTCGGGGGTCAATGGCCCCAACCTGTATACCCGGGAAGTGCCCATGTCGGCCACCGCACTGCCGATCCGGACCTTTACCAGCGATCCGGTGTCCGCCCGGGAAATGACGAAAAGGGATATCCGGGATTTGCGGCGCTGGCACCGCAATGCCTGCCTCCGGGCGAAAAAGGCCGGGTTCGACCTGGTCTGCCTGTATGGAGCCCATGGATTCGGGGTGATCCAGCATTTTTTGTCCACCGTGACCAATCACCGAACCGATGAATACGGAGGGTCCCTGCAAAACCGGGGACGCCTGATGAAGGAGTTGATCGAGGAGTGCAAGGACGCGGTGGGCGACCGCTGTGCCGTGACCCTGCGGCTGTCCCTGGATGAGGTGACCGGGGAGCTGGGTTTTTCCAATTCGGAAGCGAGAGACCTGATCGCGATGCATGCCGAGTTGCCCGACCTGTGGGACCTGGCCCACGGGTCCTGGGAAGACTGTTCGGGTCCGTCGCGTTTCAGGGAAGAAGGGGCACAGCAGGAACTGGTCCGGGGCATCCGCGAACTGACCACCCGTCCCGTGGTCGGGGTGGGCCGGTTTACTTCCCCGGACTTGATGGTGAAGCAAATCACCTCGGGAACCCTGGACCTGATCGGAGCGGCCCGGCCTTCCATTGCCGACCCGTTTTTACCCAAAAAAATCGAAGAAGGCCGGATCGAGGATATCCGTGAATGCATTGGCTGCAATATCTGCATCACCGGGGATACCACCATGTCGCTGTCACGGTGTACCCAGAACGCCTCCTTCATGGAAGAGTGGAGAAAAGGCTGGCATCCGGAAAGGTTTCCCGTCCGGGGCCCCAGCCGGTCGGTACTGGTGGTGGGTTCCGGGCCGGCGGGGCTGGAGGCGGCCAGGGTGCTGGGAGAACGCGGCTACGAGGTGGTCCTGGCGGAAGGAAAAGCGGAAATCGGGGGCCGGGTGACGCTGGAAAGGAAGCTCCCCGGACTGTCTGCCTGGGGCCGGGTGGTGGACTACCGCCAGTACCAGCTCAGCCAGATGGCCAACGTGGAAATCTATCTCGAGAGCGAATTGAACGCGGAACAGGTCCTGGAGTTTGGATTTGAGCATGTGGCCGTGGCAACGGGCGCGACCTGGCGGCGCGATGGCGTTGCCCGGTATCATGTGATCCCCATGAAAACCGATCCTGCAACCCCGGTCTACACGCCGGATGACCTGATGGCGGGGAACCTGCCTTCGGGGAAGGTGCTGGTCTTCGACGACGACCACTATTACATGGGCGGGGTCTGTGCCGAACTGCTGGCCGTCCAGGGTGCGCAGGTGGAACTGGTAACCCCTGCGGCGTATGTCTCGGAATGGACGAGAAATACCCTTGAGCAGGCCACCATTCATGCCCACCTTGTGCGCCTCGGTGTGCAGGTCACGCTGAACCGGGGGATGATGCGGGTCGACGGGGAGGCGGTCAAGCTGGCCTGTGTATATACCGGCAGCGTCACGGAAAGGGAAGTGGATGCCGTGGTGATGGTCTGTTCCCAGGAGTCCAACAACGCGCTGTGGAAGGATCTGGTGTTCAGGGCCGATGACTGGAAGGAAAGCGGCATCACCTCGGTCAAAGTGATCGGGGATGCACAATCCCCGGCTCCCATTGCCTGGGCGACCTATGCCGGTCACCGTTACGCCCGGGAACTGGATGAGCCGGACCTGGGGGATGCGCTGCCGTTCAAGCGGGAAGTCGTGGTCCCCGAAAAGGGGTTCCGGTTGGCGGGACCGTCCTGAACCCCGGCCGCGGGGAACCCGCTGCAATCATGCCATGGAGGCAATCATCGGTTTCCGGATGCATGATCAGAAGTGATGCAAAAGCATGATGAAACATTGATTGACGGGATCGTTGCATGATTATAAGGTATGGAAAAAACGATCACCGAGGTCCCATGAACCTGCCCCTGTTCAAACCGCAAGATTCGGACGAGAGCTTTGATGCCTCCCCGGACAAGTCATTCACCATGCCGGCCCGGTATTACCATGACGGGGACATTTACGAACGGGAAAAGGAGGCCGTCTTTTATCGAAACTGGTGGTTTGCAGGGCATGTCAGCCAGGTCCGGAATCCCGGTGATTACCTCACCGCCCGCATTCACGACCAGGAGGTCTTTGTGATTTGCGGCCGGGACGGGTCCCTGAACGGGTTTTACAATGTCTGCCAGCACCGGGGGCACGGATTGCTGAAGGGGACCGGCCGGACGAAAACCATTGTCTGTCCCTACCACGCCTGGGCCTACGGGACGGACGGGCAACTGGTCAAGGCGCGCAACACCGGGGAAATGGCCTGTTTCAACAAGGACGACTTTGCGCTCAAGCCGGTCCGGGTGGAAGTCTTCTGCAGCCTGGTCTTTGTCAACCTGGACCCGGATGCGGTCCCTTTGGAAGAGCAGGCCGGGAACCTGGAGTCGGAAATCCGGCACTATTGCCCCCGCATCGATGAACTGGTCTTTGCGCAGCGCGATACCTACCATGTCCGGGCGAACTGGAAAGTGCTGGTGGACAATTTTCTCGAATGCTATCACTGCCATCCGGCGCACAAGGATTTTGTCGACCTGGTGGACATGGAGTCCTATCATTCCCGGGCCCATGGACTGTATTCCAGCCACTGTTCCGACCGGGCCCGGTCCAACGACAACTCTGCCTTCCGGTTTGAAACCGGCGAGGTGGATTTCGGGTATGCCGCCTGGTTTCTGTGGCCCAATCTCACGCTGTGGGTCTATCCCGGTGAGGCGAATATCTCGACTCTGCAGATGATTCCGGACGGTGCAGGCCATACCATTGAATACCAGGACTGGTTCATTGCTTCTCCGGAACCCAGTGCGCAGATGACGGAGGCCATGCAGTACCAGAAAGAGGTCTTGCAGCCTGAGGATGTGGCGCTGTGCGAGAGTGTGCAGGTCGGCCTGCAATCGAAAGGCTACAACCAGGGACGGTTTGTGGTGGACCCCGGTTTCAGTGAGTTGAGTGAGCACTGTGTCCACCATTTCCAGAAAATGGTGGTCGAGGCCCTGGATGTCGGGTCGTGCCTGCTGGAGTAGCCCGTGCCGTGGAAACGTGGACGGGAACAGGCCCGGCGGGTGGACCGAAGGAGTCGGGATGGATTCGGCGGGCCGGCTTTCGGAATCTGATGAAGGTATAGGGCGGATGGGGCCGGAGTTTGTGGGTTGGAAGACTTCGGTGGCACCGAGACACTCCATGGTTGAGACAATGAGTGTTCAGGTCCGTCTTCCAGCGAGTTCTGGGATCTGTTGCATGAGCGTAAAGCACATCAGGCTGGATTCAATGACAATTGTGCCGGGTACTGCGTAGGACTGCGCGGAAAATCAATCGAATTCAGATCATGACAAGCCGGGTGGCAATTCCCGCCCGGCTGCATCCGCACACGGGCTGCGAGGCCTCATTCATCTCTGTCATTTTGTCTTGCGATAAGTCCATAAATAGACTATATTCTGATTTACTACATTTATGGAGTTTACCATGGTTGCACAAGCACGCCGGGCGACAGCGTTTGACCGAAAGGGCCTCTCAGGCCCGGCGTTGCGCACATTCTTTCGCATCGCGGAGCTCTGGAGCCTCTCGGTCGAGAATCAGATGACCCTGCTTGGGCTTACAGCCCGGTCGACCTTCTTCAAGTGGAAGAAGGATCCGAACACCGCCCTGCCAAAGGATACGCTGGAGCGCATTTCCTACATCGTGGGCATCTACAAGGCACTTCAGCTCTTGCTCCCCAACGAGCAGGCAGCCGACGAATGGGTGAGGCGTCCGAATGCGGCGCCGCTGTTCGCTGGCCAGTCGGCTCTCGACCGGATGCTCTCCGGCCAGGTGGCAGACCTCTTTGTCGTACGGCAATACCTCGACGCACAGCGGGGTGGCTGGGCATGACGTTGCCGGTCCTTCGCGTCGAATGGAAGCCGTGCTGGCGAATCGTCCCCAGCCGGTTTCCGCCTGTTCAGCTCTTCGAGCGGGTGACCGATCCAGATGACCTTGAACCGGTCTTCGAGTTGGACGCGCTCACGAATCCCAGGCTTCGTGACGAGGCTGGCGATATTGAGCTCATGCCGCCGGAAGATCGCATCCATGGACCCGGGACCACCGTCATCATGGCAGCCTTCACCCATCTGAACCCGAGCGGCAGCCGGTTCTCGGATGGCACCTGCGGCGTCTTCTGTGCCGCGGACGACCTGGACACAGCCATTGCCGAGACCAAACACCATCGTGAGCAGTTCCTGAGTGCCACCGCCCAGGCGCATATGGAGCTGGACATGCGGGTCTATCATGTCGACCTTGATGGGCATCTGCATGACCTGCGCGGCCAGAGGGCCGCCCAGCCGCTTGTCTGTCACAACGACAACTACGCCGCGAGCCAGCATCTTGCGAGAACGCTGCGTGCAGCCGGGTCGAATGGGATTGTCTATGACAGCGTCCGTCGGATAGAGGGCGAATGTGTCGCCGTGTTCCGACCTCCCCTTCTCAGCAACGCCCGCCAGGAGCGGCACCTCTGTTACGTGTGGAACGGCCAAGAGGTTGAAACGGTCTATGAGAAACGCGAAATCGGCGATGACAGCCAGTTCAGATCCCGCTGTAAGGCAGCTGCTGACACGCATCCGGAAATCGTCCGCCTGGACCGATAGACCGGAGAAGCACCGCAATGCAGTGGCCGCTCAAGAGAGAAGGCAAGACCGTGTCTGAAGGAACTGTACGAGCGTTGCAGGAGCCCGACGGAACACCCGGCATCCCGGTGCCCGTTTCCTCTGGCGAGGATGGTTGCTTCGAACGCGAGTGCCCGCGAAGGAATGCGAATTTCAATTCAAGGTCCTCATTGGAGGACTGGAAGGCCATAGTCCGCGACGAAGAAGTGTTCTGTCCTTTATGCGGTCATACTGCCGATTCCTGCGTATTCCACTGAATCGAATACCGAAGAACAAATCGCACATCTGAAGCAGGCCGTAATCGCACATTTACGATCGACCATGGGCAACGCTCTCAGGCGTGACGCTGACCGCTGCACGAACCGGCAACCACGCAATCGCTTCATATCCATGACCATGAAGGTTGGCAGCCGGCCTCAACAAGTCGCCCTGCCACCGGCGGCGGCGGAACCCATGCGATTGAAATATGCTAACCTCCGTCATAATATCTTTAGGGGAGCAGACATGACAGCAAAACAGCTAGGCAGGATCTTTACGCAGATGCGCGACGAGGCACCACATGATCTGGCGTCCATGAATATCCTTTTCGGGGTCCAATATTCCAAAGAGATAAAAGAATGCGGAAGGGGGGCGGTTCAGGATATTGTTGGTTGGGCCGGTGTACCAGCAAGCCTTTCCACGGAAGTCAGCAAGGGAGTGAAACTCGCCAGATATGTCACAGTGAAATGATCCTTGTCATTTGATCTTGATTAGTCCCTTTGAAATCTTTGGTCATGATTTCTCAGGCCTCTGTTTCTCCCGTTTTTCTGGTAAGCCGGGTACCCGGACCTCTTGCCGGATTCCGGTCTCCATCGTGGACTTCCTTTGGGTTTTCCGGCAGTTCACTTCCCTGAAGGTCTGATTGGACACTCCGGGCATGAGTGTGAAACGATCGGTCACCGGTCTGGATGACTGACCCGTGTGTAGCCTGTTCCTTCAGTGCCCACTGCCTGAAGGCCTGTGCGCCGGGAGAAACGGGGACCGTTTTCCGGATAAGCAGATAGTACCCGTTGCCGGTCTGCATGCTGCACGGCACGGGTGCGACCAGTTCCTTCGCCCGGATCATTTCGTCGACCAGATGGCGCCAGCCGAGCGCAATGCCCATGTCGTTGCGGGCGCTTTGGAGCACCATGGGATAGTTGTTGATCTGTATGGACCGGGTTTCAACCGGCGAATGGATTCCCTGGCTGGTGAGCCACATTCTCCAATTCACCCAGCCCCACGTGTCGTCCTCCAGTTCCAGCAGAGTACACCGGAGCAAGTCTTCATTGGATTGGATGTCCCGGGTTTGCAGGTATGCTGGACTGCAGACCGGAAAGATCTCTTCGCCAAACAGTTCCTCCGATGAAAACCCCGGCCAGTCGTCCGGGCCAAAGGCGATGGCAATGTCGGTTTCGGAAGAGAGGAAATCCGACCGATTGTCCGAGGCCACCAGGCGGACATTGATTTCCGGGTACGCTTCGCGAAATCCGGCCAGCCGGGGCATGAGCCACAACCAGGCAATGGACTGGTCCGCACCGAGGTTGAGATGGGTTTCCGGGCTGGTTCCCCGATGCTCCACGGCGGCGTTGGCGATATGGTTCAGCGCCAGGGCAACGGTGCTCTGGAATGATTTTCCCGCGGGGGTCAGCGAAACGGCCCGGTGGGCCCGGTGAAACAGCGGCGTCCCCAGGTTTTCCTCCAGCAACCGGATCTGCCGGCTCACCGCCGACTGGGTAAGATGGAGTTCCCCAGCGGCGCGGGTAAAACTCTGCAACCGCGCGGCGGCCTCAAACGTGGCCAGAGTATCCATGGGCGGCAGGATGGACCGCAGGTTTTTCATTGGGAAGCGGATGGAGGGTTGGCGGGATGGACTTCGTCCAGGATCCAGTTCTTGAAGTCAGCGGCGGCACGGGAAAGGGGGGCGTGTATCGGCTCGGCCAGGTAATATGAAAAGCTGCCGATGGATTCCCGGAACGGGGCCAGCAGGCGGCCTTCGGTGACATCGTCCCGGATCAGTGTCCGGCAGCTCAGTTCAATGCCCCGGCCATCCAGCGCGGCCTGGTTGCGGACATTGCTGTCGTCAATGTGGAGCGACCCGGCATCATCGGGCGGCGGTTTCCCGAACAGGGCAAACCAGTCCGACCAGCTGTCGTAATCCGTCTCCCGGAGCAGTGTGAAGCCCAGCAGGTCCTCGGGGGTCCGGATCCGTTCCGCCCCGGCCATCTGCGGGCTGAATACCGGGGTCAGTTCTCCCGGCACGAGCTCGAAATTCCGGATGCCGTCACGGTTCCCCTTGGACCACTCGATGGCCAGGTCGATATTTTCCGACCTGAAATCCACCGGCTGGTTGGTATGATGGAGCCGCAGTTCCACGTCGGGATGCCGGGACCAGAACCGGTTGAGCCTGGGAGCCAGCCACTTCACGGCGAAATAGGGCCGCAGGCTCACGGTCAGCAGGTCCTGGTTGGCCAGGGTGCGGACTTCCCCGACGACCCGGTCCAGGGAGCGGAAGATCTCCTGCAGTTCCGGGGCGATTTTCTCTCCGATTTCGGTCAGTGCGATGTTGCGTCCGGCCCGCTTTACCAGCGGTACCTCCAGGTCATGCTCCAGCCGCCGGACCAGATGGCTGACGGCGGAAGGGCTGACGGACAGCTCCCGGGCGGCACGGGTCACCTGGTGGTGGCGGGAGACGGATTCGAATGCACGCAGGGCATTCAGCGGAGGCAGCCGGTTGATCTTCATCTATTGAGTTATTCTCAGTAATAACTGAAATAATCTCAATTGTAATATGAATTATTTCTCAATAACATCCTTGTCATCATTCATTGCAGACAAGAGAAATCACATGGCCAAACCATCCGTATATCGATTCGACGAGGTCTCTGACCGGCTGGACACCCTGGAAGAAGGCGGCACGTTCATCAAACCCTTCGTGAACACGAAAATGGGTGCGAGCATGGCCGGCGGGGTGAATTTCCTGAACAAGGTATCCGTCCCCTGGGACCTGACCTGTGACGAGCTGATTTTTTGTCATCAGGGCACGTTCCGCCTGGTGGTGGACGGCGAGGACTATGTGCTGGAACCGGGCGACCTGATGTATGTCCCGAAGGACAATCATGTGAAATACGAAGCCGACCAGAAATGTGTCATCTTTTACGCGGCCTGGCCGGTGAACTGGAAGGAGCTGTCGGGGGTGACCCATGTGCCGGGCATCGACCCCGACGATATGCCCAAGGCGGACCAGTAAGGACAGGATGCCAGGAAACCCTGAAAGGAGGGCGGACATCCGGTTCCATTTTTTCCTTCGGTGGAAATTGACCGGCGGGAGGCGGAATGAATCCCTCGTTTGAAACCTTCTGGAACCGGGATACCCCGGTCAAGCCGGGGTTGCCGGCCTTTGTCTATACCGACGAGGCGTTCCGCCAGGTCGAAAACCAGACCATCTTTGCCGGGCACTGGGTTTTTGTGGGCTTTGCCCACCGGCTGGAAAAGGTCGGCGATGTCGAGCCCGTCACCGTCGCCGGGAAACCCTTTTTCATCGTGCGCAGCGATGAAGGGACCATTTCGGCGTTCCACAATGTCTGCCGGCACCGTTGCCTGAAGCTCGTGGAGACCGCGAAAAGCTGCGGCCGGCTGATCCAGTGCCCGTATCACCGTTGGGCCTACGATCTGCAGGGCCGTCTCAAGTCGGCACCGTATTTTTCCGGGTTGTCGCGAACGGCGCCGGAAGGGTTTTCAATGGAAGGGAATGACCTGGTGCCGGTCCGCTGCCGGACCTGGCATGACTGGGTCTTTGTCAATGTCGACGGCAAGGCCGGGGATTTCGGGGAGTTCATCCGGCCGCTCGAAAACCAGCTCAAGGGAGTGGACCTGTCGAAGATTGTCCCGGTGGCCACCCTGGATTTCGGTCCGCTGGAGACGAACTGGAAAACCCTGATGGAAAATTTCATTGAGCCCTACCATGTGCAGTTTGTGCACCAGACGACCACCAGCCAGCCGCTGGTGGACCACTACACCATCATTGACGGGCATTGCCTGGGCAGTGCCTGTGACATTGATGAACCCAGGGATGTGGACACTTCCGGAACGCTGGCGGTGACCTCGCGATTCCTGACGCTGTTTCCGAATTTTGTGATGGGCACCTATGCGCCGGACCAGATCGGGGTCCACCTGAATATTCCGGAAGGGGCCGGCCGGACCCGCCAGCAACGGGTCATCTACCTGCACGAATCCCACAATATGCCGGCGGCACATATCGAACAGATTCGCAGCCTCTGGTATGATGTGCACAAGGAAGACCATGAAATGTGTGAACGGTTGCAGCAGGGCCGGGTCTCGGAGGTGGCGGCCGACGGGGGGTCCCTGTCCCCGCACTGGGAGGACAGTGTCCGGCGGTTCCAGGAAATGGTGGTGGAGTCGGTCTCCCGCCTGCACAACTGAAATCAGTTTAACTTTACAGACACGATCAAGATGAAACCAACGACAGCCAGCAATCCGGCGGCACCGGATTTTCGAATTGACCATACCATGCTGAGAGTCAGCGACCTGGAAAAAAGCCTGGATTTCTATGTCCGCGTGCTGGGCATGAAGGTGCTCCGGCAGAACGAATACCCGGGCGGAAGGTTTACCAATACCTTCATCGGGTACCAGGGAGAGGACGACGGGCCGACCATCGAACTGACCTACAACTGGGACCAGTCCGAGCCCTATGACCGCGGCAATGCCTGGGGGCATATCGCTCTCAAGGTTTCGGATGTCTATGCAACCAGCGACTACCTGAAACAGCATGGCGTTGAATTCACCAAGGAACCCTCTCCCATGAAAAACGGGACCCGCATCCTGGCGTTCATCAAGGACCCGGACGGCTACCCCATTGAACTCAACGAGCCGGTCTCGTAAACCGGCAGGAAACGCCCTCTCCATGGCCGGTGGGAAAGCCGTACCGGCAGGGCCCGCCGGAGGCCCGCCCCATCCTCCGGCACGGAACGTGACCCGGGCGGCGGCCCCGGGATTTTCGGGAGCCCGTCGGACAGGGTTTGTACCGTCGGTCGGTGGCCCCGGACCATGCGCCGGGCCAGCCCCGCAGCCCCCGTGATTCTCCCGCTTGAATCCCGATTCTCGGAAAAATACATTATATGCAGAAATGTTTGCTTGGTAATGTTGATAACGGAAAATTATTTCTATAAAATATTGAAAACGTAATTTACTCATTTTCAGGTTTGGTTGGATCCATCGGTGATGTTCCCCGCAGGCAATAGTGCTGAAACCGTTCAAATTTCGAAGAAATCCCTGCCTTCGGAAGAGTTGAACCGGGAAATCATCAAGCTGCTGCAGGAGGATGGCCGGCTGGCTTTCAAGGATGTTGCCAATGCCCTGAATGTCTCCGAGGGAACCATCCGCAACCGCGTGCAGTGGATGAAAGAGGCGGGGATGCTGAAGATTGTAGCCCTGGCCGATCCCCAGGCAATCCGGTACCAGGCCGACGCGATGATCGGGATCAAGGTATCCAACCGGTCCAACCCCAGACAGGTAGCCGACCGGCTTTCCGTATTTGACGAAGTAGTGTATGCCATCTGGGTTTCCGGCCGGTTTGACCTGCTGGTTGAAGTGGTCTGCGAATCCCATGCCGCGTTCCAGCAGTTCCTGGAAACCCATTGTTTCGGCCATGACGACATTGAGGATTTTGAGGTCATGACCGCCATCGGGATGTTCAAGAACCAGTTCCTCCTGAAACGCAATACCACCTGAATGACCCGGCCCGACGTGCTGTGAGGAGAAAGACCCATGACTGAAATCCAGGGTGCCGACCGGACCAATTTTGACGCTTTCTGCGGATACCACCAGACGTGGGCGGGCCAGCCCGACCCGTTGCTGACCCGGACCGGGCCGGGAACGCCCTGCGGTGAATTCCTGCGCCGTTACTGGCACCCGGTCTTCATTGCCGGCGAACTGGGGGACCAGCCGAAACTCATCAAGATACTGGGCGAGGAGCTGGTCCTGTTTCGCGACCGGTCCGGCCGCTACGGGCTGGTGCACAAGCACTGCCCCCATCGCCGTGCATCGCTCGAGTATGGCCGGTGCGAGAACCGGGGCATCCGCTGCTGCTACCATGGCTGGCTGTTCGATATTGACGGAACGGTGCTGGACCTCCCCGGCGAACCGGAAAATTCCCGCTCTGCGACCAATGTGAAAAGCAAGATGAGGCTGGGCGCCTATCCGGTCCGGGAATACCGGGGCCTGCTGTTTGCGTACCTGGGCCCGGCGTCGGAAACCCCCGAATTTCCCATCTACGACACGTTTGAAATCCCGGAAATGGTGATGACACCGTATGCCGCCCCGTTTGAATGCAACTGGATCCAGGTGCTTGATGCGATTGTGGACCCCGTGCATACCGCCTTTCTCCATCACTCCCAGTTTTCCGACGGATTTGGCGTGCTGGGCGAAATCGAGTTCTACCACCGGGATCGGATCCGGTTTCTCGGTACCGCGACGCGCCGTGTCCGTGACAACGTCTGGGTGCGGGTCAATGAACTGATCCTGCCCAACTTTACGCAGTCCGGCGCGGCGTTTGCCACGGACGGCAGCCGGGTCAAGTATTTTGGCCGCAGTGCCTTTACCCGCTGGGTCGTGCCCGTGGATGACCATCGGTGCATTGCCTATGCCTGGGGGAACTTCGGGGACCGAGGAGATCCGATGGAGTGGAATACCCCCGAGGGCATGCAGATCATTGAACAGGGAGAACTGATTGACCGCACGTATGAGGAAAAACAGGCCAGCCCGGGCGATGTGGAAGCGGTGGAAGGCATGGGCCGCATCTCCGATCATGAAAAAGAGTACCTGGTCTCCGGGGACCGGGGGGTGGTGATGTACCGCACGCAGATCAAGAAACTGTGCCGCAGCCTGCAACGGGGCAAGCCCCCGCCGCAACCGGGTGACCTCGGTGAAGGGGTCATCCCGACGTATGGCAGCGACACGGTCATCCGGTGCCAGGAGGAGGCGGGTACGGACGATGCCGAAGTGCTCCGGGACATCAATGCCCGGGTGATGGACACGATCTTCGCGGGGGATGCCCTGGACGGGGCCGCCCGGGACCATGAAATCATCCGGGGGTTGAAAACCATCGCCTGAACCGGTGTTTCGCCGGAACCCCCGGACCGATGCAGGTGCCCCAACGACAAAGGAAACACGCATGGTGACCAAAATACATATCAAGAACAACCGCTGGGCACCGGGGTCCTTCCCCAACACGCCCGAAGGGGAGAAGGTCTTCACCATCACCCGGGACCGGTTCGAACAGGAACGGAAGCGGTTCCCGGGAGTGGGTGCACGGGTCGAAGCGTTTATCGACTGGGATACGGACCATTTTGCCGATTCCATGCAGGACGCGGACATCCTGCTGACCTGGAACCTGCCCACCGCCAATCTGGCGGCGGTGGCGCCGAAGCTGAAATGGATTCACTGTATCGGCGCCGGGGTGGAGCACCTGCTGCCGATGGACTGGATGCCCGAAGGGGTCACCCTGACCAACAACAAGGGGATTCATTCGGACAAGGCGGGGGAGTTCGGGCTCATGAGCGTGCTCATGCTGCATTCCCATCTTCCCGCGATCGTGTATCACCAGCGCAAGCATGTTTACGATTCGCGCTATGCGGCCCCGATGGCCGGGAAGGTGCTGGTGGTGGTCGGGACCGGCAGCCTGGGCGGCGCGATCGCGAAGAAGGTGCAGGCCCTGGGCGTGCATGTCATCGGGGTCAACCGCAGCGGCCGGCCGGTGGACGGCTGCGATGAAATTGTCACCACGGACGCCCTGGAGGAGGTTCTGCCCAGGGCCGATTACCTGGTGGCAGCGACTCCGGATACCCCGGCCACCCGCGGCCTGCTGGACCGGCGCCGTCTTGACCTGATGAAACCGGCCGCGGGCATCGTCAATATCGGCCGAGAATCGGTCATGGATTACGAGGCGCTTTGCGACAAGCTGGAGGAGGGCAGCCTGGCGGGTGCCATCCTGGATGTGTTCGACCCCGAACCGATCGCTTCGGATTCGAGGTTGTGGGATACCCGGAACCTGATTGTGACGCCTCACATTTCAGCGGATGACGGGGACCACTACGTGCCGATGACCCTGGACCTGTTTTTCCGGAACCTGGAGCGCTACCTGGCCGGAGAGCCGCTGCTCAACCCGGTCCGGCCGGAATTGGGATATTGACCGGAAGGGAAATGGCCGGTTGAGCGGTCAGGACCCGGTCGGGTTCAGTCGAAGGTCGAGGTCATCCCCGGAATCTCATCGTCACTCACGGATTGGATGCAGTATTCGATGAACGATTTCTGGGCGGGGGTCTGGATCAGTTTGCGTAAAATCGCAATGCCCAGGGTCAGGGGTGTGTACGCATTGGCCAGGCGGATGTATTTCAACTCACTTCCATCCAGCGACTGCTTGTTGCAGGGTCGTACATTGGCCAGGCTGTAGCCATACCCCTTTGCAACCATTCCCCGCTGGACTTCGGTCAGGTGGGTGCGGGCCTTGATCAGGGGTTTCAGGCTGCGGGCGCTGAACAGGGACATGAAATATTCACTGCTCAATGGCAGGTCGAGCAGGATCAGGGGCTCGTTTTCCAGTTCGTCCAGTGTGAGTGTTTTCTTGCTGGAAAGGCGGTGACCGGCACCGAGGAGCACGTACGGCAGCAGTTTTGCGAGGGGGATGAATTCAACATCATTCTGGATCTGCAGGTCGTAGGTCAGGGCGAGATCAATGGAACCCTGCTGCAGCCACTGCAGCAGGGTCGCCTGGTGGGCTTCCCGGACATGGATTTCGGACTTGGGGTGCCGGGCCATGAAACCATGGCAAAGGTCCGGTGTGATGATCGGGGCCAGCGGGATAAAACAGCCGACCTCAATGGTTCCAATCACCTGCTGGGACAGCTCCCCGGCAAAACTGTGCAGTTGTTCGGCTTGCGCCAGCAGCGTTTTGGCTTCCCTGAAAAACTCCCGGCCGGCGGTGGTCAGGGAAATCCCCTGGGCATGGTGCCGGATAAACAGCTGGATATCAAAGGTATTTTCAAGGTGGGAGATCGCGTTGGAAATGGAGGGCTGGGACACGTGGATATTTTCCGATGCCTTGAGGATGCTTCCGGCATCGCCGGCTGCCACAAAATAGCTCAGTTGCCGGAGAGTGAATCGCACGATGGGTCCTGGTTACAAGGTTTCAGGGATTTCTACTCGTCGCCGGGGACGCCGTAGGAGGGGGCCTGTGCAGGATTCAGTGCCCGGGTCAGGTAGTCCTGCATCTGCGGTTCATAGTCCTGCCACAGTGTGCGAAGGGTTTGGACCGGGTCCGCATCGTCCCAGTCGACGCGCAAATCCACCAGGGGGAAGGGTTGCCGGTCAGCCACCAGGAGTGCTGCGGAATGGACATCGCCTTCCTCTCCGCCGGCGGCCAGGGCGGCTTCAAGGGCCAGGAGAAGGCGATGCGCCAGGTGCGATTCCCCGTTCTGTTCGAATGTTCCGGTCAGCACTGCCGGGATTTGGGTTGAAGACAACAGGTTCCCGGCGGCGTAACAGGAATTTCCCGAAGAGACCGCATGGGTCCCCAAAATCCGGCTTCCGGTAAATCCTGCCGTTTCGCCCTGGCTGTCCACCACGGTCAACTGCCGGTAGTCCAGGTGGTCTTTGCCATCAATGGCCGCGCTGAGCGCCTGTTTTGCATTCCGGCCCTTTTCCAGCTGGTCCAGGATGGCCGGGCCGAGGGAGGGGTCGGTGACATTCTGCGTGGCGAC
>WTGA01000073.1:17364-19048 GCA_011523765.1 Gammaproteobacteria bacterium
GCTGGTCCAGGATGGCCGGGCCGAGGGAGGGGTCGGTGACATTCTGCGTGGCGACGGCACCGACCCCGGCCCGCACATGCGGGCAGCGGGCCCCGACGCAGATACTGGAGGTGGTGATGGCCACGCCAAACATGCCGGTTCGCTGGCACCGCCCGACAATTGAAAATGTCATGGTCTTTGGGTCCAGGAATCAATCGGGAATGACGGCGGTCGCTTCGATTTCCATGACCCATTCCGGCCGGGCAAGGCCATTGACGATGAGACCGGTGGAGACGGGGTAGACCCCCTTCAGCCATTTTCCGATGGCTTGGTAAACGTCATCGCGGTAGGCGCGGTCCGTAATATACACCTGGATGCGGCAGATCTGGCTGAGGTCGGAACCCGCCTCTTCGAGGAGTTGCTGGACATTCTGCATGGCCCGGTCGGCCTGTTCATAGGGCGTGGCATTTTCCATGCTCTCGAAACCGTCAAGGTCCTGTCCCACCTGCCCGCGTACGAACACCAGGGTGCCCCGGGCTTTCACCAGCTGGCACAGGTCATTGTCCAGCTTCTGGTTGGGGTAGGTCTCTTTGGTGTTGAATTTGCGGTATCGCTGATGCACTTCAGTCATGGAGCTGAATTCTGTGGCATTAAGTCCTCAAAGGGTACTTACCAGTCGGATTTTTTTCAACTTGTAAAATGGATGAATGAATGGGTGGATGCAACTGAAAATGGATACAACAGAATTGCAGAATCGAGGATCATGGCGTGCTCAGTAGAGCGACTGGTTTCTTCCATATACTGCAAGAGCGGATCATGAATTATCATTCGACTGTGGTTCAACCCGGATAATGAAGAACACATAAAGCAGGGAAACAGTGAAGCATCGGGGCAAACTTCCGAACCGAAGTTTGGTTATCCGGAAAATTGGAACTCCCCGGTTGATTTGGCCTGTCATGAGCCAATTTCCTTTGTAGGAGCACTCCACGTTTTGACCAAAAAAACTCCGCAATCCATCATTCGATCAGGGCCATTTCTGTGCCGAGTGAAGTACACGCTGGACCGTCACGGAGTGAGGGTCTTCGGTATAGACCACGATGTAATTCGGGCGCACGATCATCTCGCGGGTGCCTTTGACCCTCCCCATGCGATAGAGCTGCGGGTGTTCAGGTAGGCAAGATACCATGGCTTCAATCTCATCCTTGAGAATTTGTGCTGTGTAAGGATTATCTCCAGAGATGTAATCAACGATCGCTAAAGGATCAGAGAGTGTCGCGCCTTCCACTCAATCCCGGACACGACGCTTTTTATCAATCAGCGCCTGTGCTTCCTGCATCACTCGGTCGTGAGAGGTAGAGGGGCGCGGATCGTCCAAGACCTCACGCACCTTGGCACGGAACCACGCATCGTAGGTCTCTGGATTTGTGGTCAGACCAGCAGGTAAGCCACCTTCTGCTACGACCCGGGTCAACAAAATGCGGATGGCATCCGAAAGGGTGAGGCCAGTACCAGCAAGCGCATCCGCCGCTTGAGACTTAAGTTGGTCGTCCACACGGACGTGGAGCATTGAAGTTTGGGCAGGCACAATCAGTTCTCCTTGTTCATTGGTACAGGGTTCGATTGTATCTCATTTGAGATACATACACCATTACGTTGAACTGCCCGGCATCATCACTCAGGATCACCGTGCCGTGCAGATGCCCGG
>WTGA01000078.1 GCA_011523765.1 Gammaproteobacteria bacterium
CGTGACGTGTTTGCCATGGATGTTTCCCGGTTCGGGGATTTCTGCACCCGGTCCTATACCCGGCTGAAGGTGACTGAAAATTACCAGCGCCGGTTTTCCGTGGCGTATCCCAACGAGGAATTGCCCGCTGCGCGGCCCTTTCACACCACGCCGGCCTATGCGCTCTGGCAACAGCAAAATGCAGTCTTCGGCACGGCCTATGGCATGGAAACGGTGAATTATTTTGCCGCGGAAAACGAGGAACCCTATGAGATTCCTTCCTTTCGCCGGTCCAATGCATTCGATACCGTGGCACAGGAATGCCGTGCAGTGCGAACGGCGGTTGGAATCAACGAGATCCATACCTTCAGCAAATTCGAGGTGACCGGGGAAGGGGCGGCCAACTGGATCAATGTCATCATGGCGGGCAGGATGCCTGAAGATGGAAAACTGACCCTTTCGCCCATGCTCAGCCATCAAGGCCGGTTGATCGGAGATTTCACCATCGCGAAACTGGGTGAAAACACATACCAGATGAATGCCTCCTATGCCTCCCAGTCGTATCATATGCGTTGGTTCGAACATCATTTGCCGGATTCGGGGGTGCGCATCCGGAACATTTCCCAGGAACGCGTCGGTTTTCAGATTGCAGGGCCGAATGCCCGGGAGCTACTGTCCCGCGTTGCCAGGGAGGATGTTTCCACCGGGGCCTTCCCCTTCCTCGGGGTCCGGTGGATGCAGGTTGGACCCTGTGAGGCCATTGTTCAGCGCGTCTCCTACACCGGTGATCTCGGTTATGAAATCTATGTGCCGGTCAGCCAGCAGATTGCGTTGTACCATGTTCTCGTCGAAGCCGGGAAAGACCTGGGGCTGCGCCCGTTCGGGATGCGTGCGATGATGAGCCTGCGCCTGGAGAAATCCTTCGGTTCCTGGCTGAGGGAGTATCGACCCGACTTCATGCCGGTGGAGACCGGCATGGACCGGTTCGTGGCCTACCGCAAGGAGGTTGAGTTCATCGGCAAACCGGCCGCCCTCGCAGACCGGGCAAAAAAGCCCTCCAGGAAATTGTGCACTTTCATCGTGGATGCGGTAGATGCCGATGCCGTCGCGGATGAGCCCATCTGGCATGGTGGTGAAGTCGTGGGGTTCGTGACTTCCGGGGGGTATGCGCATTACTCCGGAAAAAGCGTTGCGAATGGGTTCATCCCGATTGAACTGGTCACGGAGGGGCGGAACGTTGAGATAGAAATTCTGGGCAAGCGTTGCCGGGCAACACAGTTCACCCGGACACTCTTTGATCCGGAGGGGACAAGAATGCGGGGATGAACGACTGTCCGGCGAACGGGGTTTCTCAATTCCTGATCGCGGGCAACCCGAACCGTTCCGGGTTGAACTGTTCCAGTGAAGCCAGAATCTGGGTGGCTCCCGTGTATCTGGACTTGTCCATGTTGGAATCAGGGATGGCGATGACCTGTGCGCCCGCGGCGATTCCCGCTTCCAGGCCGGACGGGGCATCTTCAAATACCAGGGCGGAGACCGGGTCGACACCCAGCCGTTTCGCCGCAATTAGGAAGATGTCCGGAGCGGGCTTTCCCCGGCTGATTTCCGGATCATCGCCGGTGACAACAGCATCAAACAGGGCAAACCAGTTCTGGTGACGGGTTGTCTTGATTTCATACAGGTTCCGGTGTGAACTGGTTGCCACCGCAATCGGGATGTTGTGGCGGCTCAAATGACTGACCAGTTCCCTTGCACCGGGCATGGGATGGCATTTCGGGAATTCGGTGCGTGCCAACCCGGACCTTTCTTTCAGGTATTCTTCGGGAGTGATGGGCAATTCCAGCATCCTGACCAGATAGCGAGCCGAATCCAGCATGGGCCGGCCGATCATATTGCCCTTCAGTGACCAGTCGTAGGTTTTGCCATATTGGCCCACGATGGATTGGGTGATTTGCGTATAGATACTCTCCGTATCGAGCAGCAAGCCATCCATGTCAAAAATGCAGGCGGTGGCAGTGCGAATCATCAGGGCTTGTTCCGGCAGTCCGTGAAAAAAGGGTCCAGGCACCCTGGAGACCGCACTCTTTCAGGCAGGGGATGCAACTCGCTGGACAGGCATGTTTTTCGGGGTATCTTAACAGAAGGAATGACCGCAGACAGGGGAGATTTCTCCGCTGGTCCCGGCCAGGCGCAGCCGATACGGGCGCGTTGTATCCGGTTCCCGGGAAAGCGGTTCATGGGCATCGGCACAGTGCACAAGGTCCCGGCGTGGCCCGGTATGAAGCCATGGACGGGTTCTCGCCTTTATTTCTCCCGCCCGAGTCGGGCGGTCCGGGAGCCAATCCGGTTTATTGATCATGCAATTTATTAAATTTCGGTAAAATCCTTTAAATGTCATGGAACGGTACTGTAAAATGCAGGACGGAGCAATAACGCCCGGATTGTACAGAATGACCGCATCATGGCAAATTTCCTTGTGATTCATGGCCCGAACCTGAATCTTCTGGGTACCAGGGAGCCCGAATACTATGGACATACCCGGCTGGAAGACATCAATCAGCGGCTGGAAAGCCTGGCCCATGCCGATGGCCATGTGCTCACCTGCAAGCAAAGCAACGCTGAAAGCGAACTGATTGACTGGATCCAGCAATCCCCCCGGCACGATGTCGAATTCATCATCATCAATCCGGCCGCATTCACCCATACCAGTGTGGCGGTCCGGGATGCCCTGGTTGCGACCGGCATCCCGTTTATCGAAGTGCACCTGTCCAATGTCCATGCCAGAGAACCTTTCAGGCGTCATTCCTATTTTTCGGATAAAGCCGAAGGCGTCATCACCGGGCTGGGGCCTCTGGGATATGAATTTGCGTATCTGGCAGCCAGGTCCGGCATCCGTTCCGGTGAATGAACCTGCCGATGGACGGTACCCGAATATCGCGTTCGTTTCATCCGGCGTATTGCGCTGACGACCCCGGGAAAAAGGCATGGACTTGAGAAAGGTCAAAAAACTCATCGAACTTCTAGAAGCCTCTGAACTGGTTGAAATGGAGATTACCGAAGGCGACAGTGCCATACGCCTGAGCCGGGTATCCACTTCCCAGCCCATCCTGCCGCCCCAACCCGGTGTGGAGACGTACCCTGGCCCCCGGGAACCACTTGCGGTTGCCGAGGCGGGCGGTTCCGAAGCCACTCCTCCCGGCACGGCGGGCCGGGTCATTACCTCCCCCATGGTGGGCACGTACTATGAAGCTCCTTCCGAGGAGACCGCACCCTACGTTCGTGTCGATGCCAAGGTGAGTGCCGGCGACCCGCTGTGCCTGATTGAGGCGATGAAAACGTTCAATCAGGTCGAGTCGGATGTATCCGGAACGGTCATGGTGGTTTACAAGAGCAATGGAGACCCGGTGGAATTTGGTGAACCTCTTTTCCTCATCCAGTAATCGCCCATTCGATATTCCGTATAGTCCAGATGCCAGGCCAGATAAAAAAACTGGTAATCGCCAACCGCGGCGAAATTGCACTGAGAATCCTTCGCGCCTGCCGTCAGCTGGGCATCCTGACCGTTGCGCTGCACTCGGAAGCAGACCGGGATGCCAAATATGTCCGCCTTGCGGACGAATCTGTCTGTATCGGTCCGGCACCGGCCGTGGACAGTTACCTGAATATTGCATCGGTGATTGCCGCAGCCGAAGTCACCCAGGCGAACGCGGTCCACCCCGGCTACGGATTCCTGTCGGAAAACCCGGATTTTGCGGAGCAGGTTGAGCAAAGCCAGTTCATCTTTGTCGGCCCGACAGCTGAAACCATCCGTAGGATGGGAAACAAAATTTCCGCCCTTTCAGTGATGCGGGCGGCGGGCGTCCCGTGTGTGCCGGGGTCGGATGGCCCGCTCCCGGAAGAGGCCGGTAAAATCATCCACCTCGCATCGGAGATCGGATATCCGCTACTGGTGAAGGCAAGTGGTGGTGGTGGCGGGAAAGGAATGCGTGTTGTGCGCGAAGAAAGGGAGCTCCTGGACAGTGTTGAAACCACCCGGAAGGAGGCGGCCGGGGCATTTGGCGATGATACGCTGTACATGGAAAGATTTCTGGACAGACCCCGCCATATCGAATTTCAGGTACTTGCCGACATCCATGGCAATGCCATCCATTTGGGGGACCGCGACTGTTCCATGCAACGCCGCTACCAGAAAGTCATTGAGGAAGCCCCCGCACCTGGCATCAGCGATGAACTCAGGAATGAAATGGGAAAGCGATGTGCCGATGCCTGCAAGGCAATGGGTTACCGGGGGGCGGGGACCTTTGAATTTCTTTTCCAGGATGGTGAATTTTACTTCATAGAAATGAATACACGGATTCAGGTCGAACACGCGGTGACAGAAATGATTACCGGCATTGACCTGCTGCAGGAGCAGATACGGGTGGCAGACGGTGAGAGCCTTCGTTTCAGGCAGCAGGATGTCCATTTTCGGGGGCATGCCATTGAATGCCGAATCAATGCCGAAGACCCGATCACGTTTGTCCCGTCACCGGGTCGAATCAGTCAATACCACATGGCGGGGGGCCCGGGGGTCCGGGTGGACTCCCACGTTTACAGCAATTACCTGGTCCCTCCGTACTATGATTCCATGATTGGCAAGATCATCACCCATGGAATGCATCGCGACGAGGCACTGGCGCGGATGAACGGTGCCTTGCAGGAAATGGTGGTGGATGGAATCAAGACCAATTTGCCATTGCACCGCCAGTTGATCCAGGATTCCGGGTTCGTCAAAGGACAGTGTGACATACATTTCCTGGAAAACCTGATCAGGGAAAAATAGGCCAAACCAGATAACAGTGGACCGGTTTGTACAGGTAGGCGTGAACATCAGCCGGGACCAGGCGGATAGCGTGACGAAGATCCTGCAGCACCATGGTGCGATGTCCGTCACCGTAACCTGTTCGGACGACCAGGAGTGTTTTGACAACGCACTCCCGGGAGAACCGCGCTGGGAGCAGCAGAGGTTGTGTGCACTGTTTGATCCGGCGGAGCCGCTGGAGGCAATGATTGAAGCGATTCGGCCGTGCCTGGACAGCCGGCCGGAACTGATCATTGGAGAAGTGGCGGACCGTGACTGGGAACCAGACCGGCTCGCGAGTGCCAGTCCCTTCCGGGTCGGCCCGGGACTTTGGGTGTGCCCCGGCGAACGGAAGCCTGAATCTTCCGGTGAGACGAGTCTGTTGATTGGACCGGGGCTGGCCTTTGGTACGGGTGCGCACGAAACAACGCGATTGTGCCTGGAGCAGCTGGCACAGGAGGAGGTTGCGGGCAAGACGGTGATCGACATTGGCTGCGGGTCCGGAATCCTGGCCATCGCAGCAGTCAAACTGGGCGCCCGCCTTGGCATTGGCGTTGACATCGACCCGAGAGCGCTGGAAACCGCCGCATCCAATGCCCGGATCAACGCAGTGGAAGAGAAAATCATGTTAATGTCCGATGTGGAGTTCGCGGACACGGCCAAAACCTGCCACGGGGAGATGGTGATTGCCAATATTCTGACCCCGACGATTATCCAGTGGTCGGATACGATTCTCTCCGTCGTGGAACGGGGTGGTACGATACTGCTGTGTGGAATTTTAAAGCCCGAAGCGGTTGCGGTTAAAATGGCGTTCGGCGCTCAAGTTGATTTCATGGAGAAGACACTGAACAATTGGGTGCTCTTGATCGGGCACGTACGATGAATCTTATTCGGGAAAAGATCGGATGAGTCAAAACTGGTTCTGTTCCTGTCCCGAGTGCAAAGCCGTGCTCAGGTTGACGGCTGAACAGTTGGCGCAGCACAGGGGGTGGGTGAGGTGCGGGGCCTGCGAACACGCCTTTGTGGCTTCGGACCACAGGATGATCAAAACGGCATCGGGTTTTCTCCCCGGGGAATCCGTTCGGGTCCCGGATAAAAGTGGTCCGGACCGCAGTTCAACCGAACATCCGGCGCCGTCGCCCCCTTCTGAATCCCCCGGGAAAATCGCTTCAGAAAAACCGGCGGGAAATGAAAATGGATCCGAGGATCCGGATTATGGGGTGGAGGGGCATCCTGCGGATTCTCCGAACCGGCGTCCGGACGGTCACGACGATACGGTTCCCCCCCGGGAAACCCGGAACCCGTTTGCAGAAAATGCAGGCGCTGCGAACCACCGTGCCGGAGAGGAGAGGGCCGACCTGGAATCCGGGACCGGGGAAGCCCACCGCTTGTTGTCGGATAATGACTATGCCGCGGAGTTCGATCGTGCCCACTATGAATCATTCGCCGGGCCGGGGGCCCCACGTGACGGGCCGGAAGAACGGGCCGGGAATCCTGACGGGGAGTTTCCGGGCCCCGGCGAGTCCGTGAAGGACCCCTTTTCGACCTCCCCTCCATCTTCGGAGACATCGCTGGGTATCGATCGAAGTGAAGTCGACCAGTACATTGTGGACTACTCCAACCCGCTGGTCACGTTCACCTGGTTTCTGGTGGTCGCGGGGTTTGTGTTTTTGCTGGGGTTGCAGGTCAAGTATTTCTTCGTTGAAAAATACGCCCAGAATGAACACTACCGGCAGTACCTGGAGGTGTTTTGCAAGGTCGCGGCCTGCGACCTGCCTCCACAGAAAAACCTGTACGGTTTTACCCTGACGCATACGAAAATAGATCTTCATCCGACCCAGCCGGGTGCCATGCGCCTCACGGTCAAGCTGGTCAACGAAGCGGAATTTGAACAACCGTACCCGGCATTACAGCTGACCTTCACAGACCGGGTGGGCAGGGTGGTTGGGCGGCGAACGTTCGGGCCCGATCTGTACTTGCCGGAGGAAGCCGAGAACCGGATCGGCCGGGGCGAATACGTAACCATTCTCTTTGACCTGGCCCGTCCCCATGAAAAAGCGGTCGGATTTGTGGTGGATATCGTGACCGAACCGGTATCCTGAACCGGGTTCCGGTCATTTTCCGCATTCTGGGCCGTACCGGTCCGGCCGGACGATGGCGGACGGTTCTTGGTGTGCCATGGCTTGCCTTGGATGCTCTGCGGAATGGACGGACCAGTTCAGTTTGTGTGAAAGGGTGCAGACATGTATCATATCCTTCTCACACAAACTGGAGCGGCCAGATTGTCCTGGCCTGCCGTGTTTCCAGTCCAAGAGATAAAAATATCCACAATAACAATAGAGTAAGTGTTATATTTAAAGATGATTCCTTGTTTGTATTTGAGAATCTGAATGATGGATTGCCCCACAGTGATGTATACGGTGCGTTGACGGAAAGGTAGAATATCGTCCCGTCCGTGCGTGACTGTGAATTGACTCCGGTCCGGCCCGCTCCAATGTTGGGATGCCAATTGAAATATCGTGAGAAAGAAACCGAACCGTTACGGATGACCGCAGTTTCCCGGAGCATGAAGATGGCGGCCGGGCATGCCGGTTTCGTATCCCGACCTGAATAGCCATACGGATGAACCATCCTGTTCGCAGAGCGCTGGTCAGTGTTTCGGACAAGCGTGGAATTGTTGAATTTTCCCGGCAACTCCAGGCGCTGGGGGTCGAGATCCTGTCGACCGGGGGGACCGCCGACTTGTTGGCGACCCAGGACATCCCGGTGATTGAGGTCAGTGAATTTACGGGATTTCCCGAAATCATGGATGGGCGGGTAAAGACCCTTCATCCCCGGATCCATGGCGGCCTGCTCGCGAGACGGGGGTACGACGAGGAAGTCATGGCGGCGCACCAGCTCCAGCCCATCGATCTGGTCGTGGTCAACCTGTATCCCTTTGAGAAGACGGTCTCGGATCCCGAATGCACGATTGAACTGGCGATGGAAAATATCGATATCGGCGGTCCGGCCATGTTGCGGGCCGCCGCAAAAAACCATACCGATGTCAGTGTGATCGTCGATATCCAGGATTACGGGCGCGTTTTGTCCGAAATGAAGGACAACGAAGGCGGCGTGGGCCCGGAGCTTCGTTTTGATCTGGCCGTCAAGGCTTTTGAGCACACGGCGGCGTACGACGGGCTGATCGCAAACTATCTCGGGTCCAGGGTGGACCAACCCGGACAAAGCCGGTTTCCCAGGACATTCAATGCACAGTTCTCCAGAAAGCAGGTGATGCGCTATGGAGAGAATCCTCACCAGCAAGCCGCTTTTTTCGTGGATTCCCGGGATGCCAGTCCCTCCATTTCAACCGCGAGCCAAATCCAGGGAAAATCGCTGTCATACAATAATATTGCCGATTCCGATGCGGCACTGGAATGCGTCAAGCAGTTTGGCCGGCCATTTGTCTGTGTGATCGTGAAACATGCCAATCCCTGTGGTGTCGCTGTCTCCAGTACCCAGCTTGACGCGTACCAGCAGGCCTTTGACACGGATCCGGAATCCGCCTTTGGCGGAATCATTGCCTTCAATGCTGAACTGGACCCCGGGACAGCCACAGCCATCCTCAGCAACCAGTTTGTCGAGGTCATTGTCGTGCCTTCGGTTTCCGGGGGGGCAAAACGGGTTCTCAGGGAGAAAGGAAACGTTCGAGTTCTCGAGTGCGGCAGCTGGCCTTCCGGGCAAACTCCACCGGCCGGATTGGAGTACCGGAAAGTCAGTGGAGGCTTGCTCGTGCAGGACCGCGACCACGGGCTGTACCAGAAGCTGGAAGTGGTCACTCGGCGGGTCCCGGATGAGGCGGAAATGCGGGACCTGATCTTCACCTGGAAAGTCGCAAAATATGTGAAATCCAATGCCATTGTATATGCCTCCAACCAGCGGACACTGGGGATTGGGGCCGGACAGATGAGCCGGGTGAATTCGGCACGCATCGCCGCCATCAAGGCCGAGCATGTCGGCTTGAGCCTGCAAGGCGCGGTGATGGCTTCAGATGCCTTTTTCCCGTTTCGCGATGGGCTGGACAACGCGGCCGAGGTCGGAATCCGAGCCGTCATCCAGCCGGGAGGGTCCATGCGGGACGAGGAAGTCATCGGGGCGGCCGACGAACATGGGATCGCAATGGTATTTACCGGTATGCGGCACTTCCGGCACTGATGTCTGGTTCCTGCCTGTTCCCATGAGCCCCGGTAACCAGTTCAAGGTGATTCTGGAAGGTGCCATCCTGCCCGGATTCGAACGCAGGCAGGTCCAGGAAGGACTGGCGGAGCTTTTCCATTCCAGCGAGGAAAAAATGGAAAGGCTGCTGCAGGGAGAACCGGTTCCGCTGAAGAAACGCTATGACCGTGACCAGGCGGCGGCCATCTGCCGGAAAATCAGGCAGACGGGTGCGCAATGCCGTTTTGAGGAAATCCCCGAAGAAGAAACCGCTTCCGGCAGGAACCGCAGTGCGCAAGGGACGATGACCGATGAAAGCGGGCCCCCGGCAACCGGCAGGGACCCGGTGGAAGAGCCTGCGGAAGAAAACGGTACCGAAGCCGGTCCGGCCAGTGCCGGTTCCCGGGAACAGGCGGGACCGGACCGGTTACCGGAGTTGCTCAACCGGTATGTTGGGACCAACACGGCGTACTACGAGCACCAGTTCGCCCGGTTTGGCAATCCGGAAAAATATCGGTTTGCCGTTTCCTGGCACTGGCCGGCCTTTTTCTTTTTCTTTTTCTGGGCGCTTTACCGGAAACTCTGGTTCTGGGCAGGGATCAATCTCACCCTGAGTCTGGGCCTGTCCCTGTTCATCCAGCCCGGGGTGCTCTATCTGCTCTGGGCGCTGGTCTGGCCCGTGGTCGCGAACTACCTGTACTTCCGTGTAGCGTCCTCCCGGGTGCAACGGGCCGTTCTGGAGCCCCGGTACGAGGCCCGGCTGGACGCGCTGGGAGGGGTCAGCCGGCCCGCTGCCGGACTGGGGGTATTCCTTTTCATCGCCGTTGTGACCTTGACCGGCAATCACCTGACCGACCGGTTTGTCGAGCAGTACGGGGAGCAGATCCAGGAAGTCCTGCCAGGCTCCGGCTCCCAGATCCGGGGGGACGGGAGCATGCTGGAAAACATCGTTGACCGGAAATCGAAACTGGCCCTGACTTCCCTGAAGTTGAGTTATCTTGGAACATCGCTGAAAATCCTTCTTTTGTCGGAGGATAATCCGGAAAACCGGAATAAAATAGCGCAGTTCGAACGCCAGTTTACGGACCAGAGGATTCTCGATTCCTGGGGTCAGCACCTCCGGCTGGAACAGCAGGTTGAACGCTATGTCCTGAAGTCGGCCGGACCGGATATGACATTCAATACCGATGATGATATTCTGCAACTGGTCACCCATCAGCCATCGCCCTAGCCAATATCGTTTATGCAGGTACTCATCGTAGGCAGTGGTGGACGTGAACATGCACTGGCATGGAAGGTGAGCCAGTCCCCCCGGGTTGATCGGGTTTTCGTTGCCCCCGGCAATGCAGGCACCGCGTGCGAACGGGGAATCGAAAACGTCGAGATTCCATGGAATGATTCACCGTCGCTGGTCGGGTTTGCGAAAACTGCGGGCATCGGCCTGACCATCATTGGTCCGGAAGCGCCGCTGGTGTCCGGCATCGTTGACCGGTTTGCAGAAGCGGGATTGCGCTGCTTTGGTCCGTCCCGGCAGGCTTCGCAGCTCGAAGGGTCGAAAACCTTTTCCAAGGATTTCTTGAGCCGGCACTCGATTCCAACCGCGTCCTATCACAGCTTTACTGAAATCGGCCCGGCGTGTGCCGGTCTGGATGAAATCGGATTGCCCTGTGTCATCAAGGCCGACGGGCTGGCGGCGGGCAAGGGAGTGGTCATTGCCGCCAGTCGGGAACAGGGTATGCAGACCATCCACGCCATGCTGGCCGGCAATCGATTTGGCGACGCCGGACGTCGTATCGTCATCGAGCAGTTCCTGACGGGGGAGGAAGCGAGCTTTATCTGCATGGTGGACGGAAAGAATATTCTCAGCCTGGCATCCAGCCAGGATCACAAAGCGGCCTTTGATGGCGATTTGGGTCCGAATACGGGGGGAATGGGGGCGTACTCACCGGCCCCGGTGGTCGACAGCCGCATGCATGAAAAAATCATCGACCAGGTGATTGCGCCGACGGTGGCGGGCATGGCCGCTGACGGGATGCCCTATACCGGATTTTTGTACGCCGGGTTGATGATTGGTGACGACCGGGTTCCCCGGGTACTCGAATTCAATTGCCGGTCCGGGGACCCGGAAACACAACCCATCATGCTCCGGCTGCAGTCGGACCTGGTCGAGCACTGCCTGGCGGCACTGGACGGCAAACTCGACCAACAGGTTGCCCGGTGGGATTCCCGTCCTGCCCTGGGCGTGGTGATGGCCGCAGACGGCTATCCTGGCCCCTGTGAATCAGGTCATGTTATCAATGGGTTGGAGAATAATCATCCATCAGATTCCAGGATATTTCATTCCGGGACCCGCTGGATGGACGGCCAGGCAGTCACCGCGGGGGGAAGGGTGCTTTGCGTGACCGCACTGGGCGAACACATCGCTGCAGCACAGGGCCGGGCCTACCAGGCAGCCAGCACCATCCAGTGGGACGGCTGCTGGTATCGGCATGACATCGGACATCGTGCCGTTCACCGTTTCGTCCGGGACACGGACCGGTGAGGAGTCCCCCGTCCGCTTTCCCTGTTCCGGCCCGGACCCGGGAGGTTGCCCTGCGGTTGATCACGCCGGGATTACTGATTATGCTTCGTACGGAGCCGGGCGGGGGCGGCCACTGCGGCCAGGGCCCCGGTCGTTCCGCCATGTTCACCAAACCACCATTACTCAACCATAGATCATGAACAAAAATTTCGTCTCCGTGCTGATGGGTTCAGATTCCGACCTGCCCACCATTCAGTCGACATTCCAGGTGCTGGACAAGCTGGGGGTTCCCTGGGAAGCCCGGATCACTTCCGCACACCGAACGCCCCAGGCCACCCATGAATATGTCCGGGATGCCGAACACCGGGGGTGTGCGGTGTTTATTGCCGCCGCCGGGCTCGCGGCCCACCTTGCCGGGACCGTCGCCGGTTTGACGCTCAAGCCGGTCATTGGGATTCCCATGGACGGAGGGCCGCTGAACGGCCGCGATGCGCTGTTGTCCACCGTGCAGATGCCGGGTGGAATTCCGGTGGCCTGTGTTTCCATCGGCAAGGCAGGCGCGAAAAATGCAGGCTATCTGGCCGCCCAGATTCTTGCGGTTTCCGACCCGGAGATTGGCCGGCGGGTCAAGCGGGAACGGGAAGAGAATGCAGCCATGATCATGCAAAAGAACGACCAGCTCCAGCAGGACCTGAACCCAAGTTGAATTTCGTTTCTGTATCCGATGGGGCCTCGGTCATCCGCCAGGGAGGGGTGGTGGCGTACCCGACGGAATTCTGCTACGGACTGGGCTGCGATCCGTCCAATACCGGGGCAGTCCGGCGGATACTGCGCTTAAAACGCCGGGAACGGGACAAGGGGCTGATCCTGATCGCAGACCGGCTGTCCCGCCTGTCGCGATATATCCTGCCCCTGCCTGCACCGTACCGCGATGAGATGCTGGAAAACTGGCCGGGCCCGTTTACCTGGCTGGTCCCCGCCAGACCGGGTGTGTCAAGATGGGTGCGTGGCGACCACGATACGGTAGCGGTACGGGTGACCGCCCACCGGTATGCGGGACGATTGTGCCGGGCTGCCGGAATGGCGGTCATCTCAACCAGTGCCAATCGTGCACGGCAATCACCGTTACGCACCGCGGAGGCGGTATCCGGGGTGTTCTCGGGGCAGGTGGACTGCATCGTCGATGGAAAGGTCGGTTCCGGTTCCTCCCCGACCACGATACGCGATGGTCGGACCGGGAATGTGGTAAGGCCCTGATATTGCGAGATTGCCCAGGTTGATCTCATCCAGCAATGCGCCAGATGTTCCGGCAGTCGTCGAATACTTTCAAAGCCTGCAGGATTTTTGTTGTGAGCAGATGCAGTCCATGGAAAACCGGGCCCGCTTCGTCGAAGACCAATGGGACCATCCCGGCGGCGGAGGCGGGATCACCCGGGTGATTGAAAATGGAGAGGTTTTTGAAAAGGGAGGGATCAATTTCTCCGTGATTGAAGGGGCCGCTCTGCCGGAGGCGGCGTCGGCTGTCCGCAGAAATATTGCGGGAAGACCGTTTAAGGCCACGGGCGTTTCGCTGGTCATGCATCCCCGGAATCCTTTTGTGCCCACGACCCACATGAATGTCCGTTTCTTTGTTTCCAGCCCGGAATCGGACAACCCGGTATGGTGGTTCGGGGGGGGGTATGACCTGACCCCTTGCTATGGTTTTGTTGAGGACTGTGTCCATTGGCACCGGACCGCGAAACAGGTCTGCGACGCGCTGGGTCCGCTCTGCTATCCGAAATTCAAGGAACAATGTGATGAATACTTCTTCATCCCGCATCGAAACGAGACACGGGGGGTAGGCGGGCTGTTTTTTGATGACCTGAACGAACCGGGATTCGAGAAGTCATTCGAATTCGTTCGCGCGGTCGGGTCCAGCCTGCCGGATGCCTACCTGCCGATTGTTGACGCCAGAAAAGGAACCGGGTATACCGACCGGCACCGTCAGTACCAGTCTTACCGCCGGGGACGCTACGTCGAATTCAACCTGGTGTATGACCGGGGGACCCTTTTTGGCTTGCAGTCCCGGGGCCGCACGGAGTCCATACTGATGTCGTTGCCACCGGTTGCAAACTGGGTTTACAACTGGAACCCTCCCCCGGGAAGCGAGGAGGAAAAGCTGCAGGCAGGTTTCCTGAAACCCAGGAACTGGCTGGAAAATGAGGGCAGGCAAGACGGTGACGGGTAATTTTTGACGCGATGTTGACGGTCTACCGAATCTTCCTGTATGCCATCTTCCCGGTTGTCATGCTGAAACTGCTGTTCCGGGCAATACAGAGCCCGCAGTATTTCGTCAGGATTCCGCAACGGTTCGGTTTCAGCCTGTCCGGGCCGGGTACCCACCAATCTCCTCCAGGTGGAATCTGGATTCATGCGGTTTCAGTGGGAGAGGTCAACGCGGCGATTCCTCTAATCAATAAAATCATCACGGCCTATCCCGGGAGGCCGGTCACCGTGACCACCATGACGCCAACAGGGTCTGAGCGTGTCCGGCAGGCCTTGGGATGCAGTGTGTTCCATTGTTACCTGCCCTATGATTACCCGGGTGCCATGAAAAGATTCCTGGACACGGTTCAACCCGGGGTGGGGATGGTGATGGAGACCGAAGTCTGGCCCAACATGATCTCGGAGTGTCACAGGCGAAACATTCCCCTGGTCTATACCAATGTTCGCATGTCGGCCCGTTCGTACCGGGGTTATCAGCGGTTCCGTTTCTTCTTCAGGAAAATATTCAACCAGGTGGACCAGTTTGCTGTCCAGGCAAGGATGGATGCGGGCCGTCTGATTGACCTTGGGGTCGACGCGCAGAAAATCAGGGTGACCGGAAATATCAAATTTGAAGTGGTTTTGCCTGCAAGCATGAAGGAAGCTTCACAGTCCGTTCGCCGGGATTTGGGATGGGAAAGGCCGGTATGGGTGGTGGGCAGCACCCATGAAGGCGAGGAAGCCAGGGTCCTGGAAGCCTTTGCCGGTGCCAGAAAGGAGATTCCGGACTTGCTGCTGGTGCTGGTGCCCAGACATCCTGAACGATTTGCGGCGGTATTTCGATTGTGCAGACGTCTTGGCTACCGTACCGTGCAGCGCTCACAGCATCACTCGAAAGTATCTTCCGATACGGACATCTATGTTGGGGATACCATGGGAGACCTGTCCATGCTGCTGTGCGCCGGAGACCTGGCATTCATGGGCGGCAGCCTGGTTCCCACCGGTGGCCATAATCTGCTGGAGGCCTGTGCAGCCGGGGTCGCCGTCGTCTTTGGTCCGCACATGTTCAATTTCCAGGAAATCTCAAACCTGGTACTGTCAGGCGGGGCAGGGGTCCAGGTGCTCGACAGTGCGGAATTGTCTGAAGTGGTCGTCAGGTTGTTTCAGGACCCGGGGATGCGGGACCAGTACGGGTCCGCCGGCAAAGCGATCATCGAGGCGAACCGGGGGGCACTCGCCCGGATACTGGAAATGCTGCACACCTGCTGCCCGGCTGAACCCCGGCAACCGGAAAAACGGGCGGACTGACGGACTGGCAGACCCTCTTCAGGCCAGGTTCTTGTCAACGATTTCGCGAACATCCCTGGACAGGCCGGGCAATGCGGAAATGGACTGCAGCGTCTGTTCCATGCGCCCCCGGAGTTCGGGGGTGTACTTTTTCCAGCCATTCAGGGAGGACACCAGCCTCCCTGCAATTTGCGGGTTCACAGGGTCCAGTTTCGCTATCCACCGTTGAACAAACGCATACCCCGATCCATCGGATGCATGAAAACAACCGGGATTGCCATGAGAAAATCCCAGGATCAGTGCATACACCTTGTTCGGGTTCCGGTAGTCGAAACCGGGGTGTTCGGTCAGGGCGTTTACCGTTTCCAGTGTATCGTCGCGGGGAGCCACGGCCTGGGAGCGAAGCCATTTGTCGATGACCAGGGGCTCCTCTTTCCACTGCGCGTAGAATCCCTCCAGAATGTCGCGCCGGTCGCTCCGTGAGGACCGTGCGATCTGCAAAACCGCCGAAGCGGCATCGGTCATGCATTTCGAGTTTTCCAGTTGTGCCAGGCAAATGGCCCGGGATTCCGTGTCATCCAGGGCGCACAGGTAATCCAGGCAGGCATCTCTCAGGCTGCGTTCGGCCATTTCCCGGTGATCCACTTTCCCCGAATTGCGGTGCTGGCATTGCCGGTAGCCGTTCATCAGTCCCTCCCTGGCAGCCCCGGCAATCCGGGCTTTCACCTGGTTGACTGCGGATTGAATCGACGACGGGTCGATGGGTGAAACCTGCTCGGAAATGTAAGAGATGTTCGGCAGGGCAATCAGCCGGGCGGTAAACGCAGGGTCGGCGGAGCGGGTGTCCAGGATGGAGGAGACCGTGGACGCCAATCGTCCGCAATCCGGCAACTCATCACCCTGCTGAATGCAGGCAACCGTTTCCAGGATATGCGCAAGAAACAGTTTTTGGCCCGATTCCCAGCAGTTGAAGGGGTCGTCGTCGTACCGAAGCAAAAATTCCAGATGGTCCGTGCTGAAGGGGGTGCTGATCTCGACCGGTGCGCTGAAGTCACGCAGTATGGAAGGGACCGGCCTGGAATGAACAGGGTGGAATGAAAAGGTCTTGCTGGCCTGGTCCAGGACCAGCGTGGTTTCACGGTGCGGGCCATCCACCCGCATCTTTTCTCCCCCGGGACCGAACAGTGCCAATTTCACCGGAATGACAAAAGGGGGCTTGCCGGTCTGTCCAGGCGTGTCCGGGCACGATTGTTTCAGGGTGACCCGATAGGAACTTGCCGGCTTGTCATACTGGCATTCCAGGTCAATTCGCGGTGTGCCGGCCTGTGAATACCAGTTCCTGAATTGCGTTAAATCCAGGTTGCCGGCACCTTCCATGGCGGTCACAAAGTCATCGGTGGTCACCGCCTCGCCGTCGTGCCTTTCAAAATAATCATCGGTGCCCTGACGAAATAACCGCGGACCGAGGAGGGTGTGTAACATGCGAATGACCTCGGCTCCCTTGTGATAAACCGTCGCGGTATAGAAATTGTTGATTTCCTGGTAGGAATCCGGACGTACGGGGTGCGCCATGGGGCTGGCATCCTCCTTGAACTGGTGCGCACGCAACAGGTTGACGTCCTCAATCCGCTTGACCCCCCGGGACCCCATGTCGGCGCTGAATGACTGGTCACGAAACACCGTAAACCCTTCCTTCAGACTGAGTTGAAACCAGTCCCGGCAGGTTACCCGGTTTCCGGACCAGTTGTGGAAGTACTCATGGCCGATGACGCTCTCTACATTCTGGAAGTCATCATCCGTCGCCATCCCGGGGTCCGCCAGGACGAATTTGGTGTTGAAAATGTTCAGGCTCTTGTTTTCCATGGCCCCCATGTTGAAATCTTCCACCGCCACGACATTGAACAGGTCGAGGTCATATTCGCGCCCATACACTTCTTCGTCCCAGCGCATGGCGAGCTTGAGGGACTGCATCGCGTGCCGGCACTTGTCGATATCCTGCTCACGGGCATAGAATCTCAAGGTGACCAGCCTGCCGTTCATGGTGGTAAAATGATCTTCCAGGCACGCCAGGTCCCCCGCAACGATGGCAAACAGGTAGGTGGGTTTCGGGAATGGATCATGCCAGACGGCATAGTGGGTGGACTCGGTGACTTCCCCCTTTTCCACAAGATTTCCATTGCAAAGCAGCACGGGGAAATCGGACTTGTCTGCAACCAGCCTTACCCGGTAAGTGCCCAGGTTGTCCGGCCGGTCAATGGCCGGCGTAATCCGCCGGAACCCCTCTGCTTCACATTGGGTACACAGTATATTCGCCGACCGGTAGAGGCCGCTCAACGCGGTATTCTTCGATGGGTCCAGGGAATTGTGTATTTCCAGTTCAAATTCGTCCGGAACATTTCTGATCGTGAGAAAACGGTTCTCCCGCAGACAGGTGCCGGAAGACACCGGCTCGCCATTGATGAGGACCGATGTGACGTCCACAAATTCGCAATGGAGGACCAGGTCATCCACCTTTCCCCCCGACCGGGTGACCGAATGCCGGGCCACCACTTCAGTCCTGGAATAGTCCAGCCTGATTTCGAGGTCGGAATGAGTGATGGAATAATCCGGTTTCCGGTAGTCCCGGAGGTAAACCGTACGGGGAGTGTCCCGCTTCATCGTCCGCAATGACGGGCTGAACCGTTCCCCGGGCCGGGCCGGAGGACCGCCGGATTCCGCAGAGCAGGCGGCAGGGTGTCCGGCCTATCTTTCAAGGTATTGCAACTTGTCCGGGACATCCAGCCAGTCATCGGAATCGACGGGCGGTTCCTTCATTTCCGTGATGACCGGCCAAAGTTCACTCAATTCGGCGTTGAGCTCGAGGAAATGCTGCTGCTCCTCGGGGAGCTCGTCCTCCGAATAGATCGCATTCACGGGACATTCCGGTTCGCACAAGCTGCAGTCAATGCATTCTTCGGGGTCGATGACCAGGAAATTGGGCCCTTCATGAAAACAGTCCACCGGGCAAACCTCCACACAATCGGTTAACTTGCAGCGAATACAGGATTCCACTACCACATAGGTCATCTTTTCAGTTCTCCGGGATGCAAAATATTGGGGTCGCTATTGTATGGATTCGGAGGGTGACACACAACACTGCCGTTTTGATCGTGTGACCCCTGCGGTTCGGACAAGTTCCGCTTGCAGCCGGACTGCCGGGCACGGATGCCGGGGCTTCCCGATGAAAAGCCCAACCGGACCCGCACAAGGGTTTCAGCGGAAATCTTTACACTTTCTTTTCACTGGCCTTACCCAAACTTTGCATTCGGTTGGACACAATGCCCGGCATGAATGAAAGCATTCATGCCGATTAACCACTGAAGGTACACACTCATGAAAAAACGAAACATCCTTGTCGCCGCCGCCATCCT
>WTGA01000081.1 GCA_011523765.1 Gammaproteobacteria bacterium
CCAGAAACTGGCCCCGGCCCGGCTCAATGTCTTCTTGAGCCCCGGTGTGCCGGCCAGGACCAGGAAAAAGGCCCCGCCGGTCCCCCGTACCTCCTGACTGGTATTGAGCAGATCCCGGGCCACCTCCGGTTCCAGCATATGGGCTTCATCAATCACCAGAACAAAGGGAGTCTGCCCGCACAACTCCCGGACCGCGATCGAAGTATCCCCGAATCCCCACTCCCGGTCCCGGTCCATGGAAAATCCGGCCCCCGTCCCGGCCACCTGAATATTGGCGGAGAACTGCTTGAACCACTGGTGGCCTTTCGGGCCGGATGCCGCAATGCGCTCGAACAGCATGCGGGGGGTCCTGATCTTGTCCGGGGTCATCCAGGCTATGGCGACCCCAGGATGGTCCTTTCCGGTCTGTTTCTGGAGAAACCGCAGCAGGACCGTCTTGCCGTTGCCCCGCGGCCCGTAGACAATCATGTCCCGATCAATCTGCCGACCCCTGGCCAGACCGCGCATTTGTTTTTTGAAGAACTCCTTTTCCAGGGCACGGCCCGCCAGGTAGGGCGGCATGGACCCGGTCCCGGGATGGAACAGGAATTCCAAATCGTCTTGGCTGGACATGTCTTCGATCAGGATGGGCCGATTGCCATCCAAGTATATCCCAGTTCGGGACGCCGTGTGCAAACTATAACAACAGTCTCAATCTAAGCATGGCCTTTATCGATTTGCTTTTATCCATTCAACCGCCCCTCCGCCCCGATTACCAGGCCACGACCAACCGTTTCTTTGCTTCATTCCACACGACCAGCAGGTACCAAAGAAACATTATGCCCAGGACCGTCGCGATCGACATCTTCCAGCTCATGAATTCCGGCAGGAAAACCGGCTCCCCCAGCTTCATTAGCCAGCCGCTGTCTTCCAGCCAGCCGCGAAACAGTGCGCCGGACAGGCTGAAAGCCGCGATAGCCACCCACAGTTTGATCTGGCCCTCCCCGGCCCGCCAGAGGCAACCGGTCGCACATCCGCCACTGATGGACATGCCCACCCCGAAGACAATGCCACCGAGCAGGCTGCCCATCCAAAAAGCGGAAGATACCTGTGCATCCCAGTCTTTCAGGTCCGTCCACTTGAGAATGGAAAACCCGAGCACACCGATGAATACCGCAAGAATCACCGCCTTGGTCATTTCGCCGTCGCCGGTCAAAAACGGTTCCCGGAAAGCCTTCACGAAACAGAAGCGGGAGCGCTGCATGATCATTCCGATCACCAGGCCGAACAGCAGAAAACCGGCCCGTACGGAATAGTCGAATCCATCATACAGCAGTGCAACGACCAGTCCCGATGCCAGAACCAGCATGCCCAGCACCTTCTGGTTTCTTTCGTTGGCGAGGATTCCACGTTTTCCAGCACCCGGTGCCGGCGCTGATGCCGCAAAATCCAGGTGGGTGACCTCCAGGATCAGGAGTCTCAGCCCGATATAGACCCCGATCATCAGACCGGCCATCATCGCCAAGCCGGCCAGTGACAATGCGCTGGTGGCGCTGAAGAAACCGCCGATATTGCAGCCAAAGGCCATTGCGGCACCCACTCCCATCAGAATGCCGCCGACCAGCCCCTTGAGCAATTCAAAGGGCGGTGCGCCCTGGACCCGGAACTGTCCGGCCAGCAGGGCGGCCGCAAAAGCACCGCCGATCACCCCGAAATTGAGCAGGGAAGTCGAATACAGGTACGGAGAGATAATCACCTTGTCCGCGAGCCCGACCGTATTGAATACCCAGTCGCCCCAGTTCCGTACGCCATCGGCGGCACTCCACGGTTTTTGATAGGCAAACAGCAGGATATTGGCAACCGCCAGCAGGATCCCGGCTACCCAGGCGGCCCATTGCTTCCCGAACAACGCATCATATCCTTTTCCAATCGTACCCAGGATGCTGGGAGTCGGTTCCGATGTGTTCATGTCTTGCCTCGCTGTCTTGACCTGCCGGCCGTTGTGACCTGTTTTCCAGAAAACGATAATACAGTCAATACGAGTTTTCAAGGCCTTGCCTGCAATCCGCCTTTCCCGTCAACCTGGATCCCGGGCGGCCTATGGGACTGCGTGCGAAGCGGCCAGGTACGAATTGCTGTGCCAGTTCCCTCTGAATGCCCGGTTCTTCGGATCCAGTTTGAATTCAGACCGGTTTGGGGACCACAACCAGCCTCGAAACCACCATGTGTCGGGGTTGCTGCAATGCAAAGATCACGGTCCTGGCAATGTCATCGGCGCAAAGCCACTTGCCGAAATCATCGTAAAACTGCTCGCCCTGTTTGGTATCGGCATACCGGGCCGCGGCAAAGCCGGTGCGTACCATGCCCGGAAGGACCTGCATCACACGAATCCCGGTTCGCTCCAGTTCCATCCGCAGGGATTCGCTAAACCCGTCCAGCGCATGCTTGCTGGCGCTGTAGGCCGCCGTGGTGGGAACCGGCTCGAGTCCGGATGTGGAACCGATATTGACGATGTCGCCAAAATCCTGCTTGACCATTCCCGGGAGCAGTACATGCGTCAGGTGGATGACCCCCTGTACATTGGTTTCGATGGTGTTTCGCCAGTTTGCGGCCTGCCCCAGGTGAAAGGGTTTTCTCCCGCCGATGTCCGAACCGGCGTTGTTGACCAGCACATCAATCTTCCGCCATGGCTCCGGCAATCGTTGCAACAGGCTCTCGATGGATTGGAGATTGGTGACATCCAACTCCAGGGCATGAAATCGGCCCCCGGCAGACTGCTGCAGGGCACTCAAGCGTTGTTTGTCCCGGGACGTTCCGATTACCCGGTAGCCCTTTTCAAGCAACCGCCTGGCAACCGACTCCCCTATTCCGCTGCTTGCCCCGGTCACGAGCGCAGTGGTTTCTTTGCTGGCCATATGGATACCGTGATCATTGGTTCAACTGGATGCGTATTGACACAATTATACCGGTGAAAAGCAACCCCTCCTGGAGAATTCCGGCTATCGGCCCCGGATGGCTCCAGGAGACTGCCCATGTTCGGCGTAAAGCCCAGTTCCGATTTGTGCTCGGTGGCCCGGGTCTCGCGGTTGGCAAGCTGGCCGGATTTCCGGCAAGTGTGGGCGTATCTTCCGGTGCCGGGAAAGACTGAAAAGCCAGTACAGTACGGAGATTACAATGGTTCATCGGTCTCCCATCCGGGTCTCCACGGGCCGTTGAGCCAGCGTGCGCCGTCATGCGACAATACCATAGATTGCCGTGAAGATTTGAATCCGCCGGACCCCCATGAGCCTGAAATTGCACTTTGAAGAAACCGGAACCGGTAACGGCCCGGCCGTCATCATCCTGCACGGCCTCTTCGGGTCCGCCAGCAACTGGCGTTCCATTGCCAGAATGCTATCCGGGCGCTTCCACGTGTTTTCCCTCGACTTGCGGAACCATGGGAAATCCCCGTGGCATGATGACATGCGATACGAGGATATGGCCGGAGACGTCGCGGGATTCATTGCGGCCAATGCCCTCGATGCGCCCATTGTGATCGGTCACAGCATGGGGGGGAAGACGGCGATGACCCTCGCCCAGGGTTCCTTCCCCGTTTTGGGGAAAGTATTTGTTGTTGACATTGCTCCCGTGCCGTACCGCCACAACCACGATACGCTGGTGGAGGCCATGGAGTCCGTGGATTTCGCAGTTCAAAACTCACGGTCCGCGATCGACCGGCAGCTTTCGAAATTCATTGATGAAGCCCCTCTCAGGCAGTTCCTGATGCAGAACCTGGAACGACGCGATGGCAAGCTTGCCTGGCGCCTGAACCTGGCCTCCATCGTGTACCACCTGCCCGTGCTGCTGGACTACCGTGCCGGTCCCCCGGTGGACCACGAGATGGTATTCATTGCCGGAACGGAATCGGATTACCTGCTCGCGGAACACCACAACCCGATCAAATCGCTGTTTCCCAACTCAGCGATTGAGTCCATACACGGTGCCGGTCACTGGTTGCACGCCGAAAAACCGGACGAATTGGTACGGATCATTCAAAACCACCTGTCGGGGTAGGTCCGTACCGGTTGCCGGCGACCCGTTATTCGCGTTTTCGTACAGTACTGGCAGGATTATTGGCGGAGTATCCCGGTCAGGCCAACCCCCGGCAATCCGTGAGGTACGCTGGATGCCGGAAATGGATGGTCCTGGAATAGGCCGGGACTTCCACAAAACGCCAGGATTTCCAGGTTCTAGCCGGCCCGGTTCCCAATCAGGTCATCGACCACTGCCGGGTCCGCCAGAGTACTGGTGTCGCCCAGATTGTCCAGTTCGTTGGCTGCAATCTTGCGCAGAATCCTTCGCATGATTTTCCCGGACCGGGTTTTCGGCAATCCCGGGGACCACTGAATGACATCCGGCTTGGCGATCGGCCCGATTTCCTGTTTCACCAGTTCCAGCAATTCAGCACGAAGGGCATCGTTCGGGTCCGTTCCCACCATCAGGGTTACATAGGCATAGATGCCCTGTCCCTTGATTTCATGTGGGAAACCCACCACTGCCGCTTCGGCAACCTGCTCGTGCAGCACCAGCGCGCTCTCCACTTCTGCGGTCCCCATCCGGTGCCCGGAAACGTTGATGACATCGTCGACCCGGCCGGTAATCCACCAGTAGCCATCCTCGTCACATCGTGCCCCGTCCCCGGTGAAATAGTATCCGGGATAGGTCCTGAAGTAGGTGTCGATGAAACGGTCATGGTCACCGTACACCGTGCGCATTTGTCCCGGCCAGGACTGCTTGATCACCAGATTGCCGGAAGTGGCCCCTTCGAGTTCGTTTCCCTCCGCATCCATCAATGCGGGCTGGACCCCGAAGAACGGGCGGGTGGCCGAACCGGGTTTCAGGGCGGTCGCACCGGGCAGGGGAGTAATCAGGATGCCACCTGTCTCGGTCTGCCACCAGGTGTCCATCACGGGACAACGCGAGTCACCAACCACATGGTAATACCACTCCCAGGCTTCGGGGTTGATGGGCTCACCGACTGTACCGAGAATCCTCAGACTGCGGCGGCTTGAGCGAGTGACCGGATCATCGCCCTGCCCCATCAGTGCGCGCAGTGCCGTGGGCGCGGTGTAGAAGATGTTGACCTGGTGCTTGTCCACCACTTCCCAGAAACGCCCGGCATCCGGGTACGTGGGCACCCCTTCAAACATCATCGTGATCGCACCATTGGACAATGGCCCGTACACAATATAGGTGTGCCCGGTGACCCAGCCCACATCCGCAGTACACCAGTACACCTCTCCATCCTGATAATCGAAGATGTATTTGTGGGTCATCGCTGCGAAGAGGTTATAGCCCCCCGTGGTATGCAGCACTCCCTTTGGCTTGCCGGTCGAACCGGAGGTGTACAGGATAAACAGGGGATCTTCCGCATCCATCGGTTCCGGAGGGCAATCCGCGGAGGCTTCGGTCATGGCATCGTGGTACCAGACATCCCGCGCATCATTTCCACGGACCGGGTTACCGGTGCGTTGCACCACGATCGTCGTGTGCACATTGGGACACCCTTCCAGTGCCTTTTCAACATTCTCCTTCAGGGGTACATTTTTCCCGCCTCTTGGCCCCTCATCAGCCGTAATGACCACCTGGCAGTCGGAATCGAGAATCCGGTCCTTGAGGGCTTCCGGGGAAAACCCGCCGAATACCACCGAATGGACCGCCCCGATCCGCGCACAGGCGAGCATGGCCACCGCAGCCTCGGGGATCATGGGCATGTAGATCGAAACCCGGTCCCCCTTCTGGACCCCCCGGGTTTTCAGGACATTTCCAAACTTGCTGACCAGCTCGAATAATTCATTGTAAGTAATTGATTTGTCAACTTCAGGATCGTCGCCTTCCCAGATGATAGCCACCTGGTCTCCCCGGCTGTCCAAGTGCCGGTCGACACAGTTGTAGCAGACATTGGTTTGCCCGCCTACGAACCATTTGATGCTGGCAGCATGATAATCCACCGACATGACGTGATCCCAGGGTTTGAACCAGTGGACGAAATTCCCGGCCTGTTCGGCCCAGAATTCCTCGGGATTCTCAACTGAGCGCCGATACATTTCCAGGTACTGCTCATTGGTGATATGCGCCGTATCGACCATTGCGGAATCGACTGCATATACTTTCTCTTGTGCCATGCTCCCCTCCCGGCGGTTGCTCAACTGTGAACAGGAACTTTACAAATTAAGCGGTCATTTGGCAACTGAATTTGCCTGCAACCGCGCGCGCATCAGTCGGGCAATGCCCACATCATCCTCCCGGTGGCTCTGTTCCAGGGCATGGATCACCCCCTGTTGGTCGGCGTGGTCCCGGTTCTGGCTCAGCTTGAATTTTCCTTCTATCCGGGTCACGGAAAGCTTCAGGCCGACAATGGCGTGCAACAGGTTTTCATCAAAATCCGGGACCCATGGAGACGCCCTTTCCCGCTCGAACTTGTCGCTCAATTTCATCACAATCTCTCTTTTTTCTTCGGTATCGTGAAGGAGTTCGACCCGGGCATATGCATGCAACACCGCATAGTTCCAGGTCGGAACCCCTTTGGATTCCAGCCAAGTCGGAGAAACATACGCATGCGGTCCCTGGAAGATGGCCAGCGACTCGGAATTCCCCAGCGACCTCCAATGGGGATTGGCCTTGGCCAGGTGGCCGTACAGGACCAGGTTGTCGCGGTTTCCAGCGGCCAGAAACGGAAGATGACTGGCATACGGCCGTCCATCGATGGTGGTCACGAGCAACCCGAAACTGTAGTTATTGATCAGTTGTTGGAGTTCATCCGGATGGTTCTCGGAAAAATAGCCGGGGATATACATGGCTTTCTCTGTAAAATTGCAGGGTCGGTGGTAGTCGGACTGCCAGCATAAATGGTATGGTCACAAAATCCAATCACCTTCCGTCAATCCATGACCCAGCCAGATATTCGAAAAATTGTGGTTCTCCTGGAAGAAACCCGCAAGGAGATGGAACGGGCCGTGAACACCCGAAAAGCGAAAGTTGCGGTGGCCGCGGTCCTCCGCAACCCGCTGGCCGGAAGATACGTGGAAGACCTGGAAGTGCTGAAAGAACTGGGCCGGCAAATCGGTGGGGTCCTGGCCCGGCGGGGGGTGGAAGCCCTCGGGGTCGAACCCGGAAAAGTGGAAAGTTACGGAAAAGGAGCGATTGTCGGGGTGGACGGGGAAATTGAGCATACGGCAGCCCTGCTCCATCCCCGGTTTGGTGCACCCGTGCGTGCAGCGGTGGAACACGGAGACGACATCATTCCCGGAACCAAGAAAATGGGCGGTCCGGGTTCCTCCATCACCATCCCCCTGACCCATAAGGACAACATCTGGGATTTTGACCATATGGATGCCATGGACATCACTGTTCCGGATGCCCCCAAGGCCCATGAGATCGTGGTGGTGGCGGCACTCGGAATCGGTGGCCGTCCACTCAACCGGACCCGGCCCGACTGACACCCGTCACCGGGTTCAATCGGTCTGTCCAATCATCTTGTTATTTTCAAAAAAAGAAGTATGAGGGATTCATGTTCAAAGCGATGATATTACTGAAAAGGAAGGAGACGCTGTCATTCGAGGAATTCAAGGACCACTGGCTCCATCATCATGCCGTGCTGGTGAAACAGCTGCCCGGACTGCGTAAAGCCGTGTTCAACTTTGATACCTCGGATGGAACCGGTGAAATCGATGCTGTATCCGAACTGTGGTTTGACAGCAAAGAGGATTTTACCCGGGCCTATGCCAGTGAAATTGGCCAGCAGGTCGCCGCGGATTCCCTCTCCCGGGTGGCCACCAGAACCCGGGTGTTGGTGGAGGAGCATGGTGTAGTCTAACGCAGAAGGCTCCCCGCTCATCGGGGATTGGACCGCCACAGACCGATGGGCAATGAGCACCGAATCTCACTATCGGAGTACAACCCGATACAGTACCGCGAACTCAAATCTCTGCTTACCTTGCAATTTTAATATTTTATATTAAAATTGCAAGGATGTATAAAAGAGAGCTTACCCGGAAAATCATACCAAGTCTACGCCAGAATCCGGCAGTGGCTATTCTGGGGCCGCGCCAGGTCGGCAAGACCACGCTTGCCCTTGGGATCGCGAAAGACCGACCGGCCACTTATCTTGACCTTGAAAATCCCGAAGATTTTCAAAAGCTCAATGACCCGGCCCAGTACCTGGGATTGCATGCGGATAAACTGGTCATCCTGGATGAAATCCAGCGTTATCCGGACTTGTTTATGTCGTTGCGCGGGATTATTGACGCCAGACGGCGTGAGGGACGCGGCAATGGCTGTTTTCTGGTTCTCGGCTCTGCATCCAATGAATTGCTGAAACAAAGTGCTGAAAGTCTTGCAGGTCGAATTCACTATTGTGAACTGACGGGTCTCAATCCATTTGAAATAGAAAGGCCCGAAGGGGAGCCATTGCAAAAATTATGGATGCGCGGTGGTTTTCCGGACAGCTACGCGGCATCCAGTGACCAGGCCAGTCATGCATGGCGCCAGAACTTTGTCCGGACCTATTCAGAGCGGGACATTCCCCAATTGGGGCCGCGCATTCCTGCCACCACGCTCCTGCGTTTTTGGACGATGCTCGCCCATGCGCAGGGTGAATTGCTCAACGCTTCAAAACTGGCCAGCGCATTGGGGGTAAAAAGCGTCACGGTCAGCCGGTACCTGGACCTGATGGTCGATTTGTTGTTGGTCCGAAGACTTCAGCCCTGGCACGGAAATGTAAAGAAACGACTGGTTAAATCCCCCAAAACCTATGTCCGGGACAGCGGCATCGTTCATGCCCTGCTACAAATACCCGGTTATGAAGCGTTGCTCGGCCATCCGGTTCGAGGTAAAAGCTGGGAAGGCTTTGTGATCGAAACCATACACTCTGCCTTGCCATATGGTGTCCAGACCTATTTTTACCGAACCTCTGCAGGAGCGGAAATTGATTTGGTCCTTGAGTTCGGGCTGGATGACTGTTGGGCCGTTGAAATCAAGGCGAGTCGTACGCCTGCACTCGAAAAGGGATTTCATATGGCCTGTAACGACCTGAATGTGAAAGAAAAATTTGTCGTGTACACTGGCGATGATAAATTCCCTGCCAGCCACGACAGCACCATTTTGTCGCTTCCGCATTTCATTGGGGAGTTAAGGAAGCGAATTGGGTAGACCGATCAGGCTTGTACCCATGAAGATAATCACATTCAGCGACTTGCATCTTGAATTTGGTTCTGATTTTGAGCCGCCTGAAAACAGTGGTACCGATGCAATGATCCTGGCGGGTGATCTCATCACATTTCGGGATTACGAACCGCTAAGCCGCTTTCTTGAAGGATGGAAAAGGCCTGTAATTTATGTGGCAGGCAATCATGAATTTTACACCCATACCGACATGCATGATGAGGCTGTAAAGTTTCAGGAGTGGCTTGTGCAAGCTCACCCGAATGTTCATTTCTTGCAAGACAATGACGTGACGATTGATGGTGTTCACTTTTTCGGAGGCACCATGTGGACTGATTTTCAAGGCGGGTCAAAACAAGCAATGTTTGCCGCCATGGTCCAAATGAATGATTTCAGGCTGATCAAAATGGGGAATGGCATGTCCCTTACCCCGCAGTACACCACAAAACTTCATGATCAATTTGTTTCGAAGCTTCTTGAATGGTTCGCGCTTCCATACCCGGGAAAACGGGTTGTGGTTACGCATCATGCCCCAGTGATTAATCCCGTGACCAAATATACCGGAAGCCCGCTAATGCCTGCATTCAACTCCACCGACATGATGGCAATTATTGACAAGCACCAGCCGGAGCTCTGGATTTACGGTCATACTCATGAGTGTGATGATCATTTCAGAGGAAAGACGAGGATCCTCTCAAACCAGATGGGATACCACCACCATGGCTTTCCATATGAATGCCAGGACCAATTTGACCCGGAAGGAAAGCCCATGGATCTCTGACGTATCTGTTCGCCTCAGCACCTTGTTTCTTATTCCTCCGGCCAGCAGAAGGTATTGACCCGTTTCACCGGCTCGACGGTGCCACCCGATTGGCATCAACCGGAAGGTTGTCTCGACATGGCTGTTCCGGGACTCAAGCTCGTTGAGCGAGTTTTCGAAATAGCGGGCAAGATACTCGAACCCTTGAGCCAGAAACTCATTGCTCACGGTCGGTAAACTCCTTGGGAACAGCGAGATTGCTTGAGCGCGGAGAACCTGCCTGCAGATTGGCTTGGACCGTCTTGGCCGTACTGACGGCTACCGCCGGATTTGGAGCTTGAGGAGTTGAATCTTCAAAAGATTCGGCTGCTTGGCGCACAGCCTGTGCCACCTCCAGGAAGCCATTGTCCAGCGATGTGTGCTTTGTCACAGGTTTGCCGTTCGTGGGCACCGCCAGCAACCTGCCAAAGGGTGCGCCTTCCCAATCACAGGGACGAAGGATGACCGGGATTACTTTCGCGTCACCACGTTCATGGCGTTCCATCGCCTGTTGCATTTCGATCTCGTGACAATATTCGGAACTGAGAAAATCAACACTGACAAGAAGCAGTACGATGTTCGATATCTGAAGCTCGGTGGCGAAGTGCCGCGAGGGGCTTTCAAGCTCATTGCGAAGATCATCGTCGGCATGCGAGTATGACCGGAATAAGCCCGGAATAAGCCCGGAATAAGCCCGGAATAAGCCAGTTGATGGCCATTCACATTGCCCTCCAACGCGCTCCCCGGCCATGTCCAGCAGATCGCGCAAGCCCTTGACCTTCAGGTCGGTCAGGCATCTGCGGATTTGACGCTCGCTTATCTGCCGATCCAGCAAGGATCCAATTTCGCGCAGCGCCAGCCCGGCATCGAAACGACGCAGCAATGCCACAACCGCCTCTTGTTGTTCTGTGAGACCAATCTCGGCTGGAGGAATGATGGAGGTCCGCTACGCGGACCGTGGCACAAGTCATACACTGCTGGCCGATCCGGAGATTCTGCCTGACGGTGGCAATCACTTGATTTTTAAAACAGCCGGGCGTCGGCCCAGCCATTCACGATATTCCCGGAGACCGGCGAACCGGACAGGCCATGGGCCAATGATCCGGAGCATTCTATTGGCTCGCGCCGAGGCAGGACGGGGAATATTCGGAAGTTTTATTCCGGGGGCTCCCCTTCAGTGTGTATTGCCGGACGCGTGATTTTCCCCGGAACCATGGGCCCATTATCCCGTCGTGGTTGTATCCGTTCGCTGCAACCCGCGTCTTGATTCCATCCTGTCAGGGTCGAACTCTAGAATCACCGCCGCATGATCACTCAGACTTGCCCGCCTGTCCGGGGTGGACGGGTCGATACCCCAGGCATGACTGAAGCTCTTGATCCCGGGAAGCAACATCGGGTTACAGAACGAGTGATCCAGCCTGAACCCGTTCTGGCGATGGGAATACCAGGTATATTCCCGTTTGTCTCCATGTAAAACACGAAAGCTGTCCATCCAACGGTGTGTTTCCATGCTTTCCATGAAAGCCTGTTCCCGCTGAAAGGGTCCGAAAAACGGATTTTCTTCATCAATCCCCGGTTTGCCGCAATTGGTGTCACCCATGATGAGTCCGGGGCCACTGCGCCAATGGTGGACCGTCTCCACGACCGCTTCCAGGAACGGATATTTCAGTTCCGGCCGGGTGTAGTTGGGTGCATGCATCAGGCCAATCGCGATTCCGGGGGGTTCCTGGACCCGGGCCAGTATCCAGCGTTCGGCCAAGGTTGGCATACGCTTCAACCTCATCCTTTTCAAGGGCATCCTGCTGGCAAGAAGCAGGGCATTTTTTGCCGGAAGAACGGGATTGACACTGGAAATTTGATGGAGATATCCGGCTTCTTCCAGTTCAACGGCCAGCCATTTACTGGCGGGGGTCCCCCGGAATTCACACAATCCGATGATGTCGGCCTGCCACTTCAGCAACTGGGACAGGATGCCTTCGACACGCTTCCCTCCTCCCGCACGAATATTCCAGGATATGACCCGAATAGTTTGCATTGCTTGGGTCCGCCAGGAAACCCGATGGTCACCAGTAACTCAGGGCCCCCGCATAAATACTTTCCATGTCCGTCAAATTGGCCACTTTGGGGGCATTGTGAATCGCCCTGGTTTGGCGAATCGAGGACCTAGCCAGGGCCTGGATATCGTCACTGCCGAATCCGACTGCGTTCAATCCATTGGGCATTTGGGTGTTCTGCATGAGTTCAATTAATCGGGTGGCCACCACTTCTCCGGCATCTTCCGATCCGGCATCCAGGCAGTCCGCAGCCAGAAATCCTGCAGCCTGCAGGTGCCGTTCGGGTGCGCCCTCCCCCAGGTACCTGAAAATCGCCGGTGCGCTGATGACCACACTGATGCCGTGGGGGATGAATGGCGATTCCATGGTATACCCTTCGGTGGTGATGTTGTCCATCAAGTGAGTGATGCCATAGGACATTGCATGCGCAAGGTGGGTCCCGGAATTCCCGAAGGCCATACCTGCCAGCGAAGCCCCCCACATCAGGGCATCCCGCGCCTGGTGGTCGGTTTGATCGGCCACCCCCCGTACGAGGTATTCACCCGCGATTTCCAGGGCTTTTCTTGCCGCCATGTCGCTCCAAGGATTGGCCCCCTGCAACATGGTCCGGGCCAGCGGATTGTCCACTTTCTCCCATTTCGTGTAGGCCTTGGCGGTATAGCATTCCAGCGCGTGGCAGAGCAGGTCGAAGCCGGTTGAAGCCACCACCTTGGCGGGCAGCGTGTCACAGACCGCAGGGTCAACCAGCGCTTCGTCCGGCAGTAAATGGGGGCTACCCATGACAAATTTGGTATTGAAACGGCTAATGCGAATGACGGAGACGGAGGTGCATTCCGACCCGGTTCCGGACGTGGTGGGACAGGCCAGATGGGGCAGCAGCGGACCCGGGACGGCTGTTCCCGGGCCGACTGGCGGACCGAAATACGTTGAAAACTCAGCCGGGTAAAGGGCGTACACCATCGAAGCCTTGGCCGTATCCATCACTGAACCACCACCCAGCGAAATAACCCCGTCAAAACGGCCTTGTTTCAGGAACTTTGCGGCCTGGCAGATGGTATCGTCATCGGGTTCGATCCGGATATCGGAGAACACATCGAACGCAATCCCGCTGGATTGCAGGGAATCGCTTGCTGTTGCAAAGTATTCCGTTGACTGCAGATAGCTATCCGTAAACAAGGCGACCCGCTTCATTCCGAGTCCTGCTGCACGCTCCCCGACCTCTTTGAGACAACCCCGGCCAAATGTGAATTTCGGCATGGCGACCGTGTAGGATTCCGCTCCGCCTCTTTCAGGCTCAAAATACTGACAACCCATAGTCAAATACCAGTTTTTATCGTAAATTACTGCATGAATGGCCGAATATCGGCAACAGGATGGACAGTACATCGTTGCAGGTATCCTGTCCGCACTGGATATGCACTATTTTAGCTATAGAATGTCCTGTCCTGAAAATAAAACTCCCGGACCCCACTTTCCAGTCAGCGTCAATGTCCGCTGCAATGAGTGCGAGCAATGAGGTCATTATATCATTCACCAGTTCCGAGACTGTATTTCTCCTGTTATTCCATTCACTGATCGAACGTGAACGTCAAGGACCTGCCTACAGACCAAGTACCGGATATCAGAACACTGCTCCAACGTGCGGCACAACGCTGGAAGAATCAAATCGCGGTCCGGTTCGATCCTTCAGAAGAAAGCCTGACATTTGGTGACCTGGATAAAATCAGTAACCAGATCTCAAATACCATTGTTCGATTCGGGATCAAACCGGGTGACCGTGTCGGCATCATGGTGCGCAATCAACCGATGTGGCCCCTGCTCTGGTTTGGGATCATGAAATCGGGTGCAGTGGCCGTCCCGCTCAATGTGTACTACCAATCGACCGATGCAGGCTACCTGCTTTCACACTCAGGCACGCAACTGGTTTTCTGTGAAAGTGAATTTGTCTCCCTGCTGACCGATATCGTGGCGGATTCCGAACGGTCCGCGGTCACTGGGGTAATTCCGGTCGATCCATCTCTGATGGACAGGATCAGGAATGCCTCGACTCTCCCACCGGGCGTCGGCATCACCGGGAAAACTCTGGTGAATATCCAGTATACCTCCGGGACCACGGGTCAACCCAAAGGCTGTATGCTGAGTCACGAATGGTTTCTGAGATTCGCTCAACGCATGGAACATGCCCAGAATGGATTGTCCCGCACGGATATTCTTTTTACCGCTCAGCCGTTCTACTATGTCGACCCGCAATGGAATTTGGTGCTGTCATTGCTTATCGGAGCGGAATTGGTCGTGGCGGACCGATTCCACCCTTCCACATTTTGGAAAGCAATTGTCAAATATCGGGTTACCTGGTTCTACTGTCTGGGAGTCATGCCGAATCTTCTTTTGAAATTACCACCGGGGAAGGAAGACCGAAACCACCAAATTCGGTTTGTTGCCTGCTCGGCCATTCCTCCAGGTTTGCACAGGGCGATTGAACAGCGCTGGGGAGTGCCTTGGTACGAGTGTTTCGGGATGACGGAATCCGGATTGGACATTGCCGTGGAAACCGATGAGCATGACGAACTGGTGGGAAGCGGTTGCATGGGTCGCCCCATGACAACCCGAGAAGCCCGGGTCGTTGACGAGATGGGTAACCCGATCCCTCCCGGTCAGACCGGAGAATTGATCATTCGTGGTCCGGGGTTCATGCTGGGTTATTTCCGAAACCCCGAAGCCACGGCAAGCACCCTGAAAAATGGCTGGTTGCATACCGGTGACCTGGCCAAAACCGATGAAAAGGGACGCCTCTATTTTGTTGGCAGGAACAAGGACATGATCCGGCGGTCGGGTGAAAATATTGCTGCGGCGGAAATTGAAGCCGTCCTCATGCAGCATCCCGCCGTGAAACTAGCCGCCTGTGTGGCGGTTTCGGATGAAGTACGTGGAGAAGAAATCAAATCCTGTATTGTCCTGCAGGCAGAGTTTACCCCCAAATCAATGACGCCTTCGATCTTGGCGGCCTATTGTGAAACGAAATTGGCCTACTTCAAGATTCCCCGATACTGGTGTTTCCTGAAAGACTTGCCGCGTACACCGTCTGAAAAAATCATCAAATCCGCATTAATCAAGACGGACAACCACTTGTTAGCCTGCGTTTATGACCGTCAGACCGAAACTTGGGTCTGATCAGAAATTCGGGGTGATGCCGGATGCAGGCCAGGCCCGGGATTACAGGGTCACCGTTGTGGTACAATACATACACCGGTGGAGACCGGAATTTCTCGGGGCGGGGTGAAACTCCCCACCAGCGGTAACAGCCTGAAGCCTGAACCCGCGAGTGCCTTCTCCAAGCCACAACGAGGGGGGTAGCAGATTCGGTGCGGTTGCGCATCCAACCAACCTAACCCGACTTCCGCAACTCAACCCGGTTTTCAATTAATTCAGGGGGTTTTTCCAAGTATCCCGGGCTTAACCGATTGATTTTACGAGGCCGGGAAACCCGAATCCCGTTTGCCCTGGGCTAGCTTTGTTAAGTATTTTAGAGATACCAAAGATGTGCAACGAGAATTACGCTGATCTCTTCCGCACCGCCTTCGCGCAAGGCGAGCGAGTGCCTTACCCATATCAGGAACGGTTGGCCCGCATTTCCGATTGGCCTGAAATGTTGGATATCCCTACTGGTATGGGAAAAACGGCCGCTGTTACCATGGCTTGGCTCTACAAGCGCGGTTGGCGCAGGGGAGGGCGAAACGCTGGCATCGATGAAGCCACTCCCCGGCGATTGGTTTGGTGTCTGCCGATGCGTGTATTAGTGGAGCAGACTCAGAAGAACATTTGTGATTGGCTACGAAACCTGAATATTCTGGGATATCCTGGAGAGGGCAAGGTTTCGATTCACCTTCTGATGGGTGGCGAACCAGACCTTAAAACTTGGGCTGACCACCCGGAGGAGGATATGGTTCTGATAGGCACGCAGGACATGTTGCTTTCCCGTGCCATGATGCGTGGTTACGGCATGAGTCGTTATCAATGGCCGATTCACTTCGCTCTGCTTCACAACGATTGCCTCTGGGTGTTTGATGAAGTACAACTCATGGGCGCAGGTTTGGCGACCTCGGCTCAGTTGGAGGCTTTCCGCCGCAAGTTTTTACTCGCGAAATTTAGTCGTTCCATTTGGCTTTCGGCCACACTTGCACGCGACTGGTTGAAGACGGTTGATCTTGATGACTATTTGCCTTATTTCAATTTATTCAAATTGACTGATGCTGATCGTATCCAAGCCGCCGAACGTCTTCGCGCGGAAAAAGCTCTGCATTGCGCTGAAGTGTCCCTCACTCAAGAAGCCAATAAGGAAAGCGGTATAAAAGCCTACGTTGAGAAGCTAAGTCAAACTATATTGAAAGAGCACAAGCCAAATAGTCAAACTCTGGTCATTCTGAACCGGGTAGACCGTGCTCAGCAGGTGTTTCAGCAGATTCAGCGGGCTCGGACGGAGTATGATGATTTGCTCATTCATGCACGATTTCGCCCAGCCGAGCGCCGCCGGCAAAATGAGAAACTGCACACATCCGACACAGACCGCATTATTGTCGCCACACAGGCCATTGAAGCTGGGGTTGATATAACTTCGAGGACCTTGTTCACCGAATTGGCGCCGTGGTCGTCGCTGGTACAACGATTCGGCCGCTGCAACCGCGACGGCCAGCACAAAATGGATAACGCTGCACAAGTGTTCTGGATTGACATTGAAGATGGCGCAGACACTTTGCCTTATGAGGGCACAGCACTTCAGCTTGCGCGGAAAAAGTTAGTGCAACTTGATGACGTTGGCCCTGAAAACCTACCATCGACCGACGAGAAACCTCCTCTCTCCGCCGTATTGCGGCGCAAGGATCTGCTGGATTTGTTCAATACTGATCCGGACCTATCCGGGTTTGATGTGGATGTGTCGGACTACATCAGGGACAAGAGTGCTCCCGGGTTGCAAGTGTTCTGGCGAGATTTCAAGCAGGGTCCAAACAAGCCGGAAACTCAATCAATGCCGGAACACGACGAGCTTTGCCCTGTCAGTCTGGAGCAGGCAAGGAACATCGGTACGCATAAAACCCGTGCTTGGTACTGGGACGGCCTAGTCCAGAAATGGAAATCCCTGAACAGTCCGCCCCGTTCCGGGATGACCTTGCTATTGGACGCCACCGATGGAGGCTATGACGAAACACTTGGTTTCATCAGAGATGGGAAGCCAGCGAAGAATCCGGTGCCAGTGGTGAACGCAAGCAAGACGATCAACAATGAAAGCTACGGGGGTGACAGTTGGTCTTGTACAAAAACCCCCGTGTTGCTTGCGAACCACCTCGGCAATGTCGCCGCCGCGGCCAAGTTGCTCTGTGATGTGGTACAGGAGAACACCAACGCCGATGAAATCATTCGTGCGGCGCGTTGGCATGATATTGGCAAGGCGCATGAAGTATTTCAGAAATCCATGCACCGTTGCCCGGAAACACCTGATGGTATCCTTGCCAAGTCTCATTGCCCCGGTACAATGAGACATTCCCGGCCCTATTTCCGCCATGAACTGGCATCAGCGCTGGCGTGGCTGGCGCAATATGACGACCCGAACAACCCAGACGGGAAAATCGACCTGATCGCCTATCTGATAGCGGCTCACCATGGTAAGGTGCGAATGAGTCTGCGGGCAATGCCGAATGAAAAACAACCCGACCCAAGCGATGTGCGTTTCGCACGTGGCGTTTGGGAAGGGGACCAGCTTCCGGCACTCTCGTTTGATGGAGAGCAAAGTAACGAAGTTGAGATGAAACTGGCTTTGATGGAGGTAGGCGAAGGAGAGCAAGGTCGGTCATGGGTTGCCCGAACCCTTGGGTTATTGGAAGAACATGGGCCGTTCCGTCTTGCCTGGCTGGAAACCCTGGTGCGCCTTGCCGACTGGCGGGCATCGGCAGAAGAGCAAAAGCAAGGAGGCTTGGGTCATGGATGAATGCTATAAAATCGTGCTGACGGGTTGTACGCCCACACCGCTTGCTAGTTATCTCAAAGGACTCGGTGTATTGCGCATACTAAGCAACTTGGATTCTGAAATCAAAGCTGCCTGGGTTGGTGAAAATCTGGTCCTGACTTCCAAGAGGCCCGCCGAAGTTCTGGTTCGTTACCTGCTTGACGACTATGCACCGACCCCGATTCTGGCACCATGGAACGGCGGGAGCGGATTTTATCAGAATGACAATCAGGCATCACTGCAAAAAATCAAAGAGAGCAATATCTCGCGTCTGTTCGCTTTCCGTTTATCTTTGGATGTCGCAGAACGCGCACTTGACCTTGAAGGCTTGCAACGCGAGACGAGCCCCAAGGGTGAAGCCAAAACCTAACTGCTGAATCGTCTGCGCAGCCTGTTGCCTGACGATGCTTTGGATTGGTTCG
>WTGA01000132.1 GCA_011523765.1 Gammaproteobacteria bacterium
ATCTTTGTCCCAGCCACCCCCCCCTGCAGCCCGGACCCGGCCAGCCGCCACGCTTCGCAACGGCATGACGATGCCCCTCTCGGGGTTCGGGACGGCCGGACTGTGCGGCTGGCAAGCCAGCACGACCCGGGTCACTGACACCATCCGGTATGCGTTGCGGGCGGGTTACCGGCATATTGACACCGCACCCGTTTATGGAAACGAGGAAAACGTGGGCCGGGCCATCGTCCGTTCAGGGATTCCCAGAAAGGATATTTTTGTTTCGACCAAACTGGGCATTGAATCGGCCGGCCACGACCCGGCACTCCGGGCATTCGAGGAAAGCAGAAAACGGCTGGGGCTGGAATACCTCGACCTGTACCTGGTTCACTGGCCCAACCGGAACCGGAACCGGGAAACCTGGAAGGCCCTGGAAAGGTTGTACGAAGACCAGCGGGTACGCAGCATCGGCGTGTGCAATTTCAGTGAGCGCGACCTGTCCGGTCTACTGGAATTCGCAACGGTCCTTCCCGTGTGCAACCAGATCGAGGTTCACCCCTACTTCAGCCAGCCCGACCTGCGCCGGTTCTGCCGGACCCGGCAGATTCAGGCGGTGAGTTGGTCTCCACTGGGCATGGCGCAATGGAGAAAGATTGCCGAGGACCGCAAACCCATCAACGACCCGGTCATCCGGTCCCTGGCAAGGCGGCACCATGCCACCCGGGCCCAGGTCATCCTGGCCTGGCATCGCACGCACGGCCTGGCAGCCCTTCCAAAATCGGACTCGCCCGCGCGCATCCGGGAAAACCTGCAAGCCGCGACCCTGGTACTGGAACCGGAAGAAATGACCGCCATCGACCGGCTGGACCGGAATACCCGGTTTGGCACCGTTCCGGCAGCCTGCCGCTAATCCCGGTCGTCCCAGCGGATGCTCCGGCCGGATTCGTGTTCCGGCCTGGACAGGTACAATTGGGCATGGTAGGCACCCGTCGATTCATAGCCGTCCGGATCGTGTCCCCGTTCCCCCACCAGGCGGGTCGCCCGTTCCTGTTCCGCCCCGTCCAGGAACCGCCGGTGAGGAAACGGAGGAATGGGCAATTCCTCCACCACCATGCCCGATTCCTGCATCATGGCCACCGATTCCCCGGATTCATTGCCCCGGATGGGCGAGGTGATGATCCAGGGCAGTCGTCCGGCGGTCAGGTCCAGCAACCGTTTCAGGGCATCCGGCAGCAAGTGGATCACGGAACCCACCTCAATCAGCAGGTCACACCGGCGGAGGATCTCGGCCATCCCGTCCGAAGGGGAGTCCGATTGCAGGTCAATGGCGTAGGCCACGTCGAAAATCCCTGTCTTCGCGCCATAGTCCAGCGCGTTGTCGGCGACATCCACCGCGCAAATACTGGCGATATTTCCGGGCTTCCTGTTCTGCAATAACCAGTCCCGGTCCCATTCGATGACCCGGGACGGACTGGCTCCGGAAAATTCCGAACCCTGATACCGGTCGAGCACCTGCGCCAGCGAAAGATCATGCCGAAGGAGCAGGGATCCGATCCCGTAACCCGAAGCGAAATCCAGGACATGCAATGCACCGGTATTCCGCTGCCTGCACAATTCCCTGGCCGCCACCTTGAATGCTCGGACAGCATGCTGCGCATTTTGAAATCCGGCCGCATGCATTGCCTGGTAATATCTCGTACAATCCGGCAGATTGTAAATATCATCAAACCGGGTCACTAGCTTGGCATCATCATCGTTCATTTTTCAATTCCACCGGGGAAATCCATGACAAGCGGAATTCATCTCCGGACACCGGGGCGGCTCGTCAGGACCGTACCGAAAACCATGAACTGGGGGATTCTGCTGCCAGGGAAACAGTGTAAGACAAACGGGCCCCCCATGACGAAATTTTTTGCACTTGATACCCCGCTGACCATCGAACAAGTGAATCATCTGGGAATATACTGTACGATTCCGACTTCAAATGGATTCCGGATCATGCCTGACCGGGTCAAAACACACATTGCCGAACATGCCAGCCACAGACAAAACCAGTGAAAACCGGGCTTTGATCGTGCAGGGCGCCATTCTGGCCTGGGTGGCGGTCCTGATCTATGCATCCGCCAATTCCGTTGTGCTCTCGATCATCGCGATTGGCGCCGAACACCTGGTGGATGGCCGCAATGCCATCACCTTCTGCAACCTGCTGTTCCTGGGGAGCCTGATCTCCCTGGTGCCGATGGTCTTCTTCTTCCACAAGGAGTGGACCCGGGAAAACCTGCGAAGCCTGAAGCGGGGAGACTGGGTGGCCATGACCATCTCGGCGATCCTGTCTTCCGCCCTGACCCCATCCCTTTTTTTCTTTGCACTCGAATTCTCCAATGTCACCAATGTCGTACTGATCGGACGACTTGAACCTCCGCTCATGCTGTTGCTTTCGGTCTTCGTGCTGAAGATTGCCTTTGACAAATGGGCGTTTGCGGGCGCACTGATCGCCCTGATCGGTGCCGTGATCATTATCACCCAGCGCGGCGGTGAAACCGGGTTTGTATTCGGGAAAGGAGAGTTTGCCGCCCTGTTCGGCATCCTGTCATTCATCACCTCCAACATCCTCTCCAAAAAGAAACTGAATGAAGTGCCTTTCGGAGTGTTCGCGATTTACCGGACTGCGCTCGGAACCATCATCTATTTTTTCTGGGCGCTCTATCTCTTCGGCCCCCATCACTTCCAGGATGTCTTTGCTCCAGTCGTCCTCAAATGGACGCTGGTCTACGCGGCCCTGGTCATCATCGGCGGTCAGTTTGCCTGGAACCTGGCGCTCAAAAAGGCGCGGTCCGGCGACATGACCATGGCGACCTCGTTCACGCCGGTCGCTTCCATTACCATCGCGATGCTGCTCCTCGGGGAAGACCCCGGCGACGGCATTTACCTGGGCGGCACCATTATCATTGCCGGCATTCTGACCGGGCTGTGGGGCCGGAAACGGAAGGAACGGGCTGAAAAAGAGAGACTCGCCAGGGAAAATGCGATGGAACATGAGACCGAATATCATTTCAAGGGCGCGTAGCGCTTCTTCGGGGGCACCCGGAGCCGACCCTACAGCGTCACCAGTGGCGGAGAGATGTCCTGGTGGTCGTACGCCTGGAAGGCTTCCACCGTCTCCGGATTGAACTGCCCTCTCCAGGCCCGGCGAACATCCCGGTTGCCGGTAACCCGCTCGGCCGCATACCGGCTTTCCGTGCACAGGGCATCCTGCGTGAGCTTGACCATTTCGAGTTCCGGACCCACATCCACCCGGACATCGGGCCGGAATTCCGTGGCGACCCGGCCATTTTTCCGGACCGGCATCATCAACAGCGTTGCGTTTTCGTTTCGCTGGCGATAGCCCTCCTGGATCAGCAGGGCGGCACGGACCAGGGGGTTGCCGGAATCGGCAACATGATGAAAATGACTGGTGATAATGGTGGTTTTCCGGCTGCCGGGCAGGACATTGAACCGGTTGGCCCGGGACAACGGCAACAGGGAAAAGGTCGGAAACGGGTCCAGCGCTTCCTGCAGCAATTCCGCTCCATACCCGGTGCATTGCCGGAAGTATGCGGCCACTCTCCCGCCGCATCTGAGTTTCCGGATCACGGTCCCCAGGCAGCAGGTCACGATATCCTCGGCAGAGTCCGCCACCACGACAATGCTGTCCTGGGCGGCCTGTTCGTGCCGTTCGATGAGAAACCTGAGCAGGGTTTCGGCCATTTTGTTGTAGTGCTGGAGATCGCGGGGGTGATGGGAAATTTCACCGATATCCACTTCCGCGGTCTTCCAGCCTGCACTGTTCATGCGCAACATGACATCCAGGTCCGCGCCGTACCCGCTGGTCAGTTCACCGGTCGCGATGCAGGAACGGTTAAAGAGAAATATCCCGGAATTCACTGCACGGATATGGGACAGCCGGGGGAACATGATCGCAATGGCCGGCCGCACCATCAACCGGGTCATCGGCATGTTGTCGATGGCATCGTGCCACAGTCCCTTGACCAGCCCGACATCGGGCCCGACCCCGCTTTGGAGTCTTTGAACCAGGGAGGGGCTGAGCGTGGTCAGGTCGGCATCGAGCTTGATGATCCAGTCATTCCTGGCTGCCCGGTAGCCCGTATTCAGTGCACGTCCCTGCCCGGGACGGTCTTCGTCCACCACCCGGGCTCCGGCCGCAGCGGCCACCCCGGCGGTATCATCCGTTGAACCGTTGTTGACCACCAGCACCTCGTCCACCGATGGGCAGCGCCGGGCCATTGAGATGACTCCACGGATGGTTTCCTGCTCATTGAGAGCCGGAATGACCACGGAGATCGTGTTGGGTGGTGCCAAATTCATACCTTCGTGTTGCAGGGGTTGTTCGCTGGACAATTTCCGCCTGGCATCTGCGCCTCAAGGACCCCGACCGGATCCCCCACCGGTGATTCGCCAGGCATGGCGGCCGGCCCGGTCCAGAAGTGGGCTCCCGGAAATCCGTCAGTCCGGGAAGCTCAACCTTGAATAGCCGAATGCCTCAAAATCCTGTTTGTACAGATTGTACACCATGGATTCGGTCTCTTTCCCATAGAACTTGTGCAGCAATGACCGGGCATGGGTCGCATGCCGGCTCTCCCGGCCCCAGTATTTCTCATACTGCGGGTTGATTTTCTCGAGGATGCTCCGCAGGTCTTCCTCCAGGTTCTCACATCGCCCGATAAAATCATACCGGATCTGCTCCTGAAAGGTTTGGTAGTACTGCACCCGCCAGTGGGGGTTCATCTCAGACACGGACTGCCGGGAGATCGCGTCAACGAATTCCCCGAACGAGACCTCCCGCTGCAGGTTTTCGCGGTCCCCGTCGAGCAGGGCCAGGATTTCTTTTTTCGCCGGCATATTGTTGACGATCTTATCCAGGTATGCGGACAGGACCCGGGCATACGGATTCCTGACAAAGCAAAAACACACCACCCCCTTTCGCCGGATGAATTCGCTGAAGCGGCCCACCTGGGCAGGACGGATCAGGGGAGAGAAAACCCGCGTGTGCATGTCCACCAGGTGGTCGGCACGGTAATCGGGGTCGTCCAGTTCCATTCGCTGGAGAATCAGCTTGATCGTGGAACAGGCCGCTTTGGCATTTTCCACATAGATGTACCGGTACCGGAGCGAAATATTGACTGTATAGTCGAATTCTTCCGCATCCAGATAACGGGTATAGTCGGAAATATCCGATTTGAATTTTTCCCAGCGACCGGTCATCAGCTGTGGAGGATGGCCGGGGACAGGTGGCAGTAAATGCGGTGACCGTTTGCCAGCTCCTGTGCAGGCGGGGCTTCCCGGTCACATATTTTTCCCGGTTTGTGCGGGCACCGGCGTTGAAAAGGACAGCCCTGCCGGGGAGGAGCGCTTTCCACCGTGTCTTTGATTTCGACCCGGGGCCGCCGGTCCGGATCAGGTTCCAGGATCGCCCTCATCAATGCCCCGGTGTACGGATGAAACGGGGGAGCAAACACCGATTCCACGGGACCCGTTTCACAGATACGTCCCTGGTACAGCACCAGGACCCGGTCAGCGACCGACCGGACCGTGGCCAGGTCATGGGAAACAAACAGGTAGGCAACCCCCATTTCCCTTTGCAGGTTCGACAACAGGTCCAGCACGGCGGCCTGGACCGAGACATCCAGCGCGGAAGTGACCTCATCGCACAGGGCCAGCTTCGGCTCGGCCGCAAACGCCCGGGCAATCCCCACCCGCTGTTTTTCCCCTCCTGACAGCTGGCCCGGTGTCCGGTCCAGGTAGTGTTCGGTGAGCCGGACACTTTGGAGCAATTGCGCCGCGCGTTCCCTGGCCGGACCCCGTTCCATTCCAAAATACAGTTCCAGGGGCGCCGAAATGATCTCGGCAACGGTTTTCCGGGGGTTCAGGGAGGAATCCGGATTCTGGAAGACCAGTTGTATCTCCTTCTTGCAAGCCAGTGGACGGGTATCGACCCGGTCGTCCAGCGGCCGGCTGCCCTCCATGCGGATATCGCCCCTGCAGGGGGGCTGCAATCCCACGATCGCCCGCAGGATCGTCGATTTGCCGCTTCCGGATTCTCCCACCACTCCGATGGTTTCACCGCGATGGACCGTAAAGCTGACATCGTCGACCGTCAGGACCCGGGCGCGGTCCTCCTTTCCGGTGAACCGGCTGAGCAGGCTCTTTCTGCTGTAGGTAATGGCCACATTCCGGACTTCCAGCAAGGAGGAGGCCGGAACCCCGTTGCGCGGCCGGGTGGAGGGCCGGACCAGGCTGCCGGGATCGTCCAGTTCATCCCGCCTGAAATGACAGCGGACGCGATATCTTTCCCCCCGCACATCCAGGGCCGGCCTGCCGGCGGTACAGGGGTCCTTTGCAGCGGAACAGCGCGGTGCAAAGGCACAACGCTCCCTGGGCCCCGCCAGCGGCGGCGGGTATCCGGGCAACACCTCCGGCACCCGGGCCCCGTCCATCCGGGGGATGGATGCCAGCAGGCCCCGGGTATAGGGATGCTCCGGAGATTTCAGTATCCGGGTGCTGGGCCCGATTTCCACCAGCTCTCCCGAATACAGGACGGCAATGCGGTCGCTCACTCGTGCCACGGCCCCCAGGTCGTGGCTGACAAAAACCATGGCCACCTGCCGGGATTTCGCCAGCTCCCGGAGCAGTTCGAGAATGTGCACCTGGGTGGTGACATCCAGCCCGGTCGTCGGTTCATCCAGCAACAGGACCCTGGGCCGGCCGGCCAGCGCCATCGCCACCGCACACCGTTGCTGCTGGCCGCCGGACAGGGCGTGGGGGTGTCTCCGTGCGATGACCGCGGGCTCGGGCATGCGGACCTGTTCAAGCAGTTCCACCACCTGTCGTTTCCGTTCCCGGGGCGACAGGTCCGTATGCAGCATCAGGGCCTCGTCAATTTGCTGGCCAATGGTCATGGTGGGGGTCAGCGACTGGCCTGCATTTTGAGGAATGAGGCAGATTTCACCTCCACGCAGTGCCTGCAACGTGCCGGTACCGGCCTCAAACATGGAATGGCCGCCGAAGTGGACGTCGCCTCCCAGTTTCACCAGTCCTTCCGACAGGTAGCCCATCATCGTGAGCGCGAGAGTGCTTTTTCCGGACCCGGATTCCCCCACCAGCCCCAGGGTCTCTCCCGGCAGCACCCGGAATGAGACATTCCGCAGGATCGGCAGTGGCCCGCATCCGGGCATGACGACGCCCGCGGACAGGTTTTCCATGCGGATGACCGGTTCCACGATCCTAGCCCGGCGCCCGGTTTTCCCGGTCCACGTACAACGCCTTGCCCAGGGCGTCGGCGAACAGGTTGATGCCAATAATCAGGGTGGACAGAAACAGCGCCGGCCAGAATCCGGCCCAGGGGGCAACGGTCAGGAATTCCCGGGAATCGGAAATCATCAATCCCCAGTCCGGCGTGGGCGGCGAAGCCCCGAACCCGAGAAAGCTGAGAGAACTGAATGCCAGCATCATCCAGGACCAGCGCATTGCCCATTCCACGAGCAGGATATCCTGCAGATTGGGAAGCATTTCACGAAAGATAATGAACCGGGAGTGATGGCCGCGCACCCGGGCCGCGGTAATGAAATCCCGGGCGGCAACGCTCTGCGCGGCACCCCGCCCGATCCGTACCACGGAAATCCCGTTGAAAAAGGACAGGGTGGGAATCAGGGCAAAAACCCCTCCGCCGGCAAAACTTACGATCAACAGCAGGAACAGCAACCCGGGAATGGCGAGGAAGGCATCCACGAGGCGCATGCAGACCTCGTCGATTCTGCCGCCGACCAGACCCAGGGAGACTCCCACGGCCCCGCCCCAGACCGCGGCGATCAGGGATGCCGCCAGCGTGATCAGGATGGAGACCTGCCCTCCCAGCATCGTCCTGCTCAGGACATCCCGGCCCAGGCTGTCCGTTCCCATCCAGTGCGCCATGGAAGGTGCCTCGAGAATGCGGTCGGCATCTTGCTGGGTCACGTCGTAGGGCGCAATGACCGGGGCAATTATGACCAGTAGCAAATGGAATGTCACCAGTACCGCCCCGGCCATGCCGGAGGGCCTGGACAGGATGGTTCGCATCACCGGTTTCACCCTCCGGAACCTGCCCGGCCCGGCGGATGCAGCACCCGCATTGACCGGGCCGGTCTGCGTTGCCACCCTCATCCCCCTTCCCCCGAAACCTGGGACCTGAGCTTGGGATTGAGCAGGATGACCAGCAAGTCCGCGATCAGGTTGACGGCAATGTAGATCAGGGCAAACATCAGGGCAATGGCCTGGACCAAGGGCAAGTCACGGTCAAAGATGCTTTGTATGATCAGGGTGCCAAGGCCCGGATAGTTGAACACCTTTTCGATGACCACGACCCCGCTCAGTAACCACGCAATGGTCAGGGCAACAATGTTGATCGTCGGAAGCAGCGCGCTGGGCAGCATGTGCCGGAACACGACACGACGAAACGGCACTCCTTTCAGCGTCGCCATTTTTACATATTCGCTGTGCATGGCATCGATGACGCTGGCACGGGTGATCCGCAGGATGTGCGCCGTCATGACAAAGGCCAGGGTAATCACGGGCAGCACGATGTTCGGCAGGATTTCGCGGATGCCGGCATCGGTGGGCAGGATGGTCACGGCGGGAAACCACTGGAAACTGATTGCAAAGACAAAAATCAGCAACGTCGCAATGACGAATTCGGGAATGGTCATGGCCAGCAATGACACCCCGGAAATCACGAAATCCGGGATCTTGTCGCGGTACACCCCCGCAAATACCCCCAGCACAATGGCCAGGGGAATCCCGATCAACGCCGCAACGGTTCCCAGGATGACCGTGTTGCGGAACCGGGGCCCCACAATCTCTTCAATCGGTTTTTTCCGCTTCAGGGAATTGCCGAGGTCCCCTTGGGCGAGATCCCTTGCCCAGTGAACAAATCGTTTCGCTGCCGGCTGGTCCAGGTCGAGGGAGGCGCGGCAATTGTCCAGACGTTCTCCCTGGGCCAGCCGGCCCAGGTAGGCCGTACAGGCATCCCCGGGCAACGCTTCGGCGACCGCAAAGACCACCACCGCCACGAAGGCCAGGGTAAACAGGGCGGAAACCAGCCTGCGTACGAGTATTTTCAGCATGCCTATTCTTCGTTTTCCGTTTTGCCGATGTACTGCCAGCGTACAAACAGTTCGGTTTCCGGAGGCAGGTTTCTCAGCTTCGAGCTGAACACGCGGTTGACATTGAGATGAAAGGGAATGAGGGCCCCGCCATCATCATACAGCAGTTGCTGGGTGCGGACATACAACTCACGCCGTCTTTTCTCATTGACCTCCTTCCGGGCCCGGTCCAGTGCCCGGTCAAACTGCGCGTTGTGCCAATAGGTTTCGTTCCAGGCCGCACCGGAACGAAACGCTTCGTTCAGGATCTGGTCGGCGGGCCGCTGGTTCCAGCGGGTCGCCACGAACGGCTCCTGCATCCAGGTGTCCGTCCAGTAGCCGTCTGCCGGGACCTGGTGGATTTTCACCCTGATCCCCGCCGATGCCGCCTGGTTCTGGTACACCTCCGCCATGCTGACAAATGACTTGTCCACGGACGAGGTGTACAGGTCGACGTCGATTCCATCCGGATATCCGGCCTCTGACAACAGGGCTTTCGCCTGCCCGACATCCTGGGGGCAGTGCCGCTGTGCATGGTACTTGTCCCCGGCCCAGACCGGCGTATCGCACGACGGTTCGCCCCCCCCTTCTCCCAGCACCAGGCGGACCATGTCCTCCCGGTCCACCACCATCCGCATTGCCCTGCGCACATTCGGGTCATCAAACGGCACCATGTCCGTGCGCATGACCATGCCCGGCCAGTGCCCCGTCCTGATGGTCTGCACGATATACCCGGGATGGTTTTCAAACAGTTTCAACTGCCGCCGGTTAATGGACGGCAGGTAGTCAATCTGGCCCGCCAGCATCGCCTGAATCTGAGCAACCTGGTCGGGAATGGCCACGATTTCCACCCGCTCAACCCCGGGAGGCCCTTCCCAGTACCCGGGATTGGCCTCCAGTACGGTGACCCCTTCCGGGTCATTCTCCACCAGCCTGAACGGACCGGTTCCATCGCCGGTCCGTTCAATGGAATCCGCGCTTCCCTCGGGAATGATTCCACATCGCTGGTCCAGCAGCAGCAGGGGCAAATCGGCATGCGCGGATTTCAAATGGATGCGGACCGTGAGACGGTCCACCGCCTCGATACGGTCCATGATTTTCAAGGTGGAGCGTACCGGAGAGCCTCTTTCCGGGTCCAGGGCATGATACAGGGAATAGACCACGTCCTGCGCACTGAGCAGCTTTCCGCTGTGAAACCGGACCCCGTCCCGCAAATGGAAGGTCCAGGTCCTGGCATCCCCGGAAACACTCCAGGAAGTCGCCAGATCGGGACCCGCACTGCCGTCATCTTCCTGGCGCACGAGCCGGTTGTACATGGCCTGGGTGGTAAAGAAAAAACGGGTGGGGGAGTAGGGATCCAGGGATTCGGCCCCGCCGAATCCCGCATCATACGCCAGACGCAGGGTTGCGGCCTGTGCCAGGCCGGCACAGGCGGACAGAAGAAGCAGGCAGGCCATGAACCGGCCGGTGAATCTTGACCTCATTTTCCCTTGATCGTTGCAGGTTTCATCCGGGTGCCCAAATCAAATACCGAGCCCTCCCGGTAGGCGAACAGATTATACCCCTTGTTGGCCCGGGTCTTGATATCCCGGACATCCTCCAGGGAGCACACCGGGTGCAGGTCGCCGAATTCGAGATGGGCAACGGACATCCCGAGCCCCAGAAGATGGCGGCTGATCCGGCAGGCCGCGTCGCTGCCGTGATCTTCATAGATCAGCAGGCAATCCCTTTTCAACACTTCGACGGCTCCCCGGACCGCTTCCACCTCCATGCCCTCCACATCAAGCTTGACCACGATGGGCTGGCCGGCTCTGGCGTACTGTCCGGCCAACTGGTCAATGGAAATGGTCGGCACCGGTTCACTCTCCGATTCCGGCCGGGGCGGCTGCGGCAACAGGGTAGCCCCTTCGTTCGCTAGGGAACCCGGATGGGTATGGACCCGGACCGTTTTTCCGGCCTGGCGGGCCACCGCGGCCCGGACCGGTGTAAAACGGTGCCGGTTGATCCGGTTGTTTTCCCGGAGCATGCGATAGTTCCGGCGGACCGGTTCCACCGCGATTGCCTGCTTGCCCTGAAACGACCGGGAGGAAACCAGGACACTCCAATAGCCATAGTTGGCCCCCAGGTCCAGGAACAGGTAGTCAATATCGCCGAACGCGCCCAGCACCGTTTCGATTTCCGGTTCGTACCGGAACCCCCTGCACACCAGCTTGTTCCAGTAATAGTCGGCGAGAAAAAACTTGAAATCCGCATCCGGCTCAAGTTTCGCTACACAGGGCTCTTTGCGGTCCAGAATTTTTCCCGCAAACACCCCCACCCATGCCAGCCACCTGTAGCCAAACGGACGGCTGATCACGCCGTAAAGCTTGAGCAGTCCGATGGCGGTGAGCGTGGTGGGATTCCGCCGGTAGGTCAGGTAGCGTTCAGCCAATGTACCCCCTCCCCGGCTGGCTTTGCACCGCCCGCCTGAACGGGTGTCCACTGGAATTTTCATTCAACATGACGGCCATTCACCAAATTTATGCGCCCGGCCTCCGTTGCCGCCGGGACAGGAACCCGCCGGGATACCCGGGCAAGGCAACCCGGTTTGCCGTCGGCGGTCCGGGACCGGGCCCAACCCTCCCCCTGCACCAGGCTGTCCAGGCCAAAAAGCAAGCATATCGGCAGCCACCCGGGAACATGGCTACCGATCGCGGTCTTCCGCCGACGGAAAAGCGCTGCATGCCGATAGTAGCAAATGTCCGGGAGAACTTCCTGTTTTTCCCGCTCCTGTCCAGGGCAAGGGAAATGCACTGCAAGGGGGAGGGGAAGAAATGGTACCATTCGAAATTCAGCCCCGGGTTGGCGAGGAGGTCCTGCACTGGTCACGGAGGGGATTCAATCCATGCCAGGTACCCGAAAGCGGATGATTTCAACATGGTGACCGACTGTCTCTGGGGATTTGATCTGGGGGGGACCAAGATTGAAGGAATCGTCCTGGCCCCCGGACCGGGCGGAGAGGTCCTGGCCAGGAAACGCATTCCAACGGAAGGCGACCGTGGATACGGCCATGTGCTCAAACAGATCACGGGCCTCCTGGAGTCGATGATTGCCGACACCGGCATTTCACCGAAATCCATCGGAATGGGCACACCGGGCACACTGGACCCTCACACCGGGCTGCTCCGGGGCAGCAATTCACAACACCTCAACCACAGGCCCCTGAACAGGGATCTCGAAGACCGGCTGGGAATTCCGGTCTGGATCGAAAATGATGCCAATTGCCTTGCCCTGGCTGAATCCGAGTCGGGGGCGGCTGCCGGACTGGAACCCGGACCCCGTGTGGTGTTCGGCATGATCCTGGGAACCGGGGTGGGCGGCGGAATTGTTGTGGATGGAAAGCTTCTTTCGGGAAATCACGGCATCGCCGGGGAATGGGGACACAATTTCCTGGACGAATCCGGGGGACCCTGTTATTGCGGCCGAAGCGGCTGTGTCGAAACCATCCTCTCCGGCCCGGCCCTTGAACGGCATTACCGGTCACTGACCGGCAACCGTCAGACCCTGGAACAGGTCTCCCGCCTGTCCGAATCCGGGGATGCCAACGCCCAAAAGACGATAACCCGCCTGGTCCGGTACTTTGGCAAGGGAGTCGCCAACGTCATCAACCTCCTGGACCCGGATGTCATCGTGATCGGCGGCGGAGTCGGAAAGGTAAAGATTCTCTACTCCCGGGGGATTGAAGAGGCGGCGAAATACGTCTTTGCGCCAAGGCTGAATTGCCGAATCGTTCCACCGGAACTCGGGGACAGTGCGGGGGTATTCGGGGCAGCCTACCTGAACCGGAACGGGCAGCCTGCCTGAACCACCGCACCGAATCAACGCTCCCCATGGTTGCGGCCACCATGCGGCGGGGAACGGGCGGTCCACGATGGAGCTTAACCCGGTTTTTCCATCCCGGTTTTCGCCACCACCAGTGCATCCACGATGGTGCAACCCTCCGGCGACACGATGACCGGATTGAGGTCCATTTCCAGGACCTCATCGCGCATCCGGTCCGCGATCCGGGAAAAATCAGACAATGCCCTGGCGGCCAGGTCAACCCTGCACGCCGGTTTCCCCCTGGCTCCCTGCAGTATCCGGTGAATCTCCAACGACCGGATGTGGTGCAGCGCTTCGGCCTGCGAGCACGGTGCCGGGATAAAGGTCCGGTCGTGCAACAACTCGATGTAGACCCCACCCGCGCAAACCATCACCATCGGTCCGAACTGGTCGTCATGGATCATGCCGAATGCCAGTTCCACTCCTCCCGTGATCATCGGCGCCACCAGGACATCCGTTCCCAACCGGGCAGACAGGTCCCGGTACGCGGACTCAACGGAATCCGCATCTTCCAGGGCCAGTCTGACACCCCCCCTCTCCGATTTGTGCTGAAGACCGGGCTTCGCTGTTTTCAGCACCACGGGAAAGCCGATCTCCTGTGCCGCGGCAAGGGTATCCCGCAGATTGCCGGTGATCCGGAACCCGACCGTGGGCAACCCCAAATCCCTGAACAGCTGAAGGGATTCGGTCTCGCACAGCACCTCCGCGGTCGACAGGTGCTTCTTCCACTGCGACAATTTGGATGCACACAACTGAAGCGGACCGGGTTTCCCAAAAAACACATGGTCGCGGTAATGAAACATGTTGGCCACCGCGGACAGCCCCAGGGAAATGCCATTGATCACCGGGATGCCGCATTTCCCCAGTTCCAGGGCTTCCGTGGAGTTGGGGGCATTCACGGTGCTGTTGAAAATCACGAATGGTTTGTCCACGAACGCAAGGGACTGCCTGGCGACATCCAGCAGCTGCGGATACTGGCTGAACCCGTCTCTGAATTCGAATTCAAGCGTCAGCACGGCTGTTCCGGGGTCGTCATGCAAAATCCGGAGGCAAGTGGAAAAAAGTTCCGCAATATCCACGTTCAGCGCACCCATCGCATCCACCGGGTTTTCGGCGACCAAGCCATATTCCAACACGCCTTCCAGGGCCGATCGGGAGATTGCGGCCAGCTCGGTATATTCAACCCCCTTTTTTTCACTCAGATCAATCATCTGTTCGCGTAAACCGCCGGAATCCAGCAAACTGGACAGTTTGCCCGGGCCCGGCCGCCTTTCCTGGGAAAAGATCAGTGCCGTTGCGGCCAGTTCATCGATGTCCGCGACGCGAATCACGCCATACCGGTCGCACACCGCCTGAAAGGCCGTATCGTTCCCGGCCACCGCGCCGGAATGGCTCCTGGCCATGCGGGCACTTTTTTCCGTTGCCCCCACTTTGACCAGCACAACGGGGATATTTTTTTGCCGTGCGGTGTCCAGTGCCAAAATGAAATGATCCGGGTCGCGAACGGTCTCGATAAATACCGCGAGAACCCGGGTGGTCCGTTGTGCCAGCGCATACAGCATGTAATCCGCCACGGTCCCGTTGATCTCCTGGCCGGGGGACACCACCAGGTTGAACATCAGCCTCGGGTCCGTATTGGCAAGATAGGTCATGACGGACCCGGAGTGGGCCACCAGTGCGATATGCCCGGCCGGCCGTTGCGGCGGGAAGTCAAAACTGACCATGGTCGCCGAATCATAGTTGTAGAATCCCATGCCGTTGCCGCCGCACACCGGAATTCCCGATCCCCCGGCCAATTGCTTCAATCGCTGGAGAAGGGGGGGCGAAGTATCCCCTTCAAGATAATTGTTGGCGAAAATAACGATCCCGCCAACCTTCAGGGCAATGCCCTGGACAACGGCATCCTCCATCCCCCGATTGCCGATTGCCATCACCACCAGGTCCGGCACTTCAGGCAATGAAACCAGGTCCGGGTAGCAGGGATGGCCGTCGATGCGGTCATACTTCGGGTTGACCCGGTACAGCCTGCCGGCAAACCGGCAGTCCTGCAATAAATCCAGGGCTTTCCGGCTGACACTTTCCGGGTTTTCCGACACCCCGACAATCGCCACGGATGCCGGGGACAGCATGCGGGACATCCAGTGGGCGGATTCCGGGAATTCAGTGGCCCGTCCCTGTGGCGAAAGACCGTTCATTTCAGCTACAGTATCCGGGTTCACTTATCTACAGCGAATTGATCATGAGCGACGAAGTAATCATTCAACGGCACGGCAACGTGATGGAAATCACCCTCAACCGGCCACCCGCCAATGCTATCACCAAGGAGGTTTCCATTGCCATACACAATGCCCTGCTCCAGTTGCAGAACGACCCGAAACTGGCCTGTGGAATCCTTACCGCAACCGGCGAGAGGATTTTTTGTGCCGGTTGGGACCTGAAGGCCATCGCCGGCATGGACTCCAACGAGGAAGCCCTGGATGATTCGCTGAACGGTCCCGGCGGATTTGCCGGGATTACCGAATTCTGGGGGTTGAAGAAACCGGTCATCGCGGCCGTCAACGGCATCGCAGTCGGCGGTGGTTTCGAGATTTGCCTGGCCTGCGACCTCATCATTTGTGTCGAAAACGCCGAATTCTTTCTCACGGATGTCCAGCGCGGCTTTTTGCCGGATGTCGGTGGCATTCAGCACCTCCCCCGCAAGCTGCCCTACAATGTCGCCATGGAAATGATCCTGACTTGCCGCCGGATGCCGGCTACAGAAGCCAGGCACTGGGGGCTGGTCCATGCCATTGTTTCACAGGATGAACTTTTGCCCGAGGCCCATGCGTTGGCCGCGCAGATTGCGAAAGGGGCTCCGTTGGCCATTCAGGCGCTCAAGGAAGTCGTCCCCCGTATCCAGAACCTGCCCATCCAGCAGGCTTTTGAGGCAACAAAACCGGGGAATCATGACTTTCCTGTCTACCAGAAAATGCTGTTTTCCGAAGATTTCATGGAAGGACCCAGGGCCTTTGCAGAAAAACGGGCCCCGGACTGGAAGGGCCGATAACGTTCCCTGTATCCACCGCCTGTCCGAGGCATTGCAACCAATACGGCATCGTACTGTCCCTGCACGGTACTGAATCATCGGGTCTGTCCAGAATCACAGCAAGCAGTAAGGAGCCAGGGCATGCCGGGACCGCTGGAAATAGACCGAGCGACCGTTCGCCATGAATACTCCTCTCCCACTGGAAACTCTGCGATTTGCTGCAATGGGAAGATTGGTGCTATGCTCCAAAAGCCTTCAAAACAGCAGTACTTACAATGATTCAACTGCAGTCGGAAAAGCTACTATCAATTTAGACGCCACTTTCACACCACCTATCTTCAAGTGGGATGGGATACCAGCCCGATTTTTTGAAATGTTGTACGAATCTCTCAATCAACGGTTTACAGTTGCCCCTCAAGAACTCCAAGTTTCTTCCGGGAATACCTTCGGCGATACCGTTGCAAAATACAAAATCCTGAATAGCAACAATACTATCTCCCTATCCGTCGAAAAGTTTTCTGCCGAGTTTCCGATGGCACTGCGCAATGATTATCCGGTTATTGAAGAAACCCTTTTGGTGGCAGGCGCAGGTTTCTCTGCAAAATTTCCAGAATATCAGATCACACAAGTCCACGGCGCAGGGTCTGAGCATGCTGTCTTGGTTTCGGATGTTTCGGTTACCGACTACTTGTCACAGTTTGAAGTGCCGGAAGTAAGCGCTACCGTTGATAGCATCGGCGCAACATAGATCCCAGGAGCACGATTCATGATTGTGGGGAAAGATGCAACCTGGCAGGCTTGGTGCCCAATAGAAAAAAGTCTACACACGCTAAATGGGCTGTTTCTAAACTATAGGACAACGATACCATCGAATCCGAAATTGCAGGAATCGCTGGATATCAAGATTAGACGGATTACGGAAATTCAGGAAATGTGTGTGCGAGCCATAGGTTTGGAATTTGTTTGATGGACAATCCTCACCAAAACATCTTTAACCATCGGTTACAGCCTGGACTGGAAAATAAGCAGCCAATACATCACGACCAGTCCACTCATGACGCATATGGGTCACGTCTTCTTAGACAGGAAAATATGCAGATACCACCACAGGAGGTTCTTCGGAAACCTCAGACAGTCTGGGCTGTCACTGAATCTGGCTTGACCGAAACTACAACACCACACCCCAATCTCCACCAAAGATCTGTCGGCAACCAACAAGAAAGTCCGGTTTCTGGTCTTCTGGATGCGTTTGTAAATACCTGCCAACGCTGGAACCTCGGCCCAGACGAACAAATGATTCTGTTGGGTTATGAGCCGGATGATATAATCGGGAAGTGTGTGTTGTCAGGTCGGATAAATCCCACTTCACAGGATTTCAAGGACCGGGTTTCGTATATCGTCGGGATCAGTTTAGGCCTTGGAACCCTTTTCGCAGAGATGACCGCAGCGGAAGTGAATTGGCTCAAACAGCCCAGAACAAGGTTGAATGGTCAATCTTCATTCGACCATATGCTGGAAGGACACATATCCAATCTGCTTGTCATAGCAGACATGGTGGCACGTGAACGAGTTCTCTGACACTTGCTTGCACATTGCCCTGTTGGAAAATCCCGGGAAACGGTTAACAGGCTCGCGGCCATGCCACCAGAACCGGTCAGTGCTGTACTTCTGAAGCGTGGTGTAGGCCCCAGCAATATTGGCGTTACAAACATAGCCCTTGCCAGTGTGGGTATACCGTTTACCGCAGAAGAAATTGTCGACGACTCTTTTCGGGCACGAAATGAGAGACAAAAACCTTTGATGTGAGATCCTTGGACCTGAAGATTTATGGGGCTGCATTTACGAATGTCGGTATAGAGCTTCTCCGCATCATAGACATTGAAAAAAACGCTGAATTCTTAAAAAAAGTTCAAACTTTCTTTCAAAAAATGCACCTTGAGATGATTGAATTTTAGCCCAATTTGTTGGGCTTCACTGCAACCCTGAGCCCTTGTTGAATCTTCCGGGTGTAGCTGCAGACAGGATCACTCGTACAGCCCAGGAAGCGTCCGTATTTGCCCATTCTGACCTGCAGCCAGCCACAACACCGAGGTACACTTCAATGAATTGACCGCAGTCGCGGCACTTGAATCTCTACTGGTCTCTGACCAAAAGCCCTTCCCGACAAACCGGACAGGGCTACTGCCTGTGTTTACAGTAGGGGTAGTTCGAGCATTACAGCGTATCGAACACAACCGCATGGGATGCCGATTAAACGGAACTTCATTGTGATTTGAAGAAGGATTCGAG
>WTGA01000012.1 GCA_011523765.1 Gammaproteobacteria bacterium
TTACCGTGTTTCAAATCAAACACTTATGTCACCGTATGTTAAACTTGGGTTAAGATTTTCCTTGATCGTCAGAGTAGACGAGGCTGGCAACAGCCTCGTCTACTCTGACCCTTGATCTTCACAGACAGGATTGAAATTTTCGGCAAAATACTCAAATACTTAATTATTTATACTTCTACTTCTACTAATCCTGTATGATAAGCACAGAGAGCCAACTCCCTGAAATCTACATTGTGTCAAGGTATTGATAGTGCGGAATTTTTACCATTGACCTGCTGCATGATTACAGAACATCTCGGACACTGTCCAGCTATGCGGTTTTAGTTTTTCGAAATGAATGCTCATATTGTCAGGCTTGATGCACATTACGAGGTCTTTTTTTTGCGACCGGTTTTCAGTCGTATCCAATCATTCCCACAGATCATAGAGCCAATTCACGATGCTTTTAGTGGTGAATTCCAGATTTCATCCGATGCGATTAAAGTAAAAGTTGCAGACACTATAGCCACTGCTAGTGTAACTTTGACCTTACATCAGGATTGTAAATTTGAAGTAAAACTGGACGGATACAAGGCGCATTTTCTTGACATCCGAATACCGGAAGACCTGCAATCCGTGAAGCGACATATCAACCTCTTTGAAAGAGCAATATGCGATTTTATGTCTGATGGTGTTCCTGCAGATTGGAGATTCGTCATACCTTGTTGGTTAAAGATCGATGGAGGGATGAACTCAGCTGTAGGCTTAATTCGGAAACTTACCTGGTCGCCAGAATCCCAAGATCCCTTTGAAATTGGAGCGGATGCAACTCGATCGCAGATCAAATTTGAATGCTCGAACAAAGAAGAGTTATGGACAACCAATATTACGATAGATCAATCTGCTTTGGGGAATGCAGATTTATTTCTAGAATTTTCCTGTGGGTATACTCTTGGTTCACGGTATGACACATTTGACGAGAGAACTGGGCATATTTACCGCCTTTCGGAGATTGTCATGGACAAACTGGGGTTGATACTGGAGTAACCGTTTCAATGTTTGTTTTAGAAGGTATCTCTTTGGGATCACATCCAGATGAATTTGTAGGGGACAAAAAATACCCGCTATCACCAAGTGACGAACAATATAAATCATTGCAAACTTTCAACAATGATGCTTACCTTTCAAGCCGTGTAGACCCTCCTCGGCAGGGTGCAAAAACAGACCAGCACATGGATAAACTTCTCATTTATCTTGACGCAGAAAGGCTCAGTTCCCGTTTCGGTTTTGAACCAGGTTTGGCGGACGTGAAGGAAACAGAGTGGCTAGAAGAGGCACTGAGAGAATTAGATGTGTGCGCAACAGATACGGTCACCGAAGATTTCGATAGGCCTTCGGAACTTGGACTTGAAAAGGCCGAGCGAATACTAAACAAAATTTCAAGTTGTGGTGTGAGTGACCAACCAGATATTTACTTGATGGACGAGGGTAGTATCGCGATCGATTTTCGGAATCCAGAAGGTAGAAGTGGTGTCTTTTTCTTAGTTGAAAAAGATGGTTCTGGAGCACTTTTCCACCGAACACAAAAATCCAAGGGGCGGATTCGAGTTAACGATGCGGAAGACCTGCTTGATGAAAGTAGATTGCAGGAACTCACGAGAGCAGGCATTCGTTAGTGCAAGAGTCGTTAGGGAGAGGAGACCTGGAAATAAAAAGAAATGACAGGCTGGGGAGGGAAGAGCGGTCGCAAAGTGATGCCAAGAAAGCTTTCCGCAGGTTGAAATCAGAAGGCAGAGCACGAGTACGTGTTTCCAAGTTTCAACCCCCAAGGGACAGCAACGAGATTTCTGTTAATCGTATGGACCTGGCACCGAAATCCACGATGGCAGCAATTGGGAAGAGAAATGCTAGCCACTTAAACAAACAGTTTTGGGGATGGTACATCCTTACTGCGGAGGATGTAGAGGAGGCCGGTTGCAGTATAAAGCCATCGCCACTCAAAGATAATCGATATCATGCAGATATCATTATACCCGTTGCACTGGATGCCGAAGATAGGCGAGATACTATCATTGAACATGCAAGAGACTTGGCATACCACGCCACATTTCTCCCTTGGGGGAAATGGACTGGATCGTTTGTAGAGTAGAGAACAGCCGCACACCAGAGCGACGGGAATCGGTTTAGTCCTGCGTCATCAGGATTCAGATAAAAAAATGCATAAATCAGGCTCCTTGTCCCATTTCCGTGAATGCGGTTATACGATTCTCGGATTCTCTTGGATCGATTTTATTTTTTTAAAGACTGGGCCAGGCGGTCGGGGCCATTTGAATCCCTGTTCTCGGACAAGCTTGCCTGTCAGATTACCCCCTGGGAAGGCGTTGAAAAGAAAGGCTCGCAACGCCATCCAACCAACCGAAGTGGTCACGACTGATATGGGCGACGCGTATCTTCCATATGAAATCACCTTGATATCAATTATTTCCTGGGCAGATACAGGTCAGTGATCGTTCCTTCAAATGCTTCCGCCGCAAAACCAAGAGTTTCCGAAAGAGTCGGATGCGCATGGATGGTCAGGCCGATATCCTGGGCATCGGCGTTCATTTCAATGGCCAGTGCCGCTTCCGCGATCAGTTCTCCTGCATTGGGTCCCACGATTCCCGCCCCGATGATTCGGCCGGTTTCCTTGTCGAACAATAATTTGGTCAGACCTTCATTGCGTCCCTGTGACAGCGACCGCCCGCTTGCCGCCCACGGGAATGTACCCTTGCCGTAGTTCACTCCGTTCGCCTTGGCTTCCGTTTCGGTCACGCCGGCCCAGGCCACTTCGGGGTCGGTATAGGCGACAGACGGGATAACCCGGGCATCGAATCCGCTTTTCAGGCCTGACGCAACCTCTGCAGCAACTTTTCCTTCGTGTACGGCCTTGTGCGCCAGCATGGGCTGTCCAACGATATCGCCAATGGCATAGATATGCGGGACACTGGTCTGCTGTTGCGCATTGACCGGGATAAACCCCTTCTCGCTGACCCGTACTCCGGCGGCCCGGGCATTGATCTTGTGGCCGTTGGGTGTCCGTCCGACCGCCACCAGCACTTTGTCAAAGACCAGTCTGTCCGGTGGGTTCCCGCCTGCAAAGTGTACTTCGATGCCATTTTCCCGGGCGGCCATCTCGGTGACCTGGGTGCCGAGCCAGATATTCTCGTATTGGCGGCGAATCCGCTTGAACAGGGGGCGAACCAGGTCCGGGTCCGCACCGGCCATCAGGCTGTCCATCATTTCCACCACGCTGACCTTGCTGCCCAGGGCCTCGTACACCGTGGCCATTTCCAGTCCGATAATGCCTCCGCCAACAATCAGCAGGCGCTCGGGGATGTCATCCAGTTCCAAGGCTCCGGTGGAATCGATGACGCGGGGATCATCGTGAGGAAAACCGGGGATTTGGATGGGCTCCGACCCGGTCGCGATAATGGCCTGGTCAAAGGAGAGGTGCTCGGTCCCGTTTTGTGCAGTGACCTCGATCCGGTGCTCGGAAGCGAATGCGCCCACTCCCTGGATCACGGTGACCTTTCTTTTTTCGGCCAATCCGGCCAATCCGGTGGTCAACCGGGAAACAATGCCGCTTTTCCACGCCAGAGCCTGTGGGATATCAATGACCGGTTCGGGATAACTCAACCCGATTTCACGGGCCTCCCGGCTTTCTGAAATGATCCGGGCAAGGTGGAGCAGTGCCTTGGAAGGGATGCATCCCACATTCAGGCACACGCCACCAAGACGGGGATACCGTTCCACCAGGACCACCTCCATCCCGAGGTCGGCGGCCCGGAATGCGGCCGTATAGCCGCCGGGACCCGACCCCAGAACCACGAGCCGGGCAGGCCGGGTTTTCCGGTCAACCGCAGAGGTTGGGCCGGCCGATACGGGTGCGGGGCCGCGGTTCCCGGCTGCCGGGTCTTCCGATGTCGGTTCGGGCGTTGCCGGGACCGGGCGAGACGGCGTTTTCGGGTCGGCCACATCCACGATGAGCAGAACCTGACCGGTGGAGACCTCGTCGCCAACGGAAACCCGGATGTCACGGACCGTTCCTGCGGTGTCTGCAGGAATCTCCATGGTGGCCTTGTCGCTTTCGATGGCAACCAGGGGGTCATCCGGTTCGATGACATCGCCCACGCCGACGAAAATCTCGATCACCGGGACATTTTCAAAATCGCCCAGGTCCGGAGTTCTGATTTCTGCTTTTTCTGGCACGGGATACGGAGGGTTACAGGGACAGCCTGCGGACATCTTCAAATGACCGGGCCAGATAGGCGCAGACCCGTGCCGCTTCTGCACCGTCGACGACACGATGGTCATAAGACAGGCTCAATGGCAAGATCAGTCTCGGTGCAAAGGATTCCCCGTTCCATACGGGCGTGATTCTCGATCGGGACACGCCCAGTATGGCGACCTCCGGGGCATTGACGATGGGGGTGAACGAAGTGCCGCCAATCCCGCCGAGGCTGGAAATGCTCAGGCATCCTCCCCTCAGGTCGGCGGGTTTGAGCTTCCCGTTTCGCGCGCGTTCGCTGAGTTCCGCGAGGTCCCGGGCAAGGTCGAAGATGTTTTTGCGGTCGACCTCCCGGACGACGGGGACCACGAGGCCATGGGGGGTGTCCACGGCCACGCCGATATTGAAGTACTTTTTCAATATCAATGACCCGTTGTCCGGGCTCAGCGAGGCATTGATCCGTGGAAATTTCTTCATTGCACTGACGAGAGCCTTCATGATGAATGAAAGGAGGGTAATCTTCGCTCCGGACTGTTCCGCCTCCTCCTTGAGGGATTTCCGGAACGCCTCGAGTTCAGTGATATCCGCTTCATCGTGATGGGTGACATGCGGTATGTTCAGCCAGGCGCGCTGAAGATGCGGGCCGGACAGTTTCCGGATGCGGGAAAGGGGGCGGGTTTCGGTTTCCCCGAACTCCGAGAAGTCGATTTCCGGAATGGGGGGAATCCCGCTTCCCGTGGCCTCCTGCAGTCCGGGCGTTTCCGCAAGTGCCCGTTTGATCCAGGCCTTGACATCTTCCTTCAGTATCCTGCCCTTGGGCCCGCTCCCGTTGATTTTCGATACATCGGCTCCAAGTTCCCGGGCGAATCTCCTGACTCCGGGGCTGGCATGAGGAATCTTTTCCGCCGTCGGCCGGATTTCCCCGGGCAGGGTCGGGGGAGGCGAATGGGCCGGGATTTCTCCAGGGACCGGGGGCACTTTCTCCTCAACGGCCCGCTCCACTGAAACCGTCCCGGGCAGGTTTCCGGGGTGGTCCGGTTCGGCATTGCCGAGGATTTCCATGATCACGGACCCTTCGGAGACCCGGTCTCCCACCGATACGGCGATATTGGCAATGGTTCCGTTTCCAGGTGCCGGAATTTCCATGGTGGCCTTGTCGCTTTCCAGGGTGACCAGGGGATCTTCAGCGTGCACGTCATCGCCGTTGCTGACCAGTATTTCGATGACCTCAACCGCTTCGAAATCTCCGATATCCGGGATGGTTACCTCTGCCATCTTGTCCTATACCTGTGTCGGATCCGGTTTCTCCGGGTCGATTCCATAGTGGGCAATGGATTCGGCAACCTGTTGATAGGTCAGGGCTTCCCGGTCGGCCAGTGCCCGCAGTGCACTGACCGTGACATGCTTGCGGTCCACTTCAAAAAAGTACCGCAGTTTTTCCCGTGTATCGCTCCGGCCAAACCCGTCCGTACCCAGCACATAATACGGGTTCGGGACAAAATTCCGAATCTGCTCGGCATACAGCCGGATGTAATCCGTTGCGGCGATGACCGGTCCCTCCGTGTTTTGCAGGCACATTTCGATGTAGGATTGCCGGGGAGTTTCGGCAGGGTGAAGCCGGTTGTACCGCTCGATGCCCTGTCCATCCCGGGCGAGTTCGTTAAAGCTGGTCACACTCCATATGGTCGAACTCACGTTGTGTTCCCGGTCCAGCATATCCGCAGCGGCTTCTACTTCACGCAGAATCGCACCGCTTCCCAGTAACTGCACCTGGTGCCGGTTTTCTGCCTTGCCTACACGGCGTAAACGGTACATGCCCTTGAGGATGCCTTCCTGGACCTCCTCGGGCATTTCGGGGTGTGCGTAGTTTTCATTCTCCACTGTAATGTAATAGTAGATGCTTTCCTGTTCTTCATACATTCTGCGCATTCCGTCATGAATGATGACGGCCAGCTCATAACCGTATGCCGGGTCATAGGAAACACAGTTGGGGACTGTTCCGGCGAGAACTAGGCTGTGGCCATCCTGGTGCTGCAGTCCTTCTCCTGCCAGCGTGGTCCGCCCGGCGGTTCCCCCCATAATAAACCCCTTGGCACGGCTGTCGCCGGCCGCCCAGCACAGGTCGCCAATCCGCTGGAACCCGAACATCGAGTACAGGATGTAAAAGGGAATCGTGCACAGATCATGATTGCTGTATGCGGTTCCGGCTGCAATCCAGGAAGACATGGCACCGGCCTCGTTGATGCCTTCCTGCAGAACCTGCCCGTTCTTGTCTTCCCGGTAGAACATCAGCTGGTCCGAGTCCACCGGTTCGTACAACTGGCCGTGGGGCGAATAAATCCCCAGTTGCCGGAACATGCCCTCCATCCCGAATGTCCGGGATTCATCCGGAATGATCGGGACGATGTAATTGCGGAGAGTCTTGTTGCGGACCAGGGCGGAAAGTATCCGGACAAATGCCATGGTGGTGGAGATTTCCCGGTCCCCGGTCCCCGCAAGCTGGGCCTTGAAGATGTCCAGGCCCGGCAGTTTGAACGGGAATGCACTGAAGCTTCGACGGGAAGGGAGATACCCGCCCAGCGCCTTTCTCCGTTCCTGCAGATATTCGCACTCCGGCGAATTCTCGGGCGGACGGTAGAAGGGGGCTTTTGCGACCTCCTTGTCGGTCAACGGAATATTGAAACGGTTCCTGAAGGCGAGCAGAGCCTCTTCACCCATTTTCTTTTGCTGGTGAGTCGTATTCTGGCCCTCGCCCGATTCGCCCATGCCATAGCCCTTGACGGTCTTTGCAAGGATCACGGTGGGTTGGCCGGTATGCCGACTTGCCTCGAAATAGGCGGCATAAATCTTGTGCGGGTCGTGGCCGCCCCGGTTCAGCCGCCAGATGTCCTGGTCGGTCATGTTGGCCACCATGGCCTTCAGTTCCGGATTCTTGCCGAAAAACCGGTCCCGGACATAGGCCCCGTCATTCGCCTTGAAGGCCTGGTACTCCCCATCGACCGCTTCTTCCATGCGCTGTTTGAGCAGTCCCTTGTGGTCCCGCATCAACAGCTTGTCCCAGTACCCGCCCCAGATCACCTTGATGACATTCCAGCCGGAACCGCGAAAGTCGCTTTCCAGTTCCTGAATGATTTTACCGTTGCCCCGCACCGGTCCATCCAGACGCTGCAGGTTGCAGTTGACCACGAAAATCAGGTTATCCAGGTTTTCCCGTCCGGCGATGGCCAGTGCCCCGGTGGATTCCGGTTCATCCATTTCACCGTCCCCCAGAAAGGCCCAGACCTTCCGGTCCTGTGCATCGATCAGCCCCCGGTTGTGCAGGTACTTCATATAGCGCGCCTGGTAGATGGCCATGATGGGCCCCAGCCCCATGGAAACCGTGGGAAACTGCCAGAAGTCGGGCATCAGCCAGGGGTGCGGGTACGACGACAGACCCTTGCCGTCCACTTCTTGGCGGAACTGACGCAGGTCTTCCGCATCCAGGCGCCTTTCCAGATAGGCTCTGGCATAAATGCCGGGTGCGGAGTGCCCCTGGATGTAAATCAGGTCTCCCAGATGATCCGGAGTCGCCGCCCGCCAGAAGTGGTTGAAGCCCACATCGTACAAGGTGGCTGCCGAAGCAAAACTGGCGATATGCCCGCCAAGTTCCGAAGAGGTTCGATTTGCCCGGACCACCATGGCCATGGCGTTCCACCGGATCAGGGCACGGATTCGGTGTTCCAGTCCGTGGTCACCGGGACTCGGTTGTTCCTGGTGGGTGGGAATGGTATTCAAATACGCGGTATTCGCCTGAAAGGGAATATGTGCGCCGGACCGGCGCGCCTGGTCAATGAGCGACTCGATCAGGAAATGCGCCCGGTCATGCCCCTGCGTTTCGATGACCGCACCCAGTGCTTCGAGCCATTCACTGGTTTCCGTCGGATCGGAATCCGGGAGTATGCGTTGGTTTGTCATGTTGCCTGTAAAGTGAACACGGGGGAAAGTGTATCATGGGCGCGGTGGGACGAGACCGCTTCTTGCTCCGTCGCCCGGCCATCCATGGTCTGTACAACAGGGTTGGAGGGGAAGGAAAGACGTGTGGAAAGCACCTGAACACATTATAACAAGCATACCCGGACGGGCATCCGTCTGACAAGCATCCTCTTTCAAATAGATGCCGCGAACGCGGTGGACAAGTGGCCGGGCTGGAGCGGCAGGCCCGAGGAACCAGAACCGGCTTTGCGGGCGTCCGGACGGGTGGAACTGCGCGAGGCAGAAAGTCGACTTCGTTTCCCGGATCCATCCGGCGGTGAACAGCGCACGGCAACCTCTCTTGCCAACCAGCGAAACCCTCTTCATGACAACCATCCTCCGGCTTCTGCGGCGCGGTGACCGCATATTCTCGCTGACGAAGCCTCTCACAATTGCGGATTTCCGATTGGAGAAGAATACCCGAATGTCCCAAAGGCCGATCTGTCTTCAATCCCTCTGCCGGTGTTCACCGGTTCGCTGCCAGGTTCCCCGATGCCGGGCAGGGCGCCGGGACCGGGACCGCTCAAAGCCATTCACGGCAACCTTCGGGAAGGGTCGGGCAGTATCCACCGCGCCGTTAATCCGGCTTCGTGGACGGGCCATACCACATCCGGGCAAGCAACCCGTCGTGCCTGGAAAAATGGTGGTGGAGCGCCGCACCTGCGTGAAGCACGAACAGCAGTATGAGGATGCGGGCGCCGATGCCGTGGGGTACGCGGGGCCGGAATTCCCAGAAGTCCGGTAGCGTTTCCGTGGAGCCACCAAAAATGATCGGTGCGGCACCGGAGAGAACCATCATCCCGATGCCGCTTGCGGCCATCCCCAGAATGACGACATAAAACAGGCAGTGCACGATACGCGAAGCACGGTCCTGCCAAGGAGCCATGGCCACTGAAGCGGGTTTGCTGTCCGCCCAGAGCCACCAGCCAATGCGTCCCAGGGTCAGCAGGAGGACTGCCATACCGACTGGCACATGGACTCGCAGGATGGCCGCCTTGCCGGCCGGGTCCTCCATCGCGTCCGCACGGAAGCCGGAACCGACCATGACAAGGATCAGCAGTGCACTGAGCCAGTGAATGGTGACGGCGACCGCGCCATAGCGGTCGGTGGTGCTCTTTGCGCCCATCCTGTCTTCCTCTAGTTCCGAATGACGGTATACAGTTGGGGAGCAGGGCGAAGGCCTTCAATACGGGGCAGGTTGGCTTCCGTTCGCATTTTTCCGGTGGCCGCCTTGAAGGTTTCGACACTCTCCCATTTGGCAATATTGATCAACGGATACGGGGCATCCGGGGACAATGACTGGTGCAGTTCGGTTGAAATGTAGCCGGGCTGTTGCCGCAGGAAATCCCTGGCCTGTTCCCACAGGCGGATTGCTTCGTCGAGTTTGCCGGCGGGTACTTCAAACGGGTTGATCAGGGTCACTGTGGTTTCGCCGTCTCCGGCCCCGGTATCTTCATCGGCCCGGGCATTGTCCGTTGCCACAAGTACTGAGACCAAAACGGCGAATACGGTGAACAGGGGTTTCTTCATGGTAATTTCCTCATTTTGCACGGTGCAGCCCCGGTGCGTTTTGACGCTCCGGGGCGGGGAAGGCGGTTCGGGAGCTTCCGGCACTTTCCCGGGAAGTGCCGTGCGCAAATGTCCGGCTGCCGCTCATTGTATGGTGCAGCGGCGTCGACAGACAGCCGGGTGGTTGCATGCGTTCCGCAGCGTGGGTCCGGGTTGCAGGCCGTGCAGCGACATCAGCCGGATCAGCGGTGAAGACGTGGGCCTCAACCACGGCCCCGTTCCCGTTCGATAGCATGGATTCAGCCAAACTGTCCTGTCTGTCCAGTGCTTTCGCTTTCCATCCAATCATGTGGTGGCTCCTGGCGAATCCGGTTGTTCCATGCGTTGCCGCACCGTTTCAATGATTTTCAGGGCTTGCCTGACCTCCCGTTCACTGAGCCCGCCGACAAGCCGGTTCACCCATGCGGCCTGAACCTTGTCCAACTCGACCATGATCTTTTTGCCGGCGTCAGTGAGCGCGATCAGCGGTGCACGTTTGTGGTCGATATTGGGCTCAAGGACGACGATTCCCAAACCCAGAAGGTCATTCACGATACGTTGCACGCCCTGCCGTGCGAGTCCCATGCGTCGGGCGATTTGCGCCACCGACAGGGGCTGTCCCTCAATCGGGCCGAGCACCTGCCATCGTGCACTGGTCAGTTCAAAGGGCCGGGTGAGCCGGTTGCCGCTGGCCAGCAGCGCGCCATTCAACCGGAACGTTTCGAGAATCAGGCTTGTCAAGGCCTCGCCTTCGGGTGTCCGCTTCATTGCAATATGTAACCATAATGGTAATATATTGTCAATAATGCCCGATCCGGTGCCTCCGGTAAACCGGGCAATTCATGAGATCCTAACACTTTCGTGGAATGCAACTTGTCGCCGGCAGGAAGTTCATATAGAATCGCGCTCGCCACGGGTGTTCGGTCGCCATGTGGGCAAACGAACAACTCGAACACAACTCCTTTCTTCACCATATCCGGGGAACCCCCGGTGGGAAGATGCCAATCCACAGGGAGAACCAATGAGACACTACGAAATTGTATTTCTGGTCCATCCGGACCAGAGCAAGCAGGTGCCTGCCATGATCGACCGGTATTCGGAGATGGTCACCGCTTCGGAAGGCCGGGTCCATCGTTCGGAAGACTGGGGCCGTCGGCGCCTGGCCTATATGATCAATGATGTTTACAAGGCGCATTATGTTCTCATGAACATCGAATGCGGTCTTTCCGTTCTGGCCGAAATCCGGAAAAATTTCAAATTCAACGATTCCGTTTTGCGGCACCTCGTGATACGGCGGAAAGCCGCCATTACGGAGGAGTCCGCCATTGCCCGGCAAAAGGCGAAGGAGGACGCGTCCGAAACCGCGAGTGCGGAAAAAAAGGCACCGGTGGCCAAGGCGGCTGAAGCCCCCAAGGAGAGTAAACCTGAAACGGAAGCGACTGAAGCGACCGAAGCGTCAGGAACGGATCAAGCCGGTGAAACGGATGAGACCGGGAACTCCCCGGAAGAGAGCACAACCAAAGAGAAGGAGGGAACAGTCTGATGGCCAGATTTCAACGACGACCCCGGTACTGCAAATTCACGGCAGAAGGCATTCAGTCCATCGAGTATACCGACCTTCACCTGCTGACGCCCAACATCAGCGAGACGGGCAAGATATTGCCGCGGCGCAGTACCGGCACCAAGGCCCATTACCAGCGCCAGTTGGCGACGGCGGTCAAGCGTGCCCGGTTTCTTGCGCTGATTCCGTATACCGACCAGCACGACAACTAGGAGGGCCATCCCATGGAAATTATCCTGCTTGAGAAAATCCAGAACGTCGGAGAAATGGGTGACCTCGTGGATGTTCGGAACGGATATGCCCGCAACTACCTGATTCCCCGGAAAAAAGCCATGATAGCCACCGCTGAAGCCAAAAAGGAAGTGGAAGAAAAACGCAGGCAGCTTGCGGAAGCGGAAGGGAATCGGCTGCTGGCGCTCACAGCCCGGGCAGAAAGTGCCGCCCGGGACCTCACGCTGATACGGCTTTGTGGCGAGAAAGGCCAGTTGTATGGTTCCGTGTCGCCCGCGGATATTGCCGAAGCGCTGACCCAGGCCGGGACCCCCATTGAAAAATCGGAAGTCTTCCAGCCGGATGGTCCCATCAAGCAGGTGGGCCAGTACGAGGCCGAAGTCATCCTGCATCCGGACATCCGGTTTACGGTGAATGTCCAGGTGCAGGGCGACAGCACCCCCGGGCCCGTGGTGGACGAAATTCCTCCCGAAACGCCTGAAGAGGTCCCCGGTGATACGGGTGTCGACGATTCCGGTGCACCGGACACGGCCTGAAGGCGGTTGCCCGGTTTGCCCGTCCAAAGCACCGTTCGCGGTGCTTTTTTCTGCGGGTTCGCACTCCGGGTCGCAAGGAACGGAGAAGCGAACGAAAATCTCCCGTTGAACCGGCCGGTGCAACCGGTGTTCGGGGACCGGGCATGATCGCAGCAATTTCCTGCCGGATGTCGCCGGGGGGCCGGAAAACCATTTCGCAAAAGGAGACATCCTGCATGCAAAAGATTGGCCCGGGCGGGTAAGTACGGTATCCTACAGACACTGCCCAGCTACCGTATCCATTTATTCCTGACATCCCATTCCAGACATTGCCCGACCCCGCTCAACTGGTATCAAGTGCACCGAAAGTCCCTCCCCAGGCACTGGAAGCGGAGCAGTCATTGCTGGGTGGTTTGCTTCTGGACAACCGGCGGTGGGACGAGGTGGTGGACGAGGTCGGGGCTCACGATTTTTACAGCCAGAACCATCGCCTCATTTTTGAGGCGATTTCCGGCCTGCAGGGGCTGAGTGACCCGGCGGATGTAGTGACCACTTCGGAGTGGCTGGAAAACGAAGGCAATCTGGAGGCGGCAGGCGGCCTGGCCTATCTTGGCAACCTTGCGAACAACACGCCCAGCACCGCCAATATCCTGACCTATGCAAAAATTGTCCGGGAACGCTCGATATTGCGCTCACTGATCAGTGCGGCCAACGAGATTTCCGACACGGCATATCACCCGAAGGGCCGCACTCCCCGCCAGGTCCTGGACCACGCGGAGCAGCTGGTGTTCGATATTTCCGAGCGGGACGGACGCAGTCAAAAGGGATTCAGCTCCATTCAGGAACTGTTGGCCCGTTCCATCGAGCGCATCACCGAATTGCATGAGTCCGAAGAGTCCATCACGGGGATTTCCACGGGATTCACCGACCTGGACGCCGAAACATCGGGACTGCAGCCCGGAGACCTGATCATTGTTGCCGGCCGGCCATCCATGGGCAAAACCTCCTTTGCCATGAATATCGCTGAATTTGTTGCCGTGGAAAAAAAGCTCCCCGTCGCGGTATTCAGTCTCGAAATGCCCGGCGAACAGCTTGCGATGCGCATGCTTTCGTCGCTGGGGCGCATCAATTCCAACCGGGTCCGTACCGGGAAACTGGCGGATGAAGATTGGCCAAGATTGAATTCCGCCACAGGTTTGCTCGACAAGTCGTTGCTGTTCGTGGATGATTCGGCATCCCTGAATGCCATGGACCTGCGGTCAAGAGCACGAAGGATATACCGGGAAAACAATGATTTGGGGTTGATTGTGGTGGACTATATTCAACTGATGCATACGGCTGAGACGATGGAGAACCGGGCGACGGAAATTTCCGGCATCACCCGTTCACTGAAGATACTGGCCAAGGAACTGAATGTCCCCGTGCTGGCGTTGTCACAGTTGAACCGGAGACTGGAGGAGCGGACCAACAAACGCCCGATCATGTCGGACCTGCGGGAATCGGGCGCCATCGAGCAGGACGCGGATGTGATTTTCTTCATCTACCGGGATGAGGTGTACAACGAGCAAAGCGAGCAGAAGGGAACCGCGGAGATCATTATCGGCAAACAGCGCAATGGTCCCATCGGCAAGATAAACCTGGCTTTCCTGGGGGAGTACACCCGCTTTGAAAATCTTGCACGTCACACGGCGGGATATCCCGAATAACCTCTTTACCGACCCATCAGAATCCAGAATCTTGCCGAATTCCCGTTTCGATGATCACTGGCGGGCCCAGGCAGTGATCGACCTGCATTCGCTGTATCACAATATCCGGCAGGTCCGGCTGAAGGCCCCGAACTCAAGACTGATGGCCGTGGTCAAGGCGGACGCATATGGGCATGGCCTGGAAAATATCTGCACGGCGGCCGCCGCACAGGTGGATGGGTTTGCCGTTGCGACCCTCCAGGAAGGCATCATCTGCCGGACACTGCAACCGGAAAAACCGATCATTGTCCTGTCTGAATTCTGGCATGCCGGGCAATTGCGGGATTTTGAGCGCTGCGACATGCAGCCGGTCGTGCACACTCCCTCGCAGGTTGCATGCCTGGCGGGCTATACCGGCAGGCCGCTTTCCATCTGGATAAAATGCGACAGCGGGATGAATCGCCTCGGAATTTCCATGGAGTCACTGAAAGAGGTCTACGAAACCCTGTTGTCCCGAAAGACGGTCCGGAGGATTCGTATCATGTCCCACCTGGCGAATGCGGACATTCCCGGGGACGAGTTCACGCACCACCAGCTTGGTGTGTTCCGCGGGCATTCCCGTTTTGCCCGGTGTGAAAGAAGTCTGGCCAACACCGCCGGGGTCATGCGCTGGCCGCAGACCCATTTCGATTGGGTCCGGCCGGGGCTCATGCTGTACGGGGTTTCCCCCTTTGGCCGGGAACCGGACGCGCGGGTCCCGCTGAAACCGGTGATGCAGTTGAAAGCACGCATCATTTCGGAAAAAACCGTGAAACGCGGGCAGCCGGTGGGATATGGCGGCCTCTATCGAACCACTCGCAAAACCAGAGTTGCCATGGTCGGGCTGGGTTACGGCGACGGGTACCCGAGAGTGGTGGATGACCGGGCCTGCGTGCTGGTCAAGCACTCCCGGGCTCCGATCATCGGCAGAATTTCGATGGACATGATCACCATCGACCTGACGGAACTCGGGAGGGTCGGCATCGGTGACGAAGTGGTCCTGTGGGGACCGGGACTGCCCGTGGAAGAGGTTGCGGACTGGGCCGGCACCATTCCCTATGAGTTGTTGTGCAAGGTGACTCCGCGGATTCCCAGGACCATCCGGACAGAATAATGGCGAGAACCAAAACCGTTTTCGTTTGCGAGCAGTGTGGAGCACAAAGCCCCCAATGGTCCGGTCTGTGCACGGGATGCGGGCAGTGGAACACGCTGGTGGACCAGCCGGTCCGCAGGGGCGAATCGAAATCCGGCCGTTTTTCCGGTTTGGCACCGGACCCGGCCGTCCGGCCCCTGGGCGAGATCTCTGTCGGCGAAGTGGCCCGGATATCGAGCAGCAGTGCCGAATTCGACCGTGTTCTGGGAGGTGGGCTGGTACCGGGGTCCGTCGTACTGATTGGAGGCGACCCCGGCATTGGAAAATCAACGCTTTTGCTGCAGTGCCTGTGTGGAATGGGTCCGCAGGCGGAAGGGTTGTATGTCACGGGAGAGGAATCCGCTGAGCAGGTGGCCCTGCGTGCCCGCCGGCTGGGACTCGATACCCGAAGCGTCCGGGTGATGGCCGAAAACCGGCTCGAACCCATCCTGGAAGCCGTGCAGGACCACCCTCCGCCGGTCCTAGTCGCCGATTCGGTCCAGACCTTTTCCAGCGAGGCCCTCTCTGCGGCTCCCGGGAGCGTTTCCCAGGTCCGGGAAACCGCTGCCAGGCTCGTCCGGTTCGCCAAATGCAGCGGTTGCTGCGTGATAGTGGTCGGACATGTCACCAAGGACGGGGCGATTGCCGGGCCCCGGGTTCTTGAGCATATGGTGGACAGCGTGCTGTATTTTGAGGGGGACAGCGCAAACAGTTTCCGGCTGGTCCGGGCCACCAAGAACCGCTTTGGCGCGGTGAACGAAATCGGGGTGTTTGCGATGACCGAACAGGGTTTGCGGGATGTGAACAATCCATCGGCAATGTTTGTGAGTCGGCACGGCGCGAAGCAGCCCGGCAGCGTGGTGCTGGCCACCCAGGAGGGTACCCGGCCGCTTCTGGTTGAAATCCAAGCACTGGTGGATGAAAGTTCCCTGTCCAGCCCCCGGCGATTGAGCGTTGGTCTTGAACACAACCGAATCGCCATCCTGCTGGCCATTGCGCATCGCCATCTGGGGATTTCCCTGGGCCACTTTGATGTGTTTACCAATGTGACGGGGGGAGTCCGTGTTTCCGAACCGGGAGCCGATCTTGCCGTGCTGCTGTCCATTCTTTCGAGCATGAAGAACCGGGCCGTCGGAAGCGACCTGGTGGTGTTTGGAGAAATCGGTCTTTCCGGGGAACTCCGGCCGGTACAACGGGGACTGGAGCGGCTTCGCGAAGCCGAAAAACTGGGTTTTCAAAGAGCCTTGATCCCCGCCGCGAACCAGCCGAAGTCCCGGAGTGCCGGCATGGAGATCATGGCCCCCCGACGCATAGAAGAAGCCCTCCGGCTTCTGGGGATGCAGCCTTCCGGTCCGGTCACTGCCCCGTCCATTTCGCCATGATTTGTTTTTCTGCCCATGATTCCGCTATTGAGGATTTGTTATGAATAAAAATACCCTGTTGTCCGTACTCGCACTGTCCCTGTCCCTGTCCCTGCTGGCCCCCCTGTCCCTTGCGCAGGATGAATCGGTGGAACAGGATTCCGATGAAAGGTATGGCTATGCGGTTGGGGTCATGATCGGGACGCAGTTGTTCCGGAGCGTGGCCGAAGAGCCGGGCCTCGACCATGAAATGGTGCTGCAGGGCATCAGTGATGTCATGCGCGGTGAGGAGTTGCGGTTGACGGAAACCGAGGCCCTGGAACTGGTTCGGGAACGGCAAAGTGAGAAACAAGCCGAAGCGACGGCCCAGTCCGAAGAAAAAATTGCGATGGGAGAGGCCTACCGGGAAGAAAACCGGGGCCGGGAAGGGGTGGTGGAAACGGCCAGCGGATTGCAGTATGAAATCCTGCATTCGGGACCGGCCGATGAGGCCGGTCCGGTTGAAACCGATACGGTGGTGGTGCATTACCAGGGTACACTGATTGACGGCACCGTGTTTGACAGCAGCTACGCCAGGGGGGAGCCCGCCGTCTTTTCCCTGGTCTCGATCATCCCGGGCTGGACCGAAGTGCTGCAGCTGATGAAGCCGGGCGACAAATGGCGTGTCGTCATCCCTCCCGATCTGGGTTACGGAGAACGGGGCGCGGGTCCGACGATCGGCCCGTTTGAAACGCTGCTGTTTGAGATCGAACTGCTTGAAGTGAAGCGTTCCTCCCAGTGAGGAGTCCGTTGCCGCCCGCATCGATTTCACGGTGATTCATGGCCGGTTCATTCTCTGTCGGTATAGTAGCGGTCCAGGCAATACCCCGGATGCCGGGAACCCGACGACAAAACCATCATGAAACCAAGTGACCGGACAACCATGCTGGCGGCTCCCGTGCCGGGGGAGACCATCGGCCGGGACCCGGGAAACCGGAAAAAACGCGGGGCTGCGGAAGCGCAATGCGGATGGAACGGCCGGGTCACGGATGACTCGCGCACCGGAAACGGCTGGAAGGCCCCGGGATCACGTGCCGGCACCCCGGTGATCTCGATACCGTCCGGACCGGCCGTGACCCGGGTTCCACCCTCCGGGTTGTCCCGGTAGAGCGGGGTGGGAGGGTTCTGTGGCCGGATGGGCAGCTAGCTGGAAATGCAAAAATTTCTCCGGAAATGCTAAACTTTGCCGGGTAGTCCTGTGAATCCTGTCACCGTGCGCAAGTCTCTTCCGGCCCATTCTCTTTCACTGCTGGTTGCCCTGGCAACGGTCAGTCATGCCGGTTACGCCCTGGACAGCGAAACACCTCCGGCCCGCCCCGTGGTCAGTATCCAGGAAGTGGCGGCGCAAATACGGCAATACAAGCGGTGGGAGATATTGGATGCCCGTCCGGCGAGGCTGGAGTCCGGGGGCAAGGTGATGAAGTTCAAGCTGCTGCACGAAAAAGGCCGGGTCATCATTATTCACATTGACCCCCGAAAACCCAGTTTCGTGCGTTTGGAAGAATGAGAAGGGAATTATATACCTGGTTAAGCAACCGGATAATTTGATGTATTACAACCGGATCAGGTACAATCGCGTTTATCAGGGGGAAAGCCACCCCCCTGATAACAAAGAACAATAGAGGTGTTCACCGCATGGGTGATTATACCTACCGGTCCATCACTTTTCGACTCCATCCGGGCAGTCGTGCCAGGCATACCCTGCTAACCCAGACCGCCGGAGCCTGCCGATGGGTCTGGAACCAGTCCCTTGCCCACAACAAAGCGCAATACGCCTGGTTCAAGGAGGGCAAGGCGGAGAAGCCTTCGGTCAGTTTTCAA
>WTGA01000109.1 GCA_011523765.1 Gammaproteobacteria bacterium
GGCGGGTGACCTTTCCCCGGGTGCAGGTGGATTCACGCAGGAGGATGGCGGGGGGACTGGTGCGGTTGGGGATGGTTTCGACGTAGAGGGACATGGGTATTCTACATGGAGTAATAATACATCCATAATATAAGATCAATCATGCGCTATGTCAATATATTGATGACATATTACATGGAGCAAAAAATCCCGCTTCACAGGACACAAAAAACCCCGGAAACCCAACCGTGGCAAGGGCTCCGGGGCGATAATCAGGAAAAATGGACTGTGAAGTTCAGCCTAATATTGGTTTGCAGGCATATCGAGGAGACAGTCATGGTGTCAGGTATTGAAAACCAATTGCGGGAAATCTTAGAGGTTTTGGAGCGAAATCCAGATGGGATGTCTCGTGGAAAAGTCTCAAACTCGCTATCATTTTCCATAAATAACAAAACTTTGCAAAGGAGGCTCGTCACTCTATGCGATCGTGGAGACATCATAAAAGAGGGCGATAAGAAAGCCACAAAGTACTACTCTATAGATGTCCCTAAAATGGGAAATAAGAGTCAAATCAAGGGCCATGGTCGCCGGGTATTCAGTTTGGAAAATCAACGTGTCCTTAAATTTCTCGAAAATCCGCTCCATTCCCGGGAGACGGTGTCTTATAAAAGGGGATTTCTTGAGGAATATGTCCCTAATGAAACGAGCTATGTGCCGGTAGCGCTCCGAAAGCAGCTGTTCCAGAAAGGGAAACGGTTTGATGAGCAGCTGGTTGCCGGTACCTATGCCCGGCAAATATGTCGACGTCTCCTGATTGATCTCTCCTATCACTCAAGTCGTCTTGAGGGAAATACTTACTCCAGGCTCGACACACAAAAGATGGTAGAGGAAGGGGTATCCGCTGAGGGGAAAATCCAGGAAGAAACCGTGATGATCATGAATCACAAGGAAGCGATTCTGTTTCTAATCGAAAATGCAGAGTCGATTGAACTGGACTGTTTTACCCTGTTCAATCTGCACAACCTGTTGTCCCAGGACTTGTTAGCCAACCCCCAAAGTTGTGGTCGTATCCGGTCGATTCCGATCGATATCGGTAAGTCCGCTTATAAGCCGCTTGATAATCCACATACTCTCAGAGAAATGCTGGAATTGGTTCTGGTTAAGGCCAATAAGATTAACGACCCGTTTGAACAGAGCTTCTTTGTCTTGGTGCATCTTTCCAATCTGCAGGCCTTTGAAGATGTGAACAAGCGAACTTCTCGAATAGGGTGCAACATTCCTTTTATCAAACAGAATCTATGTCCGTTGAGCTTTACCGGCATACTTCGCGATGATTACACTGCGGCGTTACTGGCTGTCTATGAACTGAATGATATCAAACCGATGTTGGATTTATTTACCTGGGCGTACTCTCGCTCCTGCCATGAATATGAGGTCGCGAAAGAGTCGTTAGGAGAAATTGATACTTTTCACATCCAGTACCGACCGCTGAGAAAGCAAGTCATGGGGCAAATTGTGAGAAATAACTTGCACCGTGAACAGGTGACTCATCATATCGAACAGTTCTGCCAGGACCATGACATTGAGAATATCGATAAATTTCTGGCAATGACCGTCACCGACCTGGACACACTTCACACCGGGGCGATTGTTGGATTAGGTGTAACGGAATCTCAATTTAACACTTGGTTCGCAGCCATACCCGTCAGAGAATGAAGAAATTCGCCCAGGGGCCGCAGACAAGATAAAGCCCGCGCGGAGGCGGTTTTCCGGTGCTTTTGGCTTTCGCATCCATCCAGACCTGCTGGAAACCGGTTGTCAGGTGGCACAACCACATCGTTGACGCAACACGAAGGGAGGTTTGTCTGCCAAAAGCAAATAGCATTTGCCGACCAATGTTGCGAACGAATCATCTGTCCGGGCCAGATCATTCAACCTTCTATTCGTTTCCTGACCGTTCTTCATGTTCCGGTTCCCCGCGCACAAATGCCGTACCATGTGTTCTGTGAGTGAATGGCCGGTTTTCGAAAAATCCAGTGGTCATTCGCGTGGAGAAAGTCTTCAGTCATCCATTGATTTGAACAGTGGGATCATCCAGATGATGCAGGATATCATCCAGACCACACTGCCGAGGATCGTCAGTGTGTCCCCGTGGTTGATCCCCACGGCAATGAAAATCACGCCGGCAACAATGAAGCCGAGCAGTCCGATCATCTGGTAGTGTTTTTCACGCATCAATGGGTTTCCTGGAAAAGGGCCATTGGCAGACAGCAGGCAGTCGTCGACTTGAAGTCACATCCCGGGGCCCGGTGGTTCAGTTTCGGGTGACCCGATAGCCGGGGCCGCTGCCGGAAGCGAGGTTCATCACGATTTCCTGTCCGCCGAACCCCTGAACAATATCGTGTGCACGGACGGTCAGGATGTTGACGTTTTCAGGCACGTGCAGGCCGCTTTGGCTACGGGTAAACGGCTGTTCGGCTTCATGGGGATGATGAAGCAGGCGGGTAAACGGGTCCGACGCGTTCTGTTTCAGGACCTGGCCCTGGTCGGTGACAATATCCCAGCCGTTGCAATAATCGTCCCATCCCGTGTCCGGGTGGGCCACGGTCACATGGAAGGTCCAATCACCGGACGCGTTTTCAACGGCTTCCACGGCGATCACGTCCGCATCGGCCCTTTCCTTCGCGGTGGAGTCCCCCGGAACGGCCAGGATGACCGTGGAAAACAAGAGAATGATTCCGGCAAAAATCGGCCGTTTAAAACCCGTCATAACTGCAAGCGACCTCAATGAAGTGATGTACAATACCACAAATTCGACTCTGTTTTCCTTTCCTCTTCCATGGACAAATTGATCGCAACCGGAGGCATTCCATTGCAGGGTGAAATCCGGGTTTCCGGTGCCAAAAATGCCGCATTGCCGTTGATGATTGCGTCTTTGTTGACCGACGAACCCCTGACCATCAGCAACATCCCCCATCTCCATGACATTACCACCACGATGGAGTTGCTGGGCCAGTTGGGAGTGAAGCTCCAGGTGGATGAGAAACTTTCCATCGAAGCAAGCGCCATGGAAGTCACCAGTGTGGTGGCCCCCTACGAACTGGTACGAACCATGCGGGCGGCCATTCTGGTCCTGGGACCATTGGTCGCAAGGTTTGGCAAAGCCGAGGTCTCCCTGCCCGGCGGGTGTGCCATCGGGTCGCGGCCCATCAATCTGCATATCAAGGGTCTGGAAGCACTGGGCGCGGAAATTGTCATTGACGGCGGCTATATCAAGGCGACTGCCGACCGGCTGTGCGGAGCACGAATATTCATGGACCTGATCTCTGTGACGGGGACTGAGAACCTGATGATGGCCGCCACGCTGGCAGACGGCACGACCACGATTGAAAATGCGGCCAGAGAGCCGGAAGTGGTCGATCTTGCGAATTGCCTTGTTTCCATGGGCGCAAAAATACAGGGTGCGGGAACCGACGAAATCACCATTGAAGGGGTCGAGAAATTGAGCGGCGGCAGTCATCGTGCCATTCCCGACAGAATCGAGGCCGGTACTTTCCTGGTGGCGGCAACGGTTTCCGGCGGGGAAATCAAAATCCGGGACGTGATTCCCAAGCAATTGGATGCGGTACTCGACAAGCTGCATGAAGCCGGTGCAACCATTGAGACGGGAGAAGACTGGGTGTGGCTGAAAGCGCCGGAAGGGCGGATCCAGTCCGTGAATGTCCGCACGGCACCCTATCCGGCTTTCCCCACAGATATGCAAGCCCAGTTTGTTTTGCTCAATTCCATTGCCGAAGGGACCGCAACAGTAGTCGAAACCGTCTTTGAAAATCGGTATATGCATGTCCATGAGCTGCAGCGAATGGGGGCGAATATTGAACTGGACGGGAATACCGCCGTCATCCGGGGGGTGGAACAGTTGCACAGTGCGCCCGTCATGGCCACCGACCTTCGGGCCTCCGCATGCCTGGTGCTTGCCGCTTTGATTGCGAAAGGCGAAACCGTCATTGACCGGATCTACCATATCGATCGCGGGTATGCCAGCATCGAGGAAAAACTGTCCCAGATGGGCGCCTGCATTCGTCGGGTTCCCGGCCACTATCTGGACAAGAGGGCGGTTTGAATGCAGGCATTTTCACCGGCATTCCATGCGGTTGGGGCTGGATGGGTTCCGACGATCCGGATGGTGGCCTGAAAGGAAAATCCCCAATACCAGTGAGTCGATGCGACGGTTATCTCAACAGGCCGGGGTTGTCTGGAAAACTGCTGTGATCCATGGCTCTGCAGGTGGTGTCCGCTTGTACAGAACCATTCCGGAACAGTCTATCGGCCCATTTCGGTTTGCCGGGTTTCGGAACCGTGTTTGCGAAGCGGTGTGGACCCGGATCGAGGTTGAATGAATAGAATGTTGCGCGAATTGGATTTTTCCGATCCCGGTTTTGACCGCGCCCTTTCGGGGTTGCTGGACCGCCGGGAGAGCATTGCCGCGGACATTGAGACGGCAGTGGCCAGGATTGTTGCCGGAATCCGGGACCGGGGTGATTCGGCCCTCGTTGATTACACCCGCAAACTGGATGGCCTGGATGTCCACGATGCGTCGGACCTGGAACTGAGTCCTGCTGACATGGATTCGATTGCCGCGGTACTGGACCCCGGCCTGATGGCCCCACTGCGTGCGGCAGCAGCGCGTATCCGTGCTTTCCATGAACGCGGGCAGCAGACATCCTGGCAATACACCGAATCCGACGGCACCGTGCTGGGCCAGCGGATTACACCAATGGAAAAGGTGGGAATTTACGTGCCCGGCGGAAAAGCCGCGTATCCGTCTTCGGTTCTCATGACGGCGATCCCTGCGAAGGTGGCCGGGGTGGGTGAGGTCGTCATGACCGTGCCCAGGCCGCGGGGGGAAACCAACCCGGCCGTTCTCGTGGCGGCATCGCTGGCCGGGGTGGATCGGATCTTTACCATTGGTGGTGCCCAGGCCATTGCCAGCCTCGCCTATGGGACGGAAACGGTTCCCGCTGTGGACAAGATTGTCGGTCCCGGCAATGCGTATGTTGCGGCGGCGAAGAAAAGGGTGTTCGGGAAGGTGGGGATCGATATGATCGCAGGCCCTTCCGAAGTGGTGGTCATTTGCGATGAAACCGTGGACCCCGACTGGGTCGCCATGGACTTGTTTGCCCAGGCAGAGCATGATGAAAACGCACAGTCCATTGCGATTACGAATTCGTCCCATATGGTGCAATCCATCCTCGATTCCATGAGTCGTTTGTTGCCGGACCTGGAGCGTCGGGAAATCATTCAAAAATCCATCGCCGCCCAGGGTGCGGTGATCCGGATCGGTTCCTGGGATGAAGCAGCGGAGGTGGCGAATCGCATCGCACCCGAGCATCTTGAGTTGATGGTGGACAATCCGGGACCGTTGCTCGACAACATTACCCATGCCGGAGCCATTTTTGTCGGGAAGTACAGTGCAGAGGTATTGGGCGATTACTGTGCGGGGCCCAACCACGTGTTGCCGACTGCGGGGACGGCACGATTCAGCTCACCGCTTGGGGTGTATGATTTCCAGAAAAAGACCAGCATCATCCAGGCTTCACCCGCGGGCGCCGATGAGATGGCCCGGACGGCCGCACCACTGGCCCGCTGCGAGGGGCTCACCGCCCACGAACGATCGGCGAAATACCGGTTGCGCCAACCCGATTCGGTCGACCCAGGCAAAGGCAGGACATGACGGAAAAGGACCGCCTTGCTCCTGAAAACCTGGTGCGGCAGGAAATCCTGGACTTGCAGGCATACCATGTCCCCTCTGCTCGGGGACTGATCAAACTGGATGCCATGGAAAGTCCCTATGGCTTTCCGGATGCCCTGGTCGAGGAATGGAAAGAACATATGGGTGTTGCCCGGGTCAACCGCTATCCGGACCCCGCCTGTACCGGGTTGCGGGAAATCGTACGGAGCTGTTTCCAGGTTCCCGATGCCTGCGAGATCGTGTTTGGGAACGGTTCGGACGAGCTCATCCAGATGATTGTCCTGCTGGTGGGTGGTTCGGGGCGGCCGGTTTTGGCCCCTGTGCCCACTTTTTCCATGTATCGGCAGATTTGCGGGGCCCTTGCAACGGAGTTTGTCGGGGTTCCCCTCAAGGAAGATTATTCGCTGGACGGGGACCGCTTCCTGCGGGCGGTCAGGAACCATGATCCGGCCTGCGTCTTCCTGGCGTATCCGAATAACCCTACGGGGAACTGTTTTGATGAGGATGTCCTGGCGGAGGTCCTGGAGGTTGCCCGGGGCCTGGTTGTCGTCGATGAAGCGTACTTTGCCTTTTGCCGGAAAACGTTTCTGGATGCGGTGACCGGCCACGACAATCTCATGGTATTGCGTACCATGTCGAAAAGTGGTCTGGCAGGCCTCCGGTTGGGGATGCTTTTTGCGAACCGCCCCTGGACATCGCAGATCGAAAAAATCCGCCTTCCCTACAACATCAACTGCCTGACACAGCGGTCGATGCAGTTCTACCTGAAACACCATGAGGTGCTTGACCGGCAGGCCCGGGAAATTGTAGCGGGCCGGGAAAACCTGTATGCCGCAATGCAAAAGATTCCCGCCATTGCGGCCTTTCCCAGCCAGGCCAATTTCATCCTGTTCCGGGTCAAAGATGCCGGATCGGTGCATTCAAAATTGCGGGACCAGGGGGTCTTGGTCAAGAGCCTGGATCAGCCGGGTACCCCCCTTCAAAACTGCCTGCGAGTGAGCGTCGGGTCCGAAGCGGAGAATGAAGCCTTTCTCAGGGCATTGACCATCGTTATGGCAGGTTGAACCGTGAGCGGATGGTTTCGAGCTGTCGGGGACAGGTCCGAAGGAGAAATTCCCCGACCAGTTTCCGCAGTCTTGCGGTCCCCTTTTTCCGGCCTTGCGGAGCCGGAAGCGCAGTGCAGGCTTTCCAGTCCTTTCCCTGGAGGATCCGTTCACCAAACAGGATGAGGTCGCGACCGGGCACCCCGGTATGCAGAGAGTGTTGAAGGGCCATCTCCCAGATCCGTTCCAGTACTGCCCGATTGTTGTCCAGATGGTGTCCGGCATAAGCGAAACCCGCCAGGCTTTCCAGTTCAGCCATGGTCAGGTCTCGGGGTTTTGAATCTTTCCCCATCGCCCGGTAGATCAGGGGGACCAGGGCTGGGTCCAGGTCCTTCAGCACGGTTTTCAGCTGGATGCCCAGGTTGTCTGAAAATTTCTGCACGGCCTGCCGGACCAGGATTTTGCCCGGTTCGGAACCCGGCCGGATCAGGCAAATGGAAGGGGAACCGGATTGATGACGGCTACCCACCCCGATCCGGACCGGCCGGTATCCGCAACGGCACCAGAACGCCATCACATCGGGGGCGGCGCTGAAAAGGGTGCCGAGGATATCGGCAGTCCCGGAGAAATGTTCTTCGATATGGTGCAGCAGTCCCGTGCCCACGCCCCGGCGCTGAAATTCCGGATGGACCACGATCCGCATGATCCGGACGAATTTCAGCGGTGCCGCCTCGATGAACCCCTGTTGGGCACACAGTAATTCCGGCAGAAGATGACCGTTGGGACGACGCTGATTTTTCCAGATTTCCCCGGCCATGGAATCATCCAGTCCCCCTTCCGTGACGGCCAGAGCAACCCCGATGGTCTGGCCTTTCCACTGCGACCGGAAAATGGTGAGACTGTTGCTGTCCAGCAGGTGTCGCAGGTCATACGGGCGGGTCCGGTAATGGGCCTGGGTCAGCAGGCCGAACAGGTCCGTCAGCAACCGCTCATCCTGGCAAAGGGTCCTTGGTTCGACCGTGTCCACTTGGATTTCCGGCTTCCCGGTGGCAGTGCCCTCAGGGCGGTGGGGTTCGGCATCGAGCAGCAGGGAACGGAACAGAAACTGCTCGAGGGGGTCGTTTTGTGCCCATCGAAGAGGGGTGTGCAGGACACAGGGCCGCCAGCCACGGGTCCGGTGGTCCAGCAACTCCGTGAACTTGAGCAAGAACCCCCGCCCGGTGCCTTCATACCCGTGTACCGTGCTGGCAAAGGCGATGCGGGGGTAGCGGTCCAGCAATCTTTGCAGTGACGAAACCGGAATGGAAGCGGCTTCGTCGACCAGCAGCAGGCCCGGGCGGTGGTCGTCGTGAATGAGCTGGTGGGGATGGACGTACTGCAACCGCTCCGGGTGGCCGGCATGCCTGAAAACGGCATCCACGGAGGGACGGTTTTTCCCGGTGACAATGATCTGATCCATGCCATCGTCGAGGAGTTGCCTGGCCGCGATTCCCAATGAGGCGGACTTGCCGCGTCCCCGGTCCGACAGGAGCACAACCGGGCGCCGCCGTTTGCCGGCGGCCACTTTGATCACGGCAGCTACGGCTTTTTTCTGGTCGGAAAAATCCGGTGCCGCGGGAATTCGGGCTCTTTTCTGTTGCCAGGTTCCGATGTCCGGAAGTTTTCGGTCCTGGCAAATGGTGAAGACTCCCGGCGAGTGGGAGACGACCCGGATAAACCGCTGGATGTAGTGGCTGAATGGCGGCAGGGGCTTTCCATGGGAGATGATCCGCGTGTAGTGCGGGTCCCGGTATGCGGGCCACTGACCGAAATCGGGGGCAATCAGAATCAGCAGGCCGCCGGCCCTGACGGTGCCGCCGGCAATGCCGAGGGCATCCGGGTCCAGCCCGCTGTAACCGTCATAGAGGACCAGGTCGTATTCCCGGCCCAGGATGTGTTGGGTCCGGTGGAGGGAGACCGGACTGGCATCGTCGAATGGGGATGCGATTTCCGGACGGTCGGAAACCACCAGGGTCGCATCCGGCTGCGCCCCGTTTGTCAATTGGTGGATGGCATCGACCGCCCAGTTGGCAGTGCCGCAAAACAGGACGCAGTAGCGGTGCCGCCGGAACCCTGCGGTCCGGCGCAGGGCCTGCCCAAATTCTTCCAGGTGCACGGTTGAAGGAATCAGGACTGCTTCCGGATCAGCCGCTCATATTTGGCCATGAGTTCAGACGGGGACTCCCGGTGTGCCGGATCCACGGGGATGCAATCGACCGGACAGATTTCGACACACTGGCTGGTTTCGAAATGGCCGACACATTCCGTGCACAGCTGCCAGTCAATCTCGTAGATGATTTCCCCCTGATAAATGGCATCGTTGGGGCATTCGGGTTCACATACGTCACAATTGATACACATATCCGTGATGTAAAGAGCCATGTGCGGAACCCCTTACCGGTATTTGGATTCCAGTGCCCGGTGTACATGTTCATGCACAAAGGTGCTGACATCGCCGCCGTATCGTGCGATTTCCTTGATCAGGCTGGCCGAGACAAACGTATGCTGCACGGCAGGTGTCAGCAGGACGGTTTCGATATTGCTGTCGAGTTTCCGGTTCATGGAGGCCAGCTGAAACTCGTATTCAAAATCAGAAACCGCCCGCAGGCCGCGAAGAATGATATTTGCCTGGCACTCCCGGGCAAAATCAATCAACAGGCCGGAAAAACCGGTAATTTCCACATTGTCATAGTCATTGAGTACATGCCTTGCCAGGGCAATGCGTTCATCCAGCGAGAACAGGGGAGATTTTTCCGGGCTGTTGGCGATGGCCAGCACAACCTGGTCAAACATCCTGGTGGCACGGAAGACCAGGTCGGAGTGGCCATTGGTGATGGGGTCGAATGTTCCGGGGTAGATCGCTATTTTCGGCATGATGACTGTTTCAGGTTTCGGCCAGGGTCAGTTGCGTCATCCCGCACCGGGACTCCTGAATAATATTCCAAGTTGCGGGGATTGGTAAGGGGTTATTTGAAATCAGCGACTCGATATAGACCAGGGCATGGTCCCGGAGCACCGGATGCCGGACCAGTGACTGGCAGGCCGGGCCAATCAAGGCCTTCCTGAACGGCGGGTCCAGGAATACCAGATCAAACTTTTGGTCGGTCGATGGAAGATACTCCAGGGCATGGTCGTGAAGGATGTCGACCTGGTCCTGTGCCTGCAGCAATGCGCGATTCTGCACGAGGGACTGGACGGATTTCCGGTTTGATTCGATCATGACCACCCGGGCGGCTCCGCGGGAGGCCGCCTCGAAACCCAGTGCCCCGCTTCCTGCGAAAAGATCCAGGCATGTCCTGCCGGCGATACGGTGCATCAGCCAGTTGAAAAGGGTCTCCCGCGCCCTGTCCGGAGTGGGCCGCAGGCCAGGCAGGGCCGGAAAACGGATGTGTCGGCGCTTCCATTGTCCGCCAATGATTCTCAGTTTGCCGCTTTTTTTCATGGATACGGTCACGTTGCCAGATGAATTCCACGTGTACAATGATACGATATCAGGCAGGCAATCCAACAAAATGATTGAAATCGTACCATGACATCCAAAGACGGGTTATTCGCCCGACTCTCCAAAACCCGGCAACATCTTGCCTCGGGGTTGTTCGGGATTTTCGGCACCGCAAAGAAAATCGATGAATCCGTTTACGAAGAGATTGAAGACCAGATGCTCATGGCCGACCTGGGAGTACAGACCAGTCAGCACCTGCTGTCGGTGCTCCGTAAAAAGGCACACCGGCAACGCTACCAGACCACGGGGGAACTGATGACCGGCTTGCGCGAAACGATTGTCGAGGTGCTGGCGGCATCGGAATGCAGCAGCGATCATGGCCGCACCGCCAGGCCACGGGTAACCCTGATGGTGGGTGTCAACGGTGTGGGCAAGACAACCTCCCTGGCAAAGATTGCCCATCGGTATCAACTCAACGGCAACCGGGTCATGCTGGCAGCATGCGACACGTTCCGTGCGGCCGCCATTGAGCAATTGCAGTGCTGGGGTGACCGGCTTGAGCTTCCGGTGATTACCCAGCCACATGGGGCCGATGCGGCGGCGGTGGCTTTCGATGCTTACCAGGCGGCCTGTTCGAGACAAACGGATCATTTGCTGATCGATACCGCCGGGAGACAACATACCCACGGCGATCTGATGGAGCAGCTGAAAAAGATCAAGCGGGTGCTGGAAAAAGCGGATTCCGCTCTTCCCCATGAAGTCCTGATGACTGTGGATGCCGGGAACGGCCAAAATGTGCTTTCCCAGATCGGGAGTTTTCATGAGGCCATTGCGCTGACGGGGTTGTGTGTCACCAAGCTTGACGGCACTGCCAAAGGCGGAGTGGTCATTGCCGCGGCGCAACGGTATGGTATTCCCATCCGCTATATCGGGGTGGGTGAAGGCCTGGAAGATTTGCGGGAGTTTGTCCCAGCGGATTTTGTGCATGCGCTGATTCCGGAACGGGATGGAGGCAGTTGACCCGGTCTTGATTTCACGGCCCCGCGATCGGGCGCAGGTGAAATGGGTGGAGATTTCCGGTTTTCCGCGATAGCTTGGCTCTGAAGGGGGTTTCGGGGGTTGAAAAGACCCGGGTGTTCAACTGGCAATATCTTGCAGCCTCAAGGGCCCCGGCAAGGCAGGGAGGGACCATCAGCCTCTTGAATTCAGGCCTCTTTGGGGGTGGATTTTCGGGTTCGGTTGAGCGCGTTTCCGGCATGGCGGGATGTGATCTCCCTGAAGATTTTCCTGGTTTTGGCACGGTCTCCGTCCAGAAAAATCAACAATGAACGATATCGCTCCGTTACCGTCAACATGTTCAAGGCTACTTTGGCCAGACAGGACAATTCAACCATTTGCAGGTGAGAACGGCCAATCCTTCTGTTCTTGAAACGCGGGCAATCAATGAACCACAGCCGGTAACCATCGTGTTCCTTCTGCACCAGTATATTGTTCCAGGTCAGGTCCCGATGAAACAGGTGATTGTCATGTGCCCGCTTGACCAGGCCAAACAACCTGGACCGGATTTCCGTCAGCACCGCCTGCTTTTCCGGAGGTTTCATTGCAGACCAGACCTCCCGTGCAAAGGTTGTCAGGTCCATGGCTGATTCCAGTTCCCGTATGATGAGATACCCAACGACCAGGCGACCGAATTGACGGTCTTCTCCCAAACCAATCAGTTCAGGGACAGGAATACCAATCTTGTTCAGGGCCGCCAGTCCAGCCCATTCCCCGGCCGCTCGCCCCCGTCGCATGAAATAACGCCAGCTTGAACCGGTGCGGTACCTTTTGAAAATCACTCTTCCCTTGTCCGTATTCACCCTGAACACATGGTTTTTCTCATGGGGCTCACCGACCAATCCTTTCCCGGCATCAAAGAACGACCATTCATCCAGGTTTCCGAGGCAGGACCGGGCGATGGCATCGGCCCATTCCGGAGCGATGAATCGATATTTTCCATGCACGGTATGGATACGTTGCCTGGATAGTCCCTTCTTTCGGGTCATTGCTTTGACCGCAGGGTAAACCGGTGACGGGAACCGGCATGGGGCCCGGTCATCGTTGAACAGGCCCGGGCGCCGTGTGCATTCGCGGTGTCCGCCATTTCCTGCGCTGCCATGGCCCAGGAGTTCAGGGGCTTTCGCTGTAACGGGTGCCCGAAAAACCTGGTCGGTCCTGGGCCGGCAAATGAAAACACCACAATTGTGCCGGTCACACTTGGATTGGCACGACAGCTTGGCAAAGCTGGCTGACACCGGGAGGGGGACGGGGAAACCGCATCGGGGCACCCGCTCCAGGGAAGCCCGGTTTCCCTGGAGGCATGTAAACCAATCTCAATACTTGTTTCCCCGGGCAACCGGGAAACGCAGGTTGCATCGGCAGGCGCTGTTCCAGCATGACCGTCCCGGCCATCATCCCCGGGTTGCCGGCCTCGCATTGCATCACCGCAGCGGTTCCTTGCTTGGAGAATTTGATGCGGCAGCGGTCCTGCAGAATGGTAAGATGGATTGCACGACCGGAATGCCTGTTTGATCCACCAACCAGGATTAGTCGATTTTTCGGTACTCCCCATCAATGACTCGTTGTTCAGGTTGACGCTGGCGCGACCCGTCCGAAGCCTGCCCGTCTCCGGATGAAACATTGGGTTGTACAATCCGTCCCAGGACAATTCCATGAATAATCGTCCGCCGAAGCGGCGGGGTCAAAATCATGAATCCGAAGGCGTCAGTGAAAAACCCCGGGGTAAGCAAGAGCGCTCCTGCCATAAACAAACTGAGACCTTCCAGCAGTTCCATTGCCGGGACCTGTCCCCTGGCCACTTGCCTCTGTACCCTTGCGAGGGTAGAAATCCCCTGGACCCGAACCAGGAATGCGCCGAGCACCGCGGTGAAAACCACCAGAAAGATGGTCATTCCAGCCCCCACTGCACTGCCAACCTCAATCAACAGGTAGATTTCGATCAACGGAACGATCAGGAATATGAGAAGCAATGGCTTCATTCAGCGTTTGACCCCGGCTTTGACAATGGTTGTCTTGAATCCCTTATAATATAAGGTTGCAGTGATATATATAAGGGCAGACTGGGCATTTCCAATTATTCGCTCCGCCATCAAAGGTGAACTTCTGTTGCCTCCAACGGTCAACCAGGCTATTCCATTGCCGCTTCGTCTCTCTCAATATTTTTCAGTAAATCTCCCCGCCATTGCCTAACGTTCTTTCCATTTTCCTGGGGTTGATGTCTGCAGTGCCCTCGACATTGCTGGCGGACGGCCATGACCTCCTGCCGGCGGACCAGGCTTTTGAATTCCATGCACAAATGGTGTCCCCGAACCGGTTGGACACAACCTGGAGGATCGCGGATGGCTATTACATGTACCGGGATAAATTTGGTTTCAGGTTTGCGGGAAACGACATCATCACTGCACAAGCGGAATTTCCTGAAGGCATATCCAAGGAAGACCCCGTATTTGGAAAAGTGCAGGTTTATACGCAGTCCCTTGAAGTCTCGATTCCAGTTCTCCCTAATGGTACAAGGGAATTTCAGTTGACAGCCTCTGGGCAGGGGTGCAATGAACCCGTGGGTGTCTGCTACCCTCCCATGGAAAGAACGGTTCGGTTCAGCCAAGATTCACAGGAGGAAGGGTCCCTGCCAGCTTCATCGTTCTTCCCGTCCAGCACGATGGTGTCCAACTCGCCGGGACCAGCCAATGATATCAGAGACAAGCTTGCCGCCGGTTTCCAGCCACCGGAGTTTCTGGATGTGGACGATGCATTCAGGCTGCGCATCGAAGCCATATCCCGTGACTCGCTCAATGCTGTCTTCACCATTGCGGAAGGCTACTATCTCTACCGCGACAAAATCCATTTCACAAGCGACTCATCCCCCGGGATCACACCGGTTGTCTTGCCCAGCGGAAAAGACAAGGTTGACGAGTATTTTGGCGAAGTGGTGATTTTCGATCATGATTTCATCGCCCGCGTTGAACTGGATACCCCGCTCGCAGATGACAACCGTTTTGTTCTGAATGCAAGTTACCAGGGATGTGCGGTGGACGGGATCTGTTATGCCCCGGTCACGAAAACTTTTGATTTTTCATCACTGTTCACGGCTCTTTCCTTCGATGAGAATGCCCGGTCCGGTACGGTTTTCACGGCCGAGTTCATCGGAGAGCCACGTTCTGCCCAAACATCACAACGGTCCTCTTCAAATGTCTTCCAGGCAAGTTTGGGGGATGAGGGCAGCAGGACCGCGGAACGGGAAACGGGAACCGGTATCCCAGAACTAAATGTGTTCCTGTTTTTCAGTGCCATGGTTGCGGGCCTGTTGCTCACGTTTACCCCTTGTGTTTTGCCGATGATCCCGGTTTTGACCAGTATTATTGCGGGCCAGGGAGCACACCTGACTCCGGCAAAAGGCGGGATGCTGGCCATCTTCTATGTGGTTGGCACCATGATCACCTACGCGGCCATGGGGGCTCTGGCGGGTGCAACGGGAGACCAGTTGCAGGCCTATTTCCAGAATATCTGGGCGATCGGATTTCTGAGCCTGCTGTTTTTCATCATGGCGCTGTCCATGTTTGGCCTGTTCGAAATTCAGATGCCTGCTTTCATCCAGACCCGGCTGCAATCCCGGACAACCAGACTGCGCGGCCCCATTCCCCTCGTATTGTGCCTGGGAATCCTGTCCGCCCTGATCATCGGGGCCTGTGTCTCACCGATACTCATATCATTCCTGGGGATTGCCGTCAGCACGGGTGATCCAGCCTTGGGTGCCTCGCTCATGGCGGCCATGGCATTGGGTATGGGAATTCCGCTCATTGCACTGGGCTTTGGTGCGGGCCACCTGATACCCCGGGCCGGCCAGTGGATGGTAAAAGTCAAGCAGGGATTCGGCGTGTTGCTGGTTGCCACGGCCATCTACCTGCTGGGGATTCTTCCCCAGGTCCCCGTACTGTTTTTGTGGGGAGCTTTCTTTATCCTGCTCAGTGTTTTTCTGGGCACTGTTGAAAAATCCCGGGAAACCGTTACCAGCTGGCAGCGGCTCGAAAAAGGAGTGGGTATTGTGCTGCTGGTATGGGGGGTTGTCTTGTTGCTCGGCGGGTTTCTGGGCCAAAGAGACCTCTTCAGGCCATTGCCGCAGGACCTGTTTGCCCGGTTTTCGCAATCGGCACTTGAGAATATCGGCATCGCGTCCCATTCATTCACCCGCGTTACGAATACAGACCAATTGGAACAATTGCTGTCGACGGCTAGGCTGGACAACAAACCGGTCCTGGTTGATTACTATGCGGACTGGTGTGTGGACTGCATTCGCATGGAGGAAACCACGTTCAAGGACCCGGCCGTTGCCTCACTACTGAGAGAACAGTTTATGACGATTCAGATTGATGTTACGGATGCGTCCAATCCGGACAATCGGTTGCTCAAGCAGTATTTTGGGGTTTTTGGCCCGCCGGCAACCATTTTCCTGGATGCAAACGGCAACATGATGGATGAAAAGAACTTTTATGGTTATATGGACCGTGACCACTTTTTCAGCTTGATATCAGAGTTCTAGCCGAAAATGAAAAAGATCCTGCTGCTGGGGAGCCTGGCCATTGCTGGCGCAGCGTTAGGTATCCTGTTTGGGGTTTACCAACTCGATTCAAAGAACAGTGGCCCTGCAGACCCGGTGTTGGTACAGGCCCAGCTTTCCGGAATCCACCTGCCGGACGTGGACCGAAAAATCCGAAACGGCGAAGAATGGCTGGGTAAAATTGTCATTGTGAACCATTGGGCGACCTGGTGCCCCCCCTGCCTGGACGAAATCCCCATGTTGATTGAATATCAGAATCTCATGGCAAAAGAGGGTGTTCAAGTGCTTGGTATTGCACATGACCAGTTGGAATCCACCCTGAGATTTGGTGACCAGATCGGAATCAATTATCCGTCCCTGATTGCTGTCACTGATGGCAACAAGCTGTTGAAAGACCATGGCAATACCAATGCCGGGGCACTGCCATTTACTGCCATCTTCAATAAAGACGGGGACCTGGTGCGAACAGCATTGGGGAAGCTGACCTATGTGGAACTGGACCGTCTGATACAACCCTTGCTGTAAAAGCTTGTAGCCAACAGGGTCGGCAACCCCGATTCCTGGCAGGGGACATGAGTCGTGGAATGCAACGGAGACTCAAGTTTCGATCAAGGACCTAGTCAATCAGTTCATTTGATATTGGGCGTTTGAGGTATTGAACAACTTTCCCGTAAACAGGACCCTCAAGGATTTCGACAGTCTCATGCTCTACATCTATATTTTGCCCGACTTTACTAACCCAATTTCCATTGGATAACTGTCGAGCAACGTGCTTGACCTTTGTATTTAAGGCGTATATCGCAATTTTTTCAAAGCCGTCTTCAACCAAACCATCCGTGCAAGTTGTATACCGAAGAGACTTGAACAACTCGATAAAAGCACAAACTGTTTCTTGTCCTGGCACATTCTTTGGCCAATAAGCCATCGGAGAATTTGGCCACCACCAACGTTCAGTATCCCCCGCTGCGAAGGCGATACAGTTATAGAATCGACTGCTGGGGCTTCTGTCGAAGCAACCTTGGAAAGCATTGGGGAATTTATTCAGGTCCAATGGCATGGCCTAAATATAATCAGACTCTTTCCTCCAAGCTAACCAAGCATTTGTCATTTTGAGCAAATTACCTCGATCCTCTTCATTTACAGGGTCTACATCAAGACCATGGTTTGCTTTTATCAGGATTTGCAATGCATCGAACCAGTAATGAGGTCTGTGTTGTAGCTCATCAAACAAAATGGGGATCACTTTACTGCCTTTCGCTAAAATAGTCTTATAAGCAGTATGTGAAAACATATCTGAAAATGAAGACACATCTTCTACTTCATGTGTCCATCGTTCGATTAAAGCCTTCACTTCTTCTTCAAAGATTTTAGCTTCTTGTTCTACCTTTTCCCGGTAATTCGGGCGAAACCCAAGAAGATCTGATTTTTGTCCAACCCTTGTTTCTGCTGGTAAATATATTTCACCAAGGCTCCAAAATTTATCAGAAGAAAACTGACAGGAATCGACTATTCCTGATGTTGTGGCATAATTACTCATATCCTACTTACTTTAGGTGATTTCATCACCGTTTCCTTTTTTCAAGGTGTTTTATTTGGTCTTCCAACCAGCCAATTATACTTCTGGCACTTTCTGCGCTCATCAGCACATCCACTTCCATTTCCCTTACTATTCCATTACGTGAAACAGTCTCACCGCGGATGACCTCACCTAAAGCTCCATCAGGATTTATTTCATGAACCATCTCCCGTGGTATGGCGGGCCGTTCATTATATATAGCCATATGGATGTTCCCTGCAGGTGTAATGCTCCCAATTACACCGTGCGCATATATGGTCCTAAAATGCGTGCTTTTTAAATAATTAAATTTGACACGGTCAGGCGGTGCTCCCTCACCATTGCTTTTGGTTCCAGATTTCTGAGGCACTTAAATTTGTATTGCAATTAGTTAAACAAAGTAAATTGTGAACAACAACCATTATCTATAAATGTAAAGCACACTCAGTATCGCAGAAACAAAACCAATTGTCACTGATGTTGTTGTTACGATCTGTAGGAGCCTGTTGGGAGCAATCATGGGCTGACGGTGCTTTCGTTTCCTCTCGTACTTCCGAGTGCTGTAATCTGGGAGAGGTCTGAGAAGGCGGCTCCGAGGTGGCCGAGCTTCCTTCAAAGTGGAGCAATTTCCTCGGACCGCGTGTGTACAGTTGTGTAGCAGATCGCCGTCTTGGCTGGTAGCGTAGTTATGTCAGTTCAAATGACCCCGCCTCCACTCTGAAGTACAACACCCACCCTTTCCCGGGAATAAGGACGTAA
>WTGA01000016.1 GCA_011523765.1 Gammaproteobacteria bacterium
CCGTCCCCGTGCACCGGGGTTGACCCCGCGGGCGATCCTGGAGAAGTTTGCCACCATCCAGATGGTCGATGTCCACCTGCCGACCACCGATGGACGGCAATTGATCCTGCCGCGCCATACCCAGCCGAACGCGGATCACCAACTCCTCCTGCACCAGCTCAACCTGGAATTGCCGAAACAGCCTCCGCCCCGGATTCCGGCCTGAAACCACGTTGCACCGCCGCATCCGTTTCCAGGCTTGTAGTGCCGACCTTTGGGGGGTCGGTCCAATTAAATCAATCAGTTATATTTTTTTTGGTGCCGAATCGCGGAAGTCGGGCTAACGCAGCCCCATATAGGTCAAAGTCAACGGTAATCAAAGGTCTTTGCTCTGATATTAGCTCCAGGAGTACGGCATCCGTCAGGCCGAGAGAGTTGAATTTTCTACTGTTTGCGGCATCTTTACTTGGGACATACATCTCATCAACCTGTTGAATAAATATATTGAGCTTTCCCATCAAATGACTGCTTTGGCAGCCATTGAGCAAATTAGATGTTTCGGTAAGTGTATTGGGGGTGACGAATACCGGGAGAGGGCCAATCAGATCAATGAGCCGGTCATAATCTTCCGGAACAAAATTACGTGTTCTGCGGTGTTTTGCAATTTGAGAGCGACCTACACTTCCTACCAGTAGAAGTATTAGAAGATTGGTATCAATGTACACCCCTGCTGGCGACATCGAATTAACTCAATGAAGGAAGGGAGCGGTCAATCATGGAATGAATATCACCGGTGTTGCCATCAACTTGAACGACTTTGAAGGAGCGCCTCTTCCACAGGGCAGGCTCACCAGCCGTGGTTTCGCCAATGAGTGCCGTCAATCCATGATTCTTGTTCCACGGTCGATAAAAACCAACGGTTATTCTCCAAGCATTGATGCCCTCATCGAAAAGAACTTCTTCGACACCTAAATGCTTGACAGATTCATCCTCATAAAGTTCGGAAACATATTCTTTCGCCGTTCGCACTGCCTCTTTGACATTCATGGTATTTTTCTCCTGATTTAACTCACCGTTCTCTAGTCACATAAATTACCACCACATTCACCCTCTGACAACAACTCAATTCTCGGGTGTTAGGAGTTCATAATCTGTCGGGTGAACTACGGGGCCCGGCATCATTGCCGGATGTCGGGATGATCCTGTATTTTCCGCAAGCTCCACAAACCAATGCTCAATGATTTCTTGTCGCCGTTGCCGGGCGGGACCAGTTTTTCGCGGCGATGCACACAAAGCTGGTTGCCGGTTGCCCAACTGGAAATGGTCTGGTCGGAAAAACCGAGCCTTCGATGAGCGTGATTTTCACGCAGGAATTCCAGGTCATGGGGGAGGAAGTCGACAATGATCAGCTGTCCACCGGGCTTCAGCACCCGTGCGGCCTCTTCGATGACTCTCCTAGGGTTTTCGAGGTAGTGCAGTACCTGGTGTATTGAAATGGCATCCACGGACTCATCTTCGATGGGCAACTGGCTGAGGTCCCCCTGGCGGATGGTGCAATTCGCCGTTCCTGCGGAATCCAGGTTGGAGCGTGCCACCAGAAGCATTTCCCGGCTGAGGTCGATTCCAATGCCTTTTTCTATGTGAGGAGAAAGAATTTCCAGGATCCGGCCCGTTCCGGTCCCGAGGTCCAGGAACAGCTTGGGTTGATCGGGCCCCAGGCACTCAATCAGTTTTTTTTCGACATCGGTATCCGGGACCGCCAGTTTTCGGATACTGTCCCAGTCGCCGGCATTCTTTCTGAAGTATTCCGCTGCCCGGTCGGCATTTCGCTGTTTGATTTCCTGCAGTCTGTACCGGTCCAGGGACAGGACCCGGTCAGTTTGGTCAATCAGGTCCAGAATTCCCCGGGTGGTGGTTGCCATGCTGCCGGAATCGTTGATACGATGAAAGACCCAGGCTCCTTCCTGGTACCGTTGCAGCAGTCCGGCATCACAGAGCAACTTCAAATGCCTGCTCACCCGGGGTTGACTCTGGTCCAGTATGTGCATGAGTTCCGAAACCGTCAATTCACTGCTGCTCAAAACGGACAAGATGCGCAATCGCGTACTTTCCCCTGCAGCCCGCAGTGCCGCCAGCAGTTTAACCATTGCATTTCACCCCAAACATATAAAAATATCTTTATATCATAGAATGCTTCTGGCCGGGGGCCGGGAACCGGACATTTTTCCCAAGTCCATGTCACGGGGATTCCGGGTTGCGGTATAATCCGCCGATGAAATCCATTGACCTGGCACTCACCTTTGACGATGTACTCCTGGTTCCCGGGAAATCGGAAATTCTGCCCCGGGAGGTCTGCCTGCAAACCCGGCTGACACGAAAACTGACGCTGAATATCCCCCTGGTTTCGGCCGCCATGGATACGGTGACCGGGTCCCGGGCCGCGATCTGCCTCGCGCAGGAGGGGGGTGTGGGCGTTATCCACCGGAACTTCAGCCCCGAAAAACAGGCACGGGAGGTCAACCGGGTCAAGAAATATGAAAGCGGGGTGATCAGCGACCCCATCACGGTCGGGAAGTCCGCGAGAGTCGAGGAAGTGCTTGAACTCATGCAAAAACACAGGATCTCCGGGGTTCCGGTGGTGGATGGTGAAAGGGTGATTGGCATTGTTACCAGCCGGGACCTGAGGTTCGAGCAGAACATGTCGACCCCGGTCCACGAGGTGATGACGCCGGAAGACCGGCTGGTGACGGTAAGGGAAGGGACCTCTTCCGAGGAAATTGAACGTCTTTTGCACCGGCATCGAATCGAGAAAGTGCTGGTGGTGGGGAACCGCAATGCCCTGAAAGGGCTGGTGACGGTCAAGGATATTCAAAAATCGACGGACCACCCGAATGCCTGCAAGGACGGCCACGGACACCTCCTGGCGGCGGCGGCGGTGGGTGTCGGGGACGATGCGGACGAACGGGTCGAACGGTTGGCCCGGGCGGGGGTGGATGTCATTGTGGTCGACACCGCTCACGGCCATTCCAAAGGCGTGCTGGACCGGGTCGCGATGATCAAAAGGGAATACCCGGATCTCCAGGTGATCGGTGGCAATATCGCCACTGCGGAAGCCGCCCGGGACCTTGCCGAGGCCGGTGCCGATGGTGTCAAGGTGGGGATCGGCCCCGGTTCCATTTGCACCACCCGTATTGTGGCCGGTGTGGGCGTCCCGCAGATCCATGCCATTCAGCAGGTATGCGGGGCACTGAAGGGGTCTGATGTGCCCTGTATCGCCGATGGAGGGATCCGCTATTCCGGGGATATTGCCAAATGCATTGCCAGTGGTGCGCACGCAGTGATGGTGGGAGGAATGCTTGCGGGTACGGACGAGTCTCCGGGGGAGATCGAAATGTACCAGGGCCGGTCCTACAAGTCGTACCGGGGAATGGGGTCACTGGGTGCGATGCAGAAAGGTTCCCGGGACCGCTATTTTCAGGAAGGGGTGGACAGTGCGGACAAGCTCGTGCCCGAAGGGATTGAAGGACGGGTCCCCTACAAGGGGCCGATGATCAACGTGATTCACCAGCTGATGGGGGGGTTAAGAGCCAGTATGGGGTATACGGGAAGTGCCACGGTCGAGGATTTGCAGCACCGTGCCCGGTTTGTCCGGATCACCAATGCAGGCATGACAGAAAGCCATGTCCACGATGTGTCGATTGTCAAGGAAGCTCCGAATTACCAGACCCGCTAGCTCCCTAGCTCCTTCCCCGACCGCCGGATTCCCGTGCATCCTCACCAAAACCAGATCCTGATACTGGATTTCGGGGCGCAATACACGCAACTCATTGGCAGATGTGTGCGGGAGCTGAATGTTTATTGTGAAATATTCCCGTTTGATGTCGATGCGGAAAGAATCCGGGAATTCAACCCGTGCGGTTTTATCCTGTCCGGCAGCCACGCGTCCACCTATGAAGATCACGACACCCGGGCCCCGGCCATCGTTTTTGATTCCGGGGTGCCTGTCCTTGGCATCTGTTATGGCATGCAGACCATGGTTTCCCAGCTGGGTGGCGAGGTGGAGAACGCCGCCCGTCACGAGTATGGAAATGCCCGGGTACACTGTTACGTACCGAGCTGCCTGACCGGGAAAGCGGACCGGACTCTGGCAGTCTGGATGAGCCACGGGGATCGGGTCACCCGGTTGCCGGCCGGATTCGAAGTGGTCGGCACCACCGAGAACTGTCCCTTTGCAATCATTGCCGATGCGTCCCGTCATTACTACGGTGTGCAGTTCCATCCGGAGGTCACCCACACCGTCAACGGCAAGGAACTGTTGTCCCGGTTCGTTCACGATATCTGTGGTTGCGGGTCGGACTGGGTGCCGGAAAGCATCATCCGCAACCAGATCGCATGGGCCCGTGCACAGGTCGGCGGTGACCATGTCATACTGGGCCTGTCCGGGGGGGTGGATTCGTCGGTGGTGGCGGCCTTGCTGCAGCGTGCCGTTGGCGACCAGTTGACCTGTATTTTTGTGGACACCGGCTTGCTGCGGCTGAACGAAGGAGACCAGGTCATGGAGACGTTTGCCGCCCATATGGGGGTAAAGGTGGTCCGGGTCGAGGCCGAGTCCGAATTCCTTGACGCACTGAAGGGAGTGGTTGACCCCGAACAGAAGAGAAAAATCATCGGATGCCTGTTCGTCGAGATATTCGAGCGCGAATCCAGGAAGATTGACAATGCCAGATGGCTGGCCCAGGGAACGATTTATCCCGATGTCATCGAATCCGCCGGACACAAGCATGGAAAAGCCAAAGTGATCAAATCCCATCACAATGTGGGAGGGTTGCCGGAAGACATGGGCCTGCAACTGCTGGAACCCCTGCGGGAACTGTTCAAGGATGAAGTACGGCGTATCGGCATCGAACTGGGATTGCCGGAAAAAATGGTCTATCGGCACCCGTTTCCGGGGCCGGGCCTGGGAGTCCGGATATTGGGCGAGATCAAGAAGGAATATGCCGACCTGCTTCGGCAGGCGGATGCCATTTTTCTTGAAGAACTGCACAAAAATGATTTGTATGATGAAATCAGCCAGGCATTTGCCGTTTTTCTTCCGGTCAAGTCGGTCGGGGTGGTCGGGGACAATCGTGCCTATGAGTATGTCATTGCCTTGCGGGCCGTGGAAACCGTGGACTACATGACCGCCAGCTGGAAACCGATTCCGTACGAAGTACTGGGCAATATCTCCAGCCGAATCATCAATGAAGTCCGCGGGGTCAGCCGGGTCACCTACGATATTTCCGAAAAACCACCGGCCACGATCGAATGGGAATGATTCCGCGTCCGGTACTGACAGGCGCTGCAGGCATCAAACTGTATGGAACTTGTTGCAATAAGCAAGGTGGAAGGAAAGCATTATATCTGCTGTCGACCAAGGGGGGGTGACAACACAAATACTGCTAGGCCGGGCAATTCATGAGCCCCAACAGTGAATACTCTCGAAAATATCCCCCCAAAATGTTCCCTAAAATTGACTGAACCGCGCTATGAACCGCGCTATATAGAGTATTATTCAAAACACTGTCAACAGCTTTATTGGAGGCCAACTCATGATCCGTATCACTGCCAATGATCTTAAGACCAAAGGCGTGTCCATCATCGAAGGCGCCCTGCAGGAAGACCACGAAGCGGTGATTACCGTGCGTGGTGAATGCAAATACGCTGTGCTTGACTGGAATGCCTACAGCCAACTGCGCGAATACGAGCTGAACATGGCGATTCAGGAAGCCCGCAACGATATCGCCAGCGGCGACTACAAAACCGAAAGCATTGATGAGCATATCAGACGAGTATTGGGTTAATGCCCTACACACTGGTCTACCCGGACAGTTACATCAAGCGCGCCAGGAAATTCTTGCGGAAGCATCCAGAGATACACAACCAATACAGAAAAACGCTCGAACTGCTGGAACTAGACCCTTATCACCGTTCATTGAGGTTGCACAATCTGACAGGTCGACTGAAGGGCTTGTCTTCAGTTTCAGTCAACATGAGCTATCGAATCGTGCTGGAGTTGGAGACTCAAGATGAGGAGATTGTTTTGATCAATGTTGTCAACCACGATCAGGTTTACTGAAGCGGCCCCAAATCCTGTTTTTTCATTTTTTATTGCACATAGTGCTGTGGATCTACTAAGCTCCTGTTTTAGAAAAACAATACTGTTTTCCTGAAAAAGTGCAGCATTAGAAGATTTAACAAGGTATTGAAAATAAAGTTATTTTGCGGATATATGGCCGTGGTAGGGGTTGGGCATTTACCAAGATCGACTTTGTGGCCGAATTTGGTGAGGCCAATATCCACCAGGCACTCTCCAGCCTGACCAAGGTTGGCAAGATTCACCGTGTCTGTCGAGGGATCTACGACTATCCTCGCTATAGCGATCTATTGGAACGTCAATTGAGCCCGGATCTCGACCAGGTGGCTCATGCTTTGGTTCGCAAATTTAACTGGCGTATTCAGCCTTCCGGCGATGCGGCTCTCAACCTGCTGGGCCTCTCCACCCAGGTTCCGGGGCGTTGGATTTACCTCTCCGACGGTCCGGGTCGTGAGTACGAAATAGGGAAACATTCCCTGGTGTTCAAGAAATCCGCCTTGAAGGATGTGGGTTTCAAATACAGGGAAAGTGGTCTGCTGGTGCAGGCCCTGAAAGCGCTGGGTCGGGAGCATGTGGACCAGAAGGTGGTCGAGCGTATCCGCCAGCAACTGGAGTCCAATGCGTGTGACCGCATCCTCAAGGATACCCGTTCGGTCACCGGCTGGATCTATGAAGTCATCAAGTGGACCTGCAAGGAGGCTAACTGATGGACAAGGTTGCCCGGCTTCCTGCGCAGCAACGTAGCGAGTTGTTTTCGGAGACGGCGACGCAGAAGGGCGCCACGCCAGCTGTTGTCGAAAAGGACTTTTGGGTTGCCTGGGTACTCAACCGGCTGTTCCAGGAACCGGATCTCGCGCGGTTGCTGATGTTCAAGAGTGGCACCAGTCTATCGAAGGTTTATAACCTGATTGAACGTTTTTCGGAGGATATCGATCTCGTCCTCGACTGGCGTGTTCTGGGTGGTGATGACCCCTTGGCTGAACGCTCCAAAACCAAACAGGCTCAGTTGAATGCGGCCATCAACGGGCAGGCACAAAAGTATATTGGCGGGGAACTGTTGAGAATGGTCGAATCTGTACTCGACGGCCTGCATTCCGGCTGTGTAGCGGTTTTATCTTTTACAACCAACTTTTGGGCAGGGTATTTGGGGGGTCCCAAAGCCTGTAACCAATGATCTCTTTATGGAAACCGGTGTAAACAGTTGCCCGTCAGCCACTGGAGTGGAAATGAGCCGTCGCGAAACAGACGAACAGTACATGTCCCGTGCCATTGAACTGGCCAGGCGGGCATCGTCCATGGGTGAAGTTCCGGTGGGAGCCGTACTGGTCCAGGCCGGGAAGATTGTGGGGGAGGGTTTCAACCAGTCCATTTCCAATCACGACCCGTGCGGCCATGCGGAGATCGGGGCGTTACAATCCGCGGGGAGGCGGGTCCGGAATTATCGCTTGCCGGGGTCCACACTGTACGTCACGATGGAACCCTGTATCATGTGTGCCGGAGCCATTGTCCATGCCCGGGTTCAACGACTGGTATTTTCAGTCCACGATGCCAGGTCCGGAGCAGCGGGCAGCCTGGTCAACTTGGTCCAGTCCGGTTTTCTGAATCATCAATGTACGGTTGAATCGGGTATTCTGCGCGAAGAAAGCCTCAAACTGATCCAGGATTTTTTCCGGTCCCGCAGATAGCCCCGGAATGCAGGCGGCCTCAGGATTGTTGCCCGGTAAAGGTTTCGATGGCAAAAAACCGTTCAGTGATCCGGTCGACGTCATGCGGGGTTTGAAACAGGGTGGCCAGCCTGCCTTGCGGCGAGATCAGGAATATCGCGCCGCTGTGGTGGACCAGGTACTCCCTGGCGCCTGCCGGATGCTCTTCAATGTGGTAGGGCACCGATAACTGGGAAGCCAGCGAGTCCACCTGTTCCCGGTTCCCGGTGATGCCAATAAAGCCGGGGTCGAAAAATTCGATATAGCGTTTCAGGTGATCCGGAGTATCCCGTTCCCCGTCCACGGAGACGAATACGAAATTGAACTGGTCCGGGTCGGTTTTCCCGCTCGACCGCAGCTGACCGCTGACCTGGCGCAAGGTGTGCATGGTGACCGGGCAAATGTCCGGGCAGTGGGTATATCCGAAAAACAGGAAGCTCCACTTGTCCAGCAGGTCGGCCCGGTCAAACGTTCCATGATCCTGGTTTACCAGTTCGAAGTTTCCAAGGGGCGTTTCATCCGGCCACAAGAAGTTTTCGATTTCAGGGGCGGGAGCCTCGCCAGGTTTTACCGGCAGGTTCAATCCGAAAAGCTGGAGATACAAGCCGGTCAGCCCGGCGACCAAGCACAATGAGATCAGCGGTACCTTGGATTGCATGACGCGATGACTGGACGGGGTGGGCGAATACTGAAGGGGTCAATTTTACGATGATTGGCCATCCGCATGAACCGGGCTTCGGCCAGGGGTTCCTGGAGGGAATCGCCCCTTGATCTTAAGTGAATAGTTGGTATTGGGTATGGATATCGGTGGAAATTGTTTTATACTGTATACACTAGACAATGCAATTATAACCGCCATAAGAGGGCAGACCATGATTTATTTTTCAAACAGATTGACAACCGGTGCACTGGGTGCGGTGATTTCAGTTTTCCTGTTGTGGGCCGGACCGGTATCCGCAGCCGGTACTTTGAACGTCACCAACTGGGCTGAGTATATTGGTGAAGAAACCATCTCGAATTTCGCAGCCGAATACGATATTGAGGTGGTCTATGACAACTACGATTCCGTTGAAGCGATTGACTCCAAATTGCTCGCGGGCAACACCGGGTACGATGTGGTCAGCCATGCGGGCAGTTCGGTCGCGCGCCTGATCCCGGCCGGGATTCTGCAACCACTGGACAAATCGAGACTGGACAACTTCAAGCACATGCGCGCCGATGTGATGGACCAGGTCGGCAGTCAATGGGATCCGGGAAACCAGTATTTTGTTCCATACATGTTCGGTACCCATGGTGTGACGTACAATGAGGAGCTGGTCCGGGCCACCTATCCCGATGCCCCGATTGGTTCCATGGATCTGGTTTTTGACCCCGCGCACATGGAAAAACTGGCCCCTTGTGGTATCTCGTTCCTGGATTCACCAACGGATGTTATTCCCATGGCATTGTCCTATATGGGTCTGGACCCCAATACGACCAACAAAGAGGACTATGCGGCGGTGGAGGAAATGCTGCTGAAGATTCGTCCCTTTATCAAGACCTTTGACAACTATGCGTACCAAAGGATGCCTGAAAAGGAATTCTGTCTGTGCGTGACCTGGGGCCCGGATGGATTGCTGGCGGTCGCGGGGGCCGCAGAGGCGAATACGGGAGTCGAACTTGATTTCTTTCTTCCCCCCGGCCCGGGTGCGGCCAATTTCTGGGTGGACGGCTGGGTGATTCCCGCCGATGCGGCGAATGTGGACAATGCGTACCTGTTCTTGAACTACATGATGCGACCGGAAGTGGCGGCAGAGGACAGCAACTTTACCTGGTACGCCTCCGCCAACCGGGATGCCTTCGACCTGATCAATGTTGAAGTCACGAGTTCTCCGGCAGCCTATCCGGTAGCGGAGGATGTGGCAAACATGTATACACTGGGTGTATTGCCGCCAAAGATTGAACGGTTGCGGACCCGTACCTGGACAAACTTCAAAGCTGGAAATTAAAAACAGACGCCCGGGTGTGCGGTGATACCGGAGCACATCGGCTTCATGGGGAATAGGTAATGCCTGCAGAGAACCAAGAAATTCAGGATCAGCCCTGGCTGGATCCGGATGCCGAACCGTTTATCCAGATCAAGGGCGTCACCAAGCAATTCGGGGATTTTGTTGCCGTCAGCAGCGTTGACCTGGAAATATTCAAGGGAGAATTGTTCTGTCTGCTGGGGGGTTCCGGGTGCGGCAAGAGCACCTTGCTCCGGATGTTGGCCGGATTCGAAACCCCGACCGCCGGGTCCATCTTCATCGACGGCGTTGAGATGGGCGAGGTCCCCCCCTACGAACGCCCGGTCAACATGATGTTTCAGTCCTATGCCCTGTTTCCGCATATGGACGTTGAGAAAAATGTGGCCTATGGACTGAAACGGGACGGGATAGACAAGGAGGAGATTCGATTGCGGGTTGCAGAGATGCTGGAGATGGTCGAATTGACGGATTTTCGCAAACGCAAGCCCCATCAGTTGTCCGGTGGCCAGCGGCAGCGCGTGGCGCTTGCCAGGGCATTGGTGAAGCAGCCCAAGGTATTGCTGCTCGATGAGCCGCTGGCAGCCCTGGACAAGCGGCTTCGGGAGCGCACCCAGTTTGAATTGATGAATATCCAGGACCGGCTGGGGGTGACTTTTGTCGTGGTGACCCATGACCAGGAAGAGGCCATGACCCTGTCCACCCGAATTGCCGTCATGGATGTCGGCAAATTTGTCCAGATCGGCACGCCCACGGAAATTTACGAATATCCGGACAACCGGATGGTTGCCGACTTCATTGGCTCCATCAACATGTTTGAGGGGCGGGTCACCGAAAACGGAGCGGACCACATCCGGGTTCGTTCCGCGGAGGCGGATTCGGAGTTTTTTATCGACCGCGGGCTGTCCATCAAGGAAGGCACCAAGGTCTGGGTGGCGGTCCGTCCGGAAAAAATCAGGGTATCCAAGTCCTCTCCCGACAATACCGATGAAAACTGGCTCCGCGGCAAGGTGGAGGAAATCGGATATCTGGGCAGTCTTTCCACTTATCGGGTCAGGCTGGAAAACGGGAAAATCGTGGATGTAACCGTGTCCAACCAAATTCGCCCGAAGGATGGCCGACACGTGGTGTACTGGGAGGATGAGGTGTACCTCAATTGGGATGCGGGAAGCCCGGTCGTTCTCACGAAATAACGGAACCCCATCACCATGGCGCCATTGACCAAAGCACTGGACAGCGGGGAAGGGCTGGGTTCATACCAGCAAATTCTGGTCAGGGTACAGCATCTCCTGCAGGCAAAGTGGAAAACGGTGCTGGTCGTGCTGCCCTTTTTCTGGTTGCTGCTTTTTTTCCTGGCCCCCTTTTTCATCATCCTCAAAATCAGTGTAGCGGAACCCCTCATTGCCAGCCCGCCTTTTTCCCCGCTGTTCGAATGGACCAAGGATGGTGCCATGACCATACGCATCATATTCGATAATTACGCGTACCTGTGGGAAGACGAACTGTATGCCAATACCTATATCAGTTCCCTGAAGATTTCCGTCATATCGACCCTGTTGTGTCTGCTGATCGGATATCCCATGGCCTATGCCATTGTCCGGGCATCCCCGACGGCAAAAAATATCCTGTTGCTGATGGTCATTCTGCCGTTTTGGACCTCGTTTCTTTTGCGCGTCTATGCGTGGATGGGCCTGCTGGCGGACCAGGGGTTGATCAACGATCTGCTGATCTGGCTGGGCTTCATTGACAGCCCCGTCCGGCTGATGTATTCCCACTTTGCGGTCTATGTCGGGATTGTGTACACCTATGTGCCGTTCATGATCCTGCCGTTGTATGCGAACATGGAAAAACTGGACCTGACGCTGCATGAGGCCGCTGCAGACCTTGGCGCAAAGCCGGCCACCACTTTCCTGACGGTCACCCTGCCAATGACCTGGCCGGGCATTGCAGCCGGGTCCCTGCTGGTGTTCATTCCCGCAACCGGTGAATTCATCATCCCGGATTTGCTGGGCGGCGGCAATGTCTCCATGATTGGCCGGGTGCTGTTCAATGAATTTCACGCCAACCATGACTGGCCGGTTGCTTCCGCGGTTGCCATCGCGCTGCTGATTCTGCTGGTGGTGCCGATGATGCTGTATCAACGTGTCCAGGCCAAGGAGACAGAAGGCAGCTAGACCGATGCAGAAGAAAAAATCCACCTTCCTGCTCACCGTGCTGTGCTTCGGCATGGCATTTCTCTATATCCCGATGCTGATGCTGATCGTCTATTCTTTCAACTATTCGAAAATCGTTCCCGTGTGGGGCGGGTTTTCGACGCGGTGGTACACCACATTGTTTGAAAGTGAAGAAGTCTGGGATGCACTGCTCCTCAGTATCAACATTGCCGTGGTGAATGCGACATTTGCGACCTTGTTGGGCACCCTGGCGGGGTTGGCACTGGTCCGGTTCGGACGGTTTCGGGGCCGGACATTGTTCGGTGGCATGATCACCGCACCACTGGTCATGCCGGAAGTGATTACGGGTCTGTCCCTGCTGATGCTGTTCATCACCATGAAGGAGTTCATTGGCTGGCCGGACAAACGTGGATTTACCACCATTACCATTGCCCACATCACCTTTTCAATGGCCTATGTGGCCATCATTATCCAGTCGCGCCTGACGGGAATGGGGCAGGACTACGAAGAAGCCGCGCTGGACCTGGGTGCGAAGCCGCTGCGGGTATTGTCGGATATCACGTTTCCCTTGCTTGCACCCGGGATGGTGTCGGGTTGGCTGCTCGCGTTCACGTTGTCCCTGGATGACCTGGTCATTGCCAGTTTCGTGACCGGGCCCGGGGCCAATACCCTGCCGATGCTCATCTATTCGAGGGTGCGCCTGGGGCTGCGTCCGGATATCAATGCGTTGGCGACGATCATTATCGTCACGGTGGCCGTGGGGGTTGTCATCGCGGGATGGCTCATGTTCCGGCAGCAAAAACAGAAAGACAGGGAGATACAGATGGCCGCGGCCGCCAACAAATAGGCCGCGTTACGGGTGGGCAAGCGGGGTGGGTGGCCGCTCCGCGGTCATCCCGGCATTGACTTCGGTCACCCGGCCCTCGCCGGGATGGTGTTTGAGCTTGGCTGCCGGCAGCCATTTCTGTATCTGGTGGTGAAACCCGCGAACCCCGCTTTCAATGCCCGAAAGGACCGGTTCGGGAAATGCGCTGGATTGCATTCCATCCTGCAGTGTGCGCACATAGGTTTCATCCTCCCGTGCGGTGACCCGGTTGATCCGCCGGTTCAGATATTGTGCCGCCCGGGTTTCCCGGCGGTTGTCCCGGTGGGCGTACACGCCGCAACGCAGGATCGTCCGGTCGGTTCGTACGGGTAGGGTCATGTAGAACTCGATGCAGTCCGGATACAAGCCGATGACCATGCTCGGGAAAATCCCCCCATAGGACCACAGCCTCTGGTTTGCTTCGGGCAGATGATCGTATCGCGGCAGCAGATTCTGGTAATTCCGCACACTCCACAGTGTGGCGGGTTGTTCATTGAGAGGGGCCAGGGAGACGGGGATTTCGGCAACCCGGGTGTCCCGGTAGCTTTTCCCGTAAAGCTGTTGCAGCGAGGGATGACCGACCGGTACGTGATACCCTTCATTGTCGACGTCATGGAAGACTTTCCAGTTGTAGGGCAGGGTTTCATCGTAACGGCCGTTGGCAATGGGATGCATGTCCGGGATTCGATAGGGCAGGAAATGGTCCTCGACGGGTTTCATCGCTTCAGACAGGGCGGGTCCCCCTTTCGCGAAGCGTATGAAAATGAAACCCATCCAGATTTCCAGGTCAAGGGGAATCAGGCCACGGGATTCCTTGTGCAGGTTTTCGAATGTGTTTTCAGCAGGAACGCCGACCAGCTTGCCGTCGTGCCGATAGGTCCAGCCATGAAACGGGCAGGTCAGGGTATGAGCGCATTTCCCCGAGGGTTTTTCAAAGAGTTTGGCCCCCCGGTGGCGGCACACATTGTGGAAGGCACGGAGTTTGTGGTCATTGTCACGAATCACCATGGCACGCTCCCCGACCGCATCCAGGGTCAGGTAATGGCGTGGGCCGGGCAGGTCATTGACATGGCCCACCAGGAGCCAGTTTTTCCTGAAAATTGTCTCTTTTTCAAGCTCCAGGAATTCCGCGTCATAGTACGTCCAGGTTGGCAGGGTATCGCTGATTTCCCGGTCACCGGAAATCCCGCTGGTCTCCCTCTGCCTGGACGGGGCAGGCGCGGCAGGCCGGTCCATGAACAGGGTGCGGAGATACTCGTGGCAGATGTTGCGTGCAGCTTCGCGGTCGAACTCATCCGGTTGGTACAGCAGGTCCTGCCAGAATCCATCAATCAATCCTTCCAGCCCCCTGGAGATGGCCGTCATTCGGGAGGACGAATTCACATTGTGCTGGGTACAGGCCCGCTGCACCTGTGCCAGAAGAGACCGCTGAAACCATGCGTCGTATTCACCGCAGATGGCCATGTACTCCTTGCGCGCACTGCTTTCGCTGGCAAAGGCGTACCAGACCGCGATTTTGTCCGCAGCGCAGATTTCCCTGGAAAAACAGGTGTCGACCACCAGTTCCAGGGTTTCGATCGGGTCGCTGCTGAATTCAAAGGCCAGCTGAACCTGGTAATAGGTTTCCTCGGCCAGCGCCTGCAGCGTTCCCAGCAGGAGCTGTTCCTTGCCTTTGAAGTAAAACCCGATGGTGCCAGTGGACAGGTGCGCTTCCCTGGCCACCCGTGCGATGGTCGTCCTGGACAATCCGTGGGCACTGATTGTCCGGATGGTCGCTTCGATCAATTGCTGTTTCCTGAAATCCTTGACATTGCTGACCGGGTTGTCGTGGGGGTTGGCGAACATGGCGAAATTTGATTGTGTCGTGTATTGAACGATTGTATAATATATTAAACAACAATTCAATTCCGGGATATTTGCCCGTGCAACCATGAAAACGAGAACTGCCGACTACCCTCTGGTGATTGTTGGTGCGGGTGCGGCGGGGCTGGGGGCTTCCGAGGAAGCCGCCCGTCTGCAGGTTTCCCATCTCGTGCTGGAGGCCTCCCACCGGACCGGGGGGCGGGGATTGACCGAGTATCTGGAAGGTCGCTATCCGGTCGATCTGGGATGTCACTGGATGCATTCCGCCAGCCGGAACCCCTATGTCCACTGGGCAGACCAATACGGTTTCGAGTACCAGCGTGAACCGTACCACTTTGCCATGTATTTTCAAGGTGAATGGCTTGATCCGGAAAAAAACCAGGAATATGAAACCTTTGTGAAGGGTTTCTATTCTTCTGTTTGCGATCTGTACCGTCAAAATCCGGGCTGTTCCCTCATGGAGGCCATGGATGGCAGCAGCGAATGGGCGCCGTTTCTTTCCTACTACCTGTCCCTGATGCATTCCAATGATGTGGACCAGGTTTCCCTGGCGGATGTGGTGGAAGACCAGGATACGGGGGAAGACTGGCCGCTCCGGGATGGTTATGGCGCCCTGATTGCCAGGCAGGGAAGGGACCGGCCGGTCCGGCTGAATTCTCCAGTCCACCAGGTCAACTGGAGTGGAAAACCCGTGCGACTTGAAACCGGCCGGGGCACATTGACCGCCGAATCGGTATTGATCACAGTATCAACGGGTGTCCTGGAGGCGAACCAGATCCGGTTTCATCCAGCGTTGCCGGCGGTGAAACTGGAAGCGGTTCATGCCTTGCCCCTTGGGAACCACAACTACCAATTCTTCAGTATTCACCCCGGTATGTTTGAGGAGGTCCCGGAAAATATCCACTACAGTAACGGGGACCAGTCCGCCGCGTTGCGGATCAGGCCGTTCGGGATGCCCTGCCTGTTCACCAGTACCGCCGGCCGTTTTGCCTGGTGGCTGGAAAAACAGGGGCCTGAAGCATCCAGAGACTACTTGACCGGCGTGCTGACAGACCTCTTTGGCGGGACCGTGACCCGGGAACTCAGGGATTTCAAAGTCAGTGCCTGGGGGTACGATCCCTGGATCAGGGGGGCCTATTCCTCCATGAAACCCGGGTGTTTCGGGATGCGCGAGACCCTGGCGGAAACGGTGGGCGGGTGCCTGTACTTCGCGGGGGAGGCGACCTTCCCGGATTTTGTGAATACCGCCCACGGTGCGTACCTTTCCGGCAAGCGTGCGGTGCGGGAGTTTTACCACCACTGAGGGATCCAAGGCTGCTGCCCCTTGCCGACAGGCATCTGGGGGGGACCAGGCGACTGCTTTCCACGGCCCGGGCCGGGTTCCCCGACGCAAGGGATGAAACCGCCTTCAGGCTGCCCGCAAGCGGAACCGATGCAGGTATTGGTAATGCGGGAGGACCTGTTGGTAGATTTCCTTCACCCGGCCGGGAGCTTGGGAGATATCGATGTAGCGGCGCGGTTGCGGCTTCAGTCCGTCTGAACATCGCAGGTTGCCATGCCATGAACCCCCATCGTACCAACTGACTTCGGCACGGTCTCCGGGTGACCAGCGCAAGGCTCCGGGTATGAATGGAATGCCCATCGCGTTGCACCAGGTCTTGACAATTTCATGCGGGGCTTCCAGCAGGTCGTCGCTGTCAATCAGTGGCGGGGCGGTTCCGGACTGTTCTTTCAAACGGTCAAACAGGGTTCTTTGTTCAATGATGGCGATTTCCTTCAACACGAAATCCGGCCAGTGCTTGTACATGGAGGTCACCACTTTTGCAGGATCCCGGATCAGGAATGAATGCCTGAAATGGCTCAGGAACTGATCGGTCCACGCATGTTCGATATAGTGCGGGAAATCCTTGGTAAAGACGGTTCCGGTCCGGGCCGCATTTCGCAGGGTGTCCCAGACACTTTCGAAAGTGAGTCCGGGTGTGCGGGGACTGTCTTCCCTGATTCGTGGCCAGGGAGCATTCTCTCCCTGGTACCACCATTCACCGAAAGGTTCATGGAAACAGATCATGTCACCCCGTTGGCGCATCATCCATTCGAATGCGGTGGAGGTCGAGCGCGGAGTGGCCCACAATGCGATGATCGGGTTCATGGAGTCATTCCGGCAGGGTATTCAATAACGTTCCGTGGTGACCCTCGGAGCGAATGCCCAGAGTTTTGAAAATTCTCCAGTACAGTGCCGCGTCAGACGAAACAATGGGTTTTCCGATGATTCCCTCCAGTCGGTTCCCGATGGAAACCATGCGTTGTGGCAAACCACCGGCCCCCCTGAAGTTGGGCATGCCGTTGACCACGATGGCCTCTGCTCCGGGAGCCTGTTCCGCCACAAACGCCATGGATTTTTCGGCCAGGTCTCCCGGAAAGATCCAGGTCAGGTCGTTGACTTCCCGCTGGGTTGCATAAAACCCCTGGTCAACAAAATTGCCCACGTACACCAGGTCAAACCCGGCTTTTCTCAGGAATCCGGCAATCCCGTCCCGCCAGTCCGGCCAGTAGTAGACAGAATTCAGGGCCACTTTTTCCACATTCAGCGCCTGTAATCCCTCCACCAGGCACAGGCCGGCCATGTGCAGTGGGGTTGCATACCGGTCGCTCATGCGGGCACAAAATGCTTCGATCTGCCGGGGGGTGTTGCCCCCTGCATGCACCCAGTTCGTGCCGACCTGGCCACAGACATCCACCCCATTGTTGGCCATGCACTCGACAAACTCCTCCAGAAGATGGAAGTTGTCGGTACGCTGTGCCAACTCATGCCGATAGCCCGGAACATGCAGCATCCTGCCATGGACGCCAACGGTTTTCGGCGCAATGCGCAGGAAATCGGTGGGTGCGGCATCAAAATCGTGGGGCGGTGCGGTAAAGCCGACCTGATGGGGAAACAGTTTGTTGTCGGGATTGAACCACCTTGCCGGTTTCATTGTGACAGGTTCGAGCCGGTTGGTTTCGAAATGCATGAACGGCGTAGTCTAAAGCCATATCGGAAAAAATGGAAATGATTTTGGCCGGGCAGGGCAGACCAGCCGGGCCCGGAAGATCGCGAAGAATCTTCAGCGGTTTCCCGGGGAAACGGACGGCTCGGTTTTCCGGGCGGTCATTTTCGATGAGGACCGCCCGGAAAAACCGAATGGGCGGGGAG
>WTGA01000056.1 GCA_011523765.1 Gammaproteobacteria bacterium
TATAATAACTCTGTCCCATTAACATATCGATGTCTTAGAGACATCGATATGTTAATGGGACAGAGTTTGAGTGTCAACAATTTTTGAATTGTGCAAACCCGCCGCAAAGCCCCCCGCAGTCTACTAACGGAGGCCGACCGATATCTCGCCGACAAACTGCGTGAAAGAAACCAGACCGTAATTTCCCCCTATCGGTTCTTCCGCCTGATTCAGGAAATGTATCGCGAAGGAGATGTCCGGCGCCTGCGCAAGCACACCGTTCCGGATGAACGGCTCTACCGCAAATATTTCAATCGGCTCCGCCGGGTGGATATAATCGGCCCGGATCCGGATTATGGGCCGCAACTGGTGCAGGTGCGGGTAGTCTCCAGTCAGCCCGTCGAGGAAATTGTCTGTCTGGCCGATCCTCTGTGCCATTTGTCCCATCTCTCTGCCATGCAACGCTGGGGACTGACCAACCGTTTGCCCAATGTGATTATTTGTACTCGGCCGAATCGGCACACTGCTCGGGCCCGGTTGGCGGAAATGATGGAAAATCATCCATACTCCCTGCCCCCGGACCGTCTTCGGGCGCGGCCGGTCAACCATCCGCCGCATGTTCGTCACCGTCCGGTCCAGGTCACCGAAAGCCGCACCCTCGGAGAGTATGTCCAGGTATCTGACAACCTCCTGCGCCTGACAACCATCGGCCAGACTTTTCTGGACATGCTGCAAAGACCCGGGCTGTGCGGTGGCATGTCGCACGTCCTTGAGGTTTGGGACGAACACGCTGAGACCTGGCACAAAGAAATTATTGCCGTGGTCAATGCCTGCAACAAGAAGATTGTAAAATGCCGCGCCGGGCATATACTCGAGGAACGACTTGGAATTCACCATGAAACCATTAGCGCCTGGAAGACCTCAGCACCACAACGGGGCGGCAGCTGCAAGCTGGATCCGACGAAGGCCTATGCGTCGGACTTCTCTGAAAGCTGGATGCTGTCCCTGAATGTCTGAAATGCACGGACCGAATAATCCGACCGATATTCGAGCTCAGGCTGGTTCCCTTCTCCCTCGCGATTTGCGACGGGCCCATGAAGTCATCCTGCATGCGATCGCCAGCACTCCGATCTTGCGGTCGGTCCTTTATCTCAAGGGGGGCACCCTGATGGTGCACGGGTATGGCAGTCCGCGCCAAACCACCGACATCGATTTTTCCTATGCCGTTTTTGGCAACCCGAATGATGGGACGGAAGACAACCTGAAATCGCATTTCAACGATGCTTTGAAGCATACCGCCGCAAGGCTTGGATTTGCCGACACGGTCATGCGGGTCCAGTCCATCAGTCGTCAACCACGGGAGTATCCAGACGGGAAGTTTCCGGCATTGAAATTTAGAATCGCCTATGCCCGACGGGGATCGAAGCAGGAACGCAGACTCCATGCCGGACAGGCGACTGATGTGGTCCCCCTTGATATTTCTTTCAATGAACCGGTTGGTGATTTCCAAGTATTGAGAATATCCGATGAAGACAGCCTGCTGTCCTATTCTTTGGTTGATCTGGTTACCGAAAAGTATCGCGCCCTGCTGCAACAGAAGATGCGCAAAAGAAACCGGCGCCAGGATGTCTATGACCTGAATTTTCTACTCCGGCATTGTCATGATGCCTTGAACCGTCACAAGCCGGAGGTTCTCGGGTCTCTCCTCAAAAAATGCAATTCCCGCAACTTGTTTCCAGAGCAGGAATCCATCAATGCGCCAGTAATCAGGGAATGTGCCGCCGCCGATTGGAACACGCTCCAACAGGAACTGGGTCACGACGATCCACTGCCGGATTTTGATCCCTGCTTTGATTCGGTTGCAGCTTATTACCAGCAATTGCCCTGGACGAAGTGAGGTTTATCGGACGACCCCAGTGGGATTGATCGTCTCGGGAGGGTGATCAGGATGTAATGCAAGGAGATGATATCAACCAACCCATGGTTATTGGTCTATTTCCGAAGTCAGGCTTTCTGACAATGTCTTTGTGCAGATGGTCCAACAGCCGATGCAGCTCGGCCCCATCGCCCACCGGATGTCTTTTCCTTTAAAGATCAATGCACATCCCGCATTCTTTAGTCATGTGATTATACCAATCATTCCTTGGAGTATAATTATATTATAATGGTCCATTATATATATTGTAATAATATCTAATAAGTATGATTTTAACAGTAGGCAACATTAAAGGCGGTGTTGGCAAAACCACATTGGCCGTAAATCTCGCGGTCGAAAGGGGGAAAAACAAGGAAGACAGTGTTGTCCTGATTGACGCTGATGATCAGTCCACAGCCATGTTGTTTACCGGAATCAGGGAGCAGGGAGCTCCAGGTATCTCGCACTATACCTGTGTGAGTGTGCATGGAGCGCAGGTACGGAGTCAGGGAAAATCCCTTGCAGAAAAGTTTGACCACACAATCATTGATTGTGGTGGGCGCGATACGGAAGCATTCCGGGCCGCACTGACTATCTGTGACGTGTTGGTTGCACCGTTGACACCACGCTCTTTCGATTTCTGGACGATTACTCAACTTGTGCGTTTGCTTCAAGAGGTTGAGGCGGTCAGGGACCCACCCAAGGCTTATGCGCTTGTGAACATGGCTGACCCTTCCGGAACAGATAATCAAGCAATGATCGAGGCACTGACCGAGTACCCCCAGATTGAAGTGCTGCAGCAAGTATTGGTACGACGCAAAGCTTGGCCCAACGCAGCTAGCAAGGGGCAAGCAGTATTTGAGCATGTGCCAAAAGACAAAAAGGCGATTTCAGAGTTTTATTCATTTTCAGATATGATATTTAACACAAAAATACTTATATAATATTAAAAAAATATTATATAAGTATTTAATAGATTTTTTATTAATATAGGATTAATTTATGGCTATTACCAAACCGCC
>WTGA01000166.1 GCA_011523765.1 Gammaproteobacteria bacterium
AGGTGAATGTTGTTAAAAAACACAATCACCCTCTTTTCGTGCTTTTTGGATATTCCGTAACCCTTTTTTTAAAAAATTGTTCCTTTGAGATGACAGGGGTTTTTTGGAACCCCCTTGCGAAAAATTCAGACAGAATTTTTCCGGAGCATATACCCCCCCCCCCCCCCCGATAATTTCTTTATTATTCAAGCAATTATCATTGCTATACCAAAAGACATCACCAACTTCTGGATCAATCAATGAAGAAGACCGTGAAAAAATGTAGTCGAGTGTGTCCGATTTGAGTTCTTGGACCTCTCTTTCAATTAACGGGTCCATTTCAAGTAGCACGTCATCCTTCTCCAACCGGTTCAGTGCGGCGGCCTCAAGACACACTTGATCCAGGTCAGGACGACGTTTGGCAAAAGCTAGGATCAAATGTGGTTTACCCAGAAGCCACTTTCCTCGAATGCGCTGATAATCCTTGCTTGATGCATCAATGACCAAAGCGACTAGTGCGTCGCACTGGTCTGCCTGCTTGAGCAACTCGGATCTCTGCTTGTCATCCTGCAGGGAGGAAAGTGTCACAAACTTGCCAACAGCATACCGGGTAAGGCAATTATTGTGATTATATCTCGGGGCAAGATAAACGGGTTGCGGTACAAATTCAGCGATTCGGGAAACCGTGTCCGACTGATTGCGCAGGGCATCCATCTCCTCTTTCACACGCGCCCGGATATTGACGTCCGCCCCCTGCCAGACCGATATCTCATCACTCAACTTTCGGTGTAGCAGAAGCTTTCGATCAAGCAAATTTTCAATTGCTGTTTTCAGTGTTGAACGTTCAGCCATAACGCCAACCTCAAGAAAAAGGAGAAGTTTCTCCAAGCTGACCCGAAATTCACTCCCTGAAACAGCAAGGTGGAGCAGAGAAGTTGCAGCCAAAACTTCCCGTTCCAGTGCAGTAGCAGCCCGAGACCTCGCACTTTCAGTTTCGACAAATTTTCGGTGACACCCGCCAACTCCAGTATCCATCCGCATGGAATCAGAGAAGTATTGGTAGATATCTTCTGGACTGATCAGATGCCTGTTTTCCCGTGACAGTGCGGCGCTTAAAAAACCGAATACAGTACGCTCGTTTTGGCCGACCCGGCCCGCAATTTTCGGCAAAAGAAACAAGGCAGCAGGGGTAAGAGGCGATGCACGCATTAAAAGATCATGAACAGAACCTATGACCTGAAGAAATGGGAACAGCCCCAACTGATGGGTCTTTGCAACAGTTTCTGAAGTGTTTTCCTGCCTCTTCGGGTTCAAGTCATTGACAATGTTGGCGATAAAGCCGTATATCTCGTCACTGTCTTCAAGAATGCGTAACGTCTCGAAACGTCCTTCTATTTTTTTCCACGCGGTCTGTTCCATTACTCCCAATCGTCCCGAATACTGGAGAAACTCCTGATGCATCAAGAGTGTTAATGTGACCAATGGTGACTGGCGCCGGATTGTCCACTCTGCAAGGTCCTGAACCATCGCTAAATCTTCTGCCCGTCCTTTGGATACAAGTGATTCCAGATGTCGGCCAAATTCATCCCATACAATGGCAATTCGGTCGAAAGTATTTTGGCGAAGCATGGTTTCAATGGAGCGGAACAATGCATGCATCGAGTCGATAGGTTCGAGAGCCAATTGTTGTGCAATAGCACCCGGCAAATCTGATATATAACTGCTCAGAAGAACTACAGCACCATGAGTACCGGACGTGCTACGATGGGATATGATGTCTGAAATTGCCGGGTCTATCTGATTCAGTTTCACGCATACTTCTTCCATTTCGGCAAGTTTCTCTCCATTCCCTTCAACGAGCAAACTACCAATTGTGGCAGCAATGGATTTACCACTTCCGTAAGGGGCTATAATTGTTGTTGCACGACTGGTATCTGGACCGACAACCGAACGCAGAATATCGATGGATTTTGATGTTGGCCAGAAATGACACACCCGATCGGGATGAGCGAAATCCTCAATTATGTTGATGGATTTCAGGATTGGTGCAGTCATTGCATTTTCAACTCATAAACTACAACTTAATCTTTCAAGGAAGCAACATGGGAATTCAGCCACCCGGCAAGACCTCTTTTCCGTAAAATGACAGACCGTTGTCCCGACAGTTGATTCAAAGAAAGCTCACCCAACCCTAGTTCTTCCACAGCCCTAATGATATGTTCCACCATGTTCTCGGAATCCATACCGAATACTGCACTTACCTTGCGTATAGGGCCGCTGAAATCTAACGGAATAGTTTCCATATCACCAAGTCCATCTGCGGGCTGACTTAGTTCCAGTGCGGCCGCAATCACAGAGGCAGGGATCAATGCTTTGGTAGCCCTTCGCTCAAAAACACCGACATCTGTACGATGTACTAACAGGCCCAGACTCCTTAAGGGGCAGTCAAGATTGTCTTCAGGGTCCGTTTCAAGGGCCGGTATAGGCCGAGCGTAACTTTGCAGTAAAACCGCTATATCCCGATACAGACTTTTCGCAGTAGGAATCTTCTCTCCCCTTGTTTCCAAATATGAGACTAGCGCCCCTTCCAAGGATTCCCGAGTAAATCGTTTTTCCCTGTAATTCTGAAAGAACCAGGGAAAAACAGTATTCTCCTTCCCCAAAGTCAACTCCAAATGGATGAACCACCATGGTGTGGAACCTGAAAAATATGGGTACTGGTTGAGAATACCCTGCCCTAGTGATGTTAGTTCAATTGGGCATGTCCGGGCAGGTCTACGTGCGAGACCGGCACGATTCATCCACCACCCGATGGATTTTGCCATGTTCCTTCCAACTCCCATATGGTCGGAGGAATGGATACTGTTCCAACTGAGATCATTAGTCTGGTCCACCAAAAATAGGCCCTTGGTGAGCCAACCTGGCCGAAGAAAAAATGTTTCATGCCCTCCAAATTTCACGCGTCCCTCCCGAATATTCCTCTCAGTCTGCCCACCTCTTCAATGAGAACTTGCGTAGCATTCCGGATATCTTCCATGGTGTTCAACACTGACACCGAAAAACGTATGCTTGAGTAGGCGTCTTTTTCCTCAATCCCCATAGCAAGAAGTGTCTTGGAAGGTTCAGGTCTCCCTGTTGAACAGGCAGAAATCTGGGAACAACACAGCCGGGCGACATCACATCTTGCGACCAAGGCCATACCATCTATCCCTGTGAAGCAGATATTGGTGTTTGTCGGCACCCGTGGGGCACCCATGCCGTTTATCCGGATTCCAGGAATCCTGTCGAGAAGGGTTTGCTCCAACAAATCCCGCATCGCTGACAATCGTATTAAATCTTCCGTAAGACGCAAACCTCTTTCCCTGCACGCTGTCCCGAATCCGACAATGCCTGGAATATTTTCTGTGCCTGCTCGGTATCCCTGCTCCTGTCCCCCTCCCATAGCCATAGTGGGACATCGTGCATGCTGCCCGATTAACAGACACCCTACACCTGAAGGCCCATTCATTTTATGCGCTGAAATTGACATAAAATCATACTCGAACCCGAAGTCTTCATTGGGTAGTCGACCTGCCGCCTGGGACGCATCGACGAGTGTAGTATGCCCCCAGAATCTGGCTAGTTCACAAATTTCCCGTATAGGTTGTATGACACCCGTCTCTCCATTTACCCACCCGATAGCAACCAGAGACGGACCATTTGAACGTATGGCCTTGTCGTACGCGTCCATATTCAGAATACCACTGGTTTCTAATGGAATCCTTGTGATGCGTTCAGGTATGGAAGCGTATACACCACAGGTCGATGGATGCTCAGCTACAGTAGTGACCAACCGGGAATCAGGATCGTTGACGACTGACCGAAGGACCGCATCGTTTGCTTCAGTTGCACCAGAAACAAAAATAATCCGGTTCGAATTCGACATCGTAAAATTCGCGACCTGTTCACGCGCACGATCAATCGCCTGCCGCGATTTCCGCCCGCGTGCATGACCGCTTGAAGGGTTTCCAAATCCTTCTGTCAAAACATGCAACATGGATTCCACTACCTCAGGCAACGGCTGCGTTGTGGCACTATTGTCCAGATATAACTCGGTTCTGTTCAAAGTCTTGTATTAGCAAGATGGAAACGATTCACGCATACCTCACACTACATCAGAAACTGAATATCCAAGGGTCACTACCTGCTCTGCCGGACATCGCGTGAAGGAGGTGGAAGGGATTCCTGTTAATGAAATACAAAGAATCGAGGAATAATGACAAGAACCCCCTTGCGACACATTGTAACCACAAACTTCTTATCTTTTCAAATTGAATGTCATAGCCAAATGCCATAGGAAACAATTCCCGAACACCAATCACATAATATGGCCCGCTTGTCATGGGTCTCAATTTTCGGGACAATAGCCTGCCAACATATTCAGAATCATCCATCAATTACCCTAAAGCACCATGACCGAATCTCCCAGACAACTTGAACAATTTCATCTTTCCACAGGATTCATTGCGGCTCTTGACCAAAGCGGTGGAAGTACGCCGAAAGCCCTGAAAATGTATGGAGTGGATGAAACCGAGTATTCCGGCGATGATGAGATGTTTGAAAAAGTGCATGAAATGCGTACACGCATTATGACCAATGCGAATTTCACCAGTGACCGGATTCTTGGAGCGATCCTGTTTGAAAACACCATGGACCGTCAAGTCGAGGGGAAACCGACGGCAAGGTACCTGTGGGAAGAAAAACGAATCCTTCCCATTCTGAAAGTCGACAAGGGCCTGGCAGATGAAGCCAGCGGGGTCCAGATAATGAAACCCATGCCTGACCTGGATGCCCTGCTGGACAAGGCCTTGGCGAACGGGGTTTTTGGGACCAAAATGCGGTCCGTCATCAAAACCGACAATGCACGGGGAATCCGTGAACTGGTGTCGCAGCAGTTTCAAGTTGGAAAACAGATCATGGCAAAAGGCCTGGTTCCGATTATCGAGCCCGAAGTGGACATCCATTCTCCCCAAAAGGCGGAAGCAGAGGCGATTCTGCTTGATGAACTACTCTTGAACCTGGCGGCACTGGCTGAAAATGAGCGCGTGATTTTCAAGCTTACCCTGCCCGAGACCCCCAACCATTACCGGCCCTGCATCGAACACGCCAATACCCTCAAAGTGGTGGCGCTCTCCGGCGGGTACAGTCGCGAGGAAGCCAACCGTCGACTCGCGGAAAACGACGGCATGATTGCCAGCTTTTCCCGTGCCCTGACCGAAGGCCTGACTGCCCGGCAATCGGACGGGGAATTCAGCCGTACCCTGGACCGGTCCATTGAGTCCATCGTTGCGGCCTCCCGTACGTAAGGAGTTCGTCCGGGCATCACACCCATTCCTGTTTTCAGCGTATCCGGCCCGGTGCACTTGGCAGGGGAAGCGCCCGCTTGCCTCAACTTGCCTGTCTGCCGTGGCAGAACCATCCTGGACAAACGGGCGAAACGGGTCTGGTGGCGCAAAACCCCGCCCATCGTCATCTCGCTGGAATGGCAAGACGACCGGCAAGGATGTGAAGCCTGACAGTTCATGAAACGTCCCCAGCAACCCGGGCTGTACGAAACCCTGCTGACAGCGGAACTGGTATCTGCCCTGGAACAGGAAAACTGGGAGATCCGCACAGAGGCAGCGGATACCACCGTTCGTCCTTCATTGCTGGCCCATCACGTCTACTGCCATGTCCGCCGGACACTGGAGAGCCTGCGGGACGACCCCAAAGGACAGACGAGGCTTGTGAACCAGTTGATTGATGTGCTGCTTGAGCACCGGGTCACCGGCAAGGGAGAACGGGTATTCGAAGCGGTCGCCCTGCTTCTTGAGGCCATTGAACCGGCCAGCTTGCGAGTTGGGCCCCTGCCCCGTCCAGCCCTTTCCATGCGTCGCACGGGACTGCTCGTCAACGGCAGGAGTGATGTCCGGATCTCGAACGAAATTGTGAAAGAAATCCCCAGCGCAAACCGAATCGATCTGTTGTGTGCCTTCATCCGTTATTCCGGGTTGCGCCTGTTCCGGCGCGAACTGGAAGAACAGATCAGGAACCAGGCAGAAGTGCGGGTCATCACGAGCGTGTACACGGGGACAACCGAACGCCGTGCCCTCGACACGCTGGTGGAACTCGGTGCCAAGGTGAAGGTGTCCTACGAGATCAACCGCACCCGGCTTCATGCCAAGGCCTGGCTGTTTCATCGCAATAGCGGGCTGCACACCGCCTACATCGGATCATCCAACCTCACGTATTCCGCCCAGGTCGATGGGCTGGAATGGAATGTGCGGGTCAGTTCCGTGGAAAACCCCGAGGTCATCGAGCGTTTCAATGCAACGTTCGAGCAGTATTGGCAAGAGCCTGAATTCGAACCCTATGATCCCGAACATGACTCCAAACGGCTGGACCGTGCCCTCTTGGGGTCGAAACCTGGCCATCCGGGACAAACCCCGATCGAACCATGGCTGTACATCGATGCCGCTCCCAAACCCCACCAAACGGTCGCACTGGAGGCACTGGAGGCAGAACGGAACCGGGGGTACCACCGCAATCTCGTCGTCGCAGCCACCGGCACCGGAAAAACCTGGATCGCGGCATTCGATCTCAAACAGCTGCGCAACCAGGACCAAGACCAGCACGATTCCCTGCTCTTCATAGCACACCGCGATGAAATTCTCCGTCAAAGTCAACGGGTATTCCAGATCGTCCTCCAGGAACCGGATTTTGGAGAACTGCTGGTCAGCGGCGAACGCCCAACGGCAGGCCGCCATGTGTTTGCGTCCGTACAATCCCTGCGCAATCGTCTGGACTCCATCTTGCCCGGGGATTTCGATGTTGTCATCGTGGACGAGTTTCACCATGCCGCTGCGAGCAGCTATGAACGACTGCTAACCCGTCTCGAACCGAAAATTCTTCTGGGATTGACGGCAACACCGGAACGGGCGGACGGCCAATCGGTCCTGGCCTGGTTCGGGAACCGGATCGCTTATGAGTCACGGCTTTGGGATGCGCTGGACCAGGGACTGCTTTGTCCTTTCCACTATTTCGGTATCAACGATCCGGCCGACCTTTCCGGGGTGCGCTTCCAGCGCGGAAAGTATCTGTCCGGAGACCTTGACAACCTGCTGACCGGTGATGACATGCGGGCGCGAAGCATTCGTGGTGCGGTCATGCAGTACGTGTCCGATCCGCGCAGGATGAGAGCACTCGGGTTCTGCGCCGGCATCGCCCATGCCCATTTCATGGCCGCGAAATTCCGCAATTTTGGCCTGCCGGCCGTTGCACTGGATGCCAATACCCCGATCGTTGACCGCATTGCAGCCAAGGAGCGTTTGAGACGGGGTGAGATAAGGGCCATCTTCACCGTGGACCTGTTCAACGAGGGTGTGGACCTGCCGGAAGTCGACACCATCCTCCTGCTCAGGCCAACCGAAAGCGCAACGGTGTTTCTTCAGCAACTCGGGCGGGGCCTGCGTTGGTCCGAGGAAAAGCAAGTGCTGACCGTTCTTGATTTTGTGGGCCAGGCCCGGCGTGAATACCGGTATGACATCCGCTATCGCGCACTGCTTGGCGGGACCCGGCACCAGGTCAAGCAGGCCGTCGAGGCCGACTTTCCCCTGCTTCCACCCGGATGCGCCGTCAAGCTCGACAGGATTGCGAAGAAAACCATACTCGACAACCTGAAACAGGGCATCCACCAGGCCCGGGCATGGATGGTAGAGGAGCTGCGGGCCCTTGGACCCGAAGCCAGGCTGGCCGATTTCCTGGACCAGGCGGACGTTGGCCTGGATGACATCTACCTCCGACCAGGGTCCGGCCACTGCTTTACCGAACTCCGCCACAAGGCAGGCTTTGCCGGGGAACCTTTTCAGGCAACGGGCACGGCGGCGCAACGCACCATCGGCCGCCTGCTCCACGTCGATGATCCGGAACGCCTGGAAACCTGGCTGAAGATCCTGACAACCGGTCACCCCCGCCCAATCTCCCGACTGCGGGGACGGGAGTACCGCCTGGGACTGATGCTGTTTGCCATTGTCGGTGGACGCAACACACCGGTTTCCCGTGCAGATTCCCTGCTCCGCGACCTGCACCATTCGAAGGCACTGCGCCAGGAGTGTTGCGACCTGCTGGAGATACTCCTGGACCGGATACGCACGATCCCCCGGTCTGTGTATCCCGGGCAAGCGGTTCCCCTGCAAAGTCATGCCACCTATACCCTGGGAGAAATCATGGCGGCATACCAGCGCCTCAACCAAAAGGATGCCATACATTTGCCCCAGACCGGGGTCTGGTGGGAAAAACCGGCACAAACCGACCTGCTGTTTGTCACCCTGGAAAAAACGGACCAGCACTTTGCCCCGTCGATCCGTTACGCCGACTATCCAATCTCGCCCACCTTGTTCCACTGGGAAACACAGAACCACACCACGCCGGACTCGCCCGCCGGTCAACGGTACATCACCCATTCGAAACGGGGGTCGGAGGTCATCCTGTTCGTGCGTGAACGAAGAAAGTCGGCTTCGGGTCAAACGGTCCCTTACCATTGCCTGGGACCGGTTCACTACCTGAGCCATGAATCGGAACGCCCCATGAAAATATGCTGGGAACTGGATCGTCCCATGCCGGGCTGGCTGTACCAGGCCGGAAAGGTGGTCGCAGGATAATTCGAATTTCATCTCCCCCCCGGCGGCACGGCATGGACCGGGACGAATTCCTCACCATCGGTCCGGGGCGGGACGCCTGGCCATCGGAAAAAGACCGGCAACCGGAACTCGTCATGCCGGACCCAATGCACTTCCATGGGAGATCTTCCGTCTCGAATTGAATGTGCCATCCCTGGCAGCCGATGAATCGGTGAACCAGGCAATGCGGCAGAAGTGCCCCGCTGCTTCCACCCCGGGCACGAACCCGAAATGCCTGCCGGTCAAGTGACGGTTTTGGGGAGTTCCCGTGTCTTTTTACGGATGAACTCCAGCAATGCCTGGTCCAGGGAGCGGTCCATCGCAGGGGCTTCATACCGGTTCAGCCAATCCCGGGCCCTGTCCAGGCCAACCCTCGCCGAATCCTTCTTTCCATCCGCCTCCCACTGCTCGTAGGTCACATTGTTTTGCGACGGGAAGATGAACAGGTTGCTTTTGCGGGTGTGGGCCTCTCCAAGAAAATGCCCGCCTGGCCCTACGTGCTTTACCGTCTCGAAAATCTCTTCCAGGTCATCAAAGGAATTTCCCTGGGCAAAGTGGTAAAACGCATCCAGCTGTTCAAAATCAATCAGCGTCTTGGCGTAACTCTGGGTCAGCGAACCTTCGATCAGGCCACCGGACATGGTCAGCCAGTTTGCTTCGGACAAGAAGCAGGGCATGATCCCCCACATGGAGTCGTAACCCGCCTGTATGTCCACACACTTGGAGGTGGCCACATTCATGATGGCGCGGTGAGGCAGGCGGTATCTCCGGGCCATCTGGTTGGCCATCAACTGCACCATGGCGGAATCCGGTGAACCATGGACCGGGGCGCCGGTATTCAATGCGACCGTCATCGACGGCAAGCCAAACAGCATCGGACACCCCGGTCGTACGATCTGGGCCAATGCAATCGCAATCAGTGCTTCGGCCACCACCACGCCAATGGTTCCCACATTGCTGGCGGGCGTGCTGGCCGCGGTCATGGAAAACGGGGAAACCAGTACGGCCTGGTTGTTTTGCGCATACACTTTCAGTGCATCCAGCATCGTCGAGTCCCACACCAGGGGGGAATTGCCATTGATCAGGGAACTGGTCACCGTATGGTTGGTTGCAAACTGCTCGCCAAATACAATCTTCATCATCTCCACGGTATCTTCCGCGCGATTTCGCGCCGTCACATTTCCGACGATGGGTTTGTCCGAGTATTTCAGACCGCTGTATGCCATATGCAGGTGCCGGCACGGGACCGGAATATCCACCGGTTCGACAATCGGGCCTCCAGCGATGTGCACGGAAGAGGCCATGTGGTTCAGTTTTTGGAAGTTGTTCAGGTCATCCAGCGTTGCATAACGGCGTTCCCCATCCATGTCCAGCACAAATGGCGGGCCATACGACGGAGCAATGACGGTATGTCCGTCACCCACCTTGACGGTACGTTCCGGATTCCTGGCATGCTGAATATAGGAAGACGGTGCGTGCCCGACCAGTTCCATCAGCGAATCCCTGCCGACCCTGACCCGCTGCCCATCGATCTCGGCATCGGTCTTGCGCCAGAAATCCAGTGATTCCTCGTCCCTGAAATCGCACCCGACCTGCTCAAGGACCCGCATGGCGAAGTCATGCACGAGTTCGACCCCTTCTTCGTTGAGCACTTCGTAGATGGGAATCTTGCGGACCAGCGGTGGATGGTGGACCGGTACCGCGTTTTTGATCTGTTCCCTTTTGCGGGTCCTGCCCCCTTTTCGCCTGGGTTTTTCTTCAGATATCATGGGCTGTCACGGATCGTTGGCAGTATTTCCGGCTCCATCCGGTTCTCATCCACTATCTTTCAACTGTACCGAAGGGCTATCCTGCGGGCAACTGAAAAAGACCCGGGACCCGGGGTAAACGGTTCCTTCCGGGGTCAGAAACCACCCCCTCTTTGGTGCCCCTTTTGCCAATCCTGGGCCTTGCCGCGCACAGGAGCGGTGCCGCTTGTACAGACCCGGAGGACGTGAAAAACACCCTGCAAAAAGGCCGCCCAGTTGATTCATGCACCAAGCCACCGGGCTTTCCAGGTTCAATTCCGATGCCAGGCGGACCCAGCCGGCCGATTCGCGCCGACGAGCCCTGCGCCGCGCAAATTGAATTCTTGTTCAAAATATGGATTCGGTGTCATGGCGGACACGGTTTGTTTTGAAAATTCACCAGACGGCCTGACAGGAATAGTCGGTATCGCGACCGCCATTTCATCCATCTGGTCGGAATTTTTCCCATCATCTTCCGCTTGATCATGCCGGCCCCTGCAGCAAGACCACCCAGGCCCTCCCCCGAGGCCCTGGTTTCCGGAACCAAAACCCTCCGGATACCGTCTTTCCGCTTCCCGATACCCTGTGGATAACTTTGTGGATTAAATTAAATATTCCCTTGCAGAACCATTCTGGTAAATCTATGATTATTTTTCTTGAGGATTCCTCGATATGTTTTTTTTATAATTATCAATGGGTTAGGGTATCACTGATCGCAATTCTGATGCTCCGGTCCGGTCCCGGGAACCAAAACCGAATCAGACCGGCAATGTGCAAAACTTTTTTAGACAGCAAAAACAATAACTTATAAAGTTAAATAAAATTGATGGAAGAACAAGTCTCAACAAGTGAAGTTTTTCATGCGCCCTGCCCTTTATGGCGCCGTTTCAGTGCCATTGCCTACGATGCAATTTTGCTTTCATGCATTGTATTTCTTGCCTGGCAGCCGATTCCCCTTTTGGCTGAAATCCTGAGCCCCAGGGTCAGCCATGCTTTTCGGCTCGCGTACCTCATCTCGGTCTGTTTCCTGTTTTTCGGATGGTTCTGGTGCCACGGAGGCCAAACGCTGGGCATGCGGGCCTGGCGAATCAAACTGGTCCGGATCAATGTCCCGGATACGCGCCCTGTCACCTGGCGCATGGCATGGATGCGATTCATCTTGTCCATTTTATCCTGGGCCATATTGGCCATCGGTTATTTCTCATCTGTTTTTCACCCGAATAAACTGGCATGGCATGATATACTATCGCAAACAAAACTGGTGGTGATCGATCCATCCCGATCTTTGAATCGTTGACAGCTGAATCCATCTCCATCAGGATGATGCATGGTAGCCGTTGCTTCTTTTCCTGAATACGAGCCGCGGATTCCATCAAACAGATAACCTTCCTCGCACCAAAGCCGTAGCAACCGGGTGCGAGGCACTATTTTTTCAGGCCCAAACCATGGATTTGACAGAAAATCTTCTCAAACTGGTACAGATCATCTTCGTTGACCTGGTCCTGGCAGGTGACAATGCGATTGTCATCGGTCTCGTGGCGGCAAAATTCAACAAGGACTTTCGACGCAAAGTGATCCTGTATGGAGTGGGCGTTGCGGTACTTTTGCGTATCGTATTTGCCCTGTTAACCGTCCAGTTGCTTGCCATCAAGGGATTGCTCCTCGTAGGGGGCGCATTGCTGTTGTGGATTTGCTGGAAATTGTGGCAGGACCTGAGGGAAACCGGCCACCATGAAAAGGTACACGAACGAGGCGACAACATCCATGTCAGCAAAAATCCACCGTTGCGCACGGCCATCTTCCAGATCGCCATGGCGGATGTTTCCATGTCACTCGACAATGTGCTTGCGGTCGCCGGTATTGCAGACGGGCACAGTGGAATCCTGGTGTTTGGACTGGCCCTGTCCGTCGTTTTCATGACCGTGGCCGCTTCCGTCATTTCCGAGACTTTGCAGAAACACCGCTGGATCGGCTATGTCGGTCTTGCCATCATCTTCTATGTAGCGTTAAGAATGTTGTACGACGGTTATCTGCAATTGGCTCCCATGCTGTAGCCATCCTGCCCCCGAAGCGCTCTTGGAAATATCGCATTTTCAAGGTGCCCGCCCCGGGCAATGTCCCGTGTTTTGCTGGAATTTATCCCCTTGTCCGGGCCCAACCTGAAATGGGGATACAGCTGGTTCCCATGGAAAGGATGCTCGCCGGATGCCGGCTTGCCGTGATGGTTGCCAGCGGTCCCGGTATCCGTGCTTGCACCCAATTTGATAACCATACTCATAAGGGCCGCTGCGGCTTGCCAGAGGCTGCCATATCCGTCGTGAACGCCTCAATGCGGTGGTGACCAAAAGCCTGTAACGGTACCGGTGTCAGGGTGTACGGTCCCGGGGCCCGTCTCCTGCGACGGATTGCCTGGCCCGGCCGGCACGTTGCAGCATTTCCACAGCGGGCAATCCCCCCCCCTCCAGGTATTTGAGAAAGGCGCCCCCGCCAGTGGAAATATAGGAAATGGACTCCGACAATCCGAACTGGTCAACCGCAGCCAGGGTATCCCCCCCTCCCGCGATCGAAAATGCGTCCGACCGGGCAATGGCATTCCCCAATTTCCGGGTACCCGATGAAAACGGTCCGAATTCAAAGACTCCCACTGGCCCGTTCCAGACGATGGTGCCGGCCAACCCCACCATTTCGCAATACCGGGCTGTGGTTTCCGGACCAATGTCCAGGATCATGTCGTCATCAGCGACCTCGGATACCGGTATGACCCGGGCCGCTGCCTCGCTGGAAAATGATTGGCCGACAACGACATCCGCTGGAATCGGGATTTCACTTCCTCGGGCCCTGGCTGCATGGACCAATGCCTTCGCCTGATCGACCAGACCGGGTTCGTACAAAGACTTGCCGACCCCATATCCCGCTGCCGCAATAAAGGTGTTCGCAATACCGCCGCCCGGAATCAACCGGTCAACAACACGGCTTAACGAATTCAGCACCGTGAGTTTGGTGGACACTTTTGCTCCGCCAACGATCGCAGTCATCGGTCGCTCGGGCGCAGAAAGTGCCTTATCCAGTGCGCCGAGTTCCCGGGTTAACAGGGGGCCCGCACAGGCCATGGGAGCATACAGCCCGACACCATAGGTGGAAGCCTGCACACGATGTGCCGTTCCAAATGCATCCATAACATAGACATCACACAACGCGGCATAGGACCTGGACAATTCGGCGTCATTGGAACTTTCTCCCCGGTTAAACCGGACATTTTCCAGCAACCCCACCTGGCCACGGTCCAGGTCCGGCATTTCATTCAGGTAATCGCAGTGCAGTCTTACCGGCTGGCCCAGTGCGCACGAAAGGTAATCGGCAACCGGTCCCATCGAATACGCCACGTTGTATTGCCCTTCTTCGGGTTGGCCCAAATGGGACATCAGCATGACCCTCGCCCCGGCATCGCGTGCCAACCTGATCGTCGGCAAAGAGGCTTCAATCCGGTTTGCAGAAAGGATTCTGCCGTTCGAAACCGGAACATTCAGGTCCTGCCGGATCAACACCCGTTTGCCCAACAGGTCGAAGTCGGACAATTGCCGGAGATTCATCGCGACAAAACCATGTCAATGGACCATACCGGCCCCGACCCATGGACTGTCATTGGAGCGTCTGCAGGTGCCGGGACACCGATAGAGCCGATTCCGCAAACGGGGCAAGAACAGGCCCACCATTCATACCGTTCGAGGTGCGGGGTCTCATAACACGGCAGATGGGGTCCGGGAACCCGCTGGAACCGGTCGATCAGCCTGCATTCATCAGCGCGGTCGTGACATCCAGCATGCGGTTGGAAAAACCCCATTCATTGTCGTACCACGAACAGACCTTGACCAGTGTCCCGCCGGTAACCCGGGTCATGCCTGCATCAACAGTCGACGAAACCGGAACATGATTAAAATCCACTGAGACAAGCGGGGCATCGCTGTAATCCAGGACTTTGCCGTCGGCAGAATCCTTAAGAATCCGGTTGATTTCATCAGCCGAGGTTTCCCGGGCGGCAACGAAGGTAAGATCCACCACGGATACATTAATCGTCGGTACTCTCACGGAAAACCCGTCGAGTTTTCCGTTCAGTTCCGGGATGACCAGGCCCACCGCAGCCGCGGCACCGGTTTTCGTTGGAATCATCGAGCTTGTGGCCGACCGGGCCCGTCTCAGGTCGCTGTGATAGACATCGGTCAGCACCTGGTCATTGGTATAGGCATGGATGGTATTCATCAGTCCATGGACCACGCCAACCGAATCATGGAGTGCCTTGACCAAAGGTGCCAGGCAATTCGTGGTACAGGAGGCATTGGAAATGACCGTATCGGCGGATTTCAAAATGCCGTGGTTGACTCCATAAACAATCGTTGCATCCACATCACTGCCTCCCGGTGCCGAAATGATGACTTTTCTGGCACCGGCGGCCAGATGTCCGCTGGCCTTCTCTTTTGAAGTGAAAAATCCCGTGCTTTCATGGACCACATCGATACCCAGGTCCGCCCACGGCAGCCTGGAGGGGTCCCGCTCGGCAAAGACGGCAATCCGGTCTCCATTCACAACGATATGGTCCTCCCCGGCTTCCACGGACCCCGGGAACCGGCCATGGGCCGTGTCATACTGTGTGAGATGCGCGTTCGTCCCGGCATCCCCCAGATCATTGACCGCCACGATTTCGATGTCGTCGTTCCCGGATTCATATTTGGCACGCAAGATATTTCGACCAATGCGCCCGTACCCATTTATTGCTACTTTAATTGTCATCGTCAATACTCCAAACAAGATTTCTCGGCACTGCAGGACCAGATCATGACCCTGTCATCCTGACTACCGCCCCGACCACGTTCTCCACGGTCATTCCCAGGTAATTGAACACCTCATCTGCCGGGGCGGATTCTCCGAAGGTGTGGATTCCCAGGACTTCGCCCCCGGTCCCGGCGTATCGGAACCAGCCATCCGTGACGCCGGCTTCCACCACCACCCTGCGCGTGACACCGGTGGGCAATACGGATTCCCGGTAGTCCGGATCCTGGGCATCGAACCGGTCCGTGCTGGGCATGGAAACCACCCGGACCGCGATATCCACCAATTGCCGTGCAGCTTCCATGGCCAGCGCGACTTCCGAACCGGTGGCAATAATGATCACGTCGGGCTCCCCCGTGCAATCCAGCAATACATAGCCGCCACGGGATATATTATCCAGCTGAGACTGGCTTCTTTGCTGGTGCGGCAGATTTTGCCGGGAAAAAATCAGGGAAAAGGGCTGTTTTGAGGATTCGCAGGCCTGTTGCCAGGACACGGCAGCTTCCACCGCATCGCAGGGACGCCATACGGACATCCCGGGAATCAACCTCAATGTCGCCAGCTGCTCGACCGGCTGGTGGGTCGGACCGTCTTCACCCAGTCCTACCGAATCGTGGGTAAAGACGAATACCGACGGGATTTTCATCAGTGCAGCCATCCGCAGGGCATTGCGGGCATACTCGGAAAACATCAAAAACGTGGCGCCATAGGGCTTGAACCCACCATGCAGCGCAATCCCGTTGACCATGGCGGACATTGCGAATTCGCGGACGCCAAAATAGATGTAGTTGCCGGAGGCATCGTCTTCGATACTCCTCGAACCGGACCAATAGGTTAAGTTGGACCCGGTCAAATCGGCGGAACCGCCGATCAACTCGGGCAGATGCGGACCCAGGTGTTCAATGGCATTGAGCGATGCCTTTCGGGAGGCGATGGTTTCCTGTTTTTGTGCAGTCTGTCTGGTGATTTGCTGACAGGTTTCCTTCCAGTTGTCCGGCAGGTTCCCGGATGTGCGTCGCATGAATTCTGTGGCAAGCGCCGGGTATTCATTCCGGTACCGGTTATATTGCTCCTGCCAGGACCGTTCCGCCGCAACCCCCCGGCGTTGTGCATTCCAGGCATCATAGATGTCCTGTGGAATCTCAAACGGGGGATGCACCCAATCGAGCTGCGCCCGGGCCAGTTGCACCTCTTCTTTTCCGAGCGGTGCGCCATGACTGGCTTCCTTGCCCTGCTTGTTGGGTGAACCGTACCCGATCACGGTCTTGCAGCAGATGATCGAGGGCCTTTCGGTTTCCGCCCGGGCCGTTTCTATGGCCTGGTGCACGGCATCCGGATCATGCCCATCGACATCGTGGATGACCTGCCATCCGTAACTTTCAAAACGCATGGCCGTATTGTCGGTAAACCAGCTTTCCACCGGTCCGTCAATGGAGATCCCGTTGTCGTCATAAAACGCCACCAGCTTTCCCAGTTTCAGCGTCCCCGCCAGCGAGCACCCTTCATGGGATATCCCCTCCATCAAACAGCCATCACCCAGAAACACATAGGTGAAATGATCCACGATCCCGTGTCCGGGACGATTGAACTGGGCCGCCAGTGTCTTTTCGGCAATGGCCATGCCAATCGCATTGCACAGCCCCTGCCCCAGGGGGCCGGTAGTGGTTTCAACACCCGGCGTATAGCCGTATTCCGGATGGCCAGGCGTCTTGGAATGGAGCTGTCTGAACCGTTTGATTTCCTGGATGCCGAGGTCGTAACCGGTCAGGTGCAACAACGAGTAGATCAGCATGGATCCATGTCCATTGGACAATACAAAGCGGTCGCGATTCAGCCAGTCGGGGTTGCCGGGATGGTGCTTCAAAAAATCAGACCACAGGACTTCTGCAATGTCCGCCATCCCCATGGGTGCACCGGGATGACCCGAATTGGCTTTTTGAACCGCATCCATGCTCAACGCACGAATCGCATTCGCTTTCGTTCTTCTGTTTACCTGAGACATGTCAATCGACGAACCGTGGTTGGGGGTAATTGGGGGATCCAGCTTGTTTTTGCCCGGAAAAAACGATACAACGATTCGCGACCTGGCGGCCAGCTGGTTATCTTTGAGTATAATTAAGTTTTATATATCAGTATCTTGTGATCTGTTCCCGGTTCCGGGACCTGCCATTGTACTATAGCGGTTTTTTTTCATTCACCCAAGCCAAATCAGCCAAATATCACGAAAAGTGTTCCGCGGTTTCTGATTGACAGACCCCAGCTTGCGGATTGCACAGGAGAAACCCTCATCAACCCGAATCCGCGCAGTTGCCACGGGTTCGCCTGCTTTCCACGCTGGCAATACCAGCTTGTTAGCCCATCTTTAACATACGGTG